>JAJZTR010000050.1 GCA_021848775.1 Chloroflexota bacterium | reverse complement strand
ACTGGTGGTTGACCTTGGCGAGCTCGCGAACCGGGTTTGTGTGGAATACTGGCGGCGTGAAGCCCAGCTGGAGTGGACAGGCGTCAAAACCTTTACCCCGTGGGTCGATGACCTCGACAGCCAGCGTCTGTACGGCGTCAAGGAACGCATCTTCCGGCTGGGTTCCATGGATGAACTGGAAGCCCTGCAAGCACGGGACACGCTTTTAACGCAGCACAGCCGTCCCAGACCGCATCTAACCAGCCTCCCGCAACATAACGATGGGGTGCGGGTGCGGTTGGAATGCCGCGGTTGGTGGGAGACACTGACCTGGAAAGCCTCCCGTTTCAATGACGGGTACGAAGGGTACGTTCAGCCGGCGCAGCTGGTACAAAATCTGGGGCGAAGCGCCACCATTGACGCCAAAGTCGCGCAAAGTTTTCAAACCGGATACGGCCCATGGAAATTGGGCGAAGCAGTGGTCAATCTGCGCGCCATTGGATCGAACACCGATGGAGTGCGCCTCGAATTGTGCGCGGACGCGAACGGCATACCCGGGACAATGCTCGCCAGCGCCGAAGTGAGCGCCGCGGTGATCAGCGGTGCGCGCTGGTGGGCGCGGTTTGTGTTTTCCACCCGGGCTCAAATCGCAGCCAGCACCCGCTATTGGCTGGTTTTGTCGCGCACGGGTGTACTGCAAACGAGCAATTACTATTATCTCTATCTGGACAATACCAACAGCTATCCGGGGGGCAAGCTGATGTTTTGGAACGGCTCATCCTGGCAGGACTCGAACGCCGGATTGGCGGATATCAATTTTTACGTGGTGGGATACATTTCCAGGCTGGCGCGGTTGAACGAATTGGCGGGGTCAGGCCTGGGCGGACAATTCCTGAACGGCATTCAGGTGAACACCGCTGTCAGCGGTGACACCCTGCTCTGGCGCGAGGGAATCCTCAATTGCGGCGAGGATTTATTGAACCTGCTCGATACCGGCGGGGATGGAAACCGGCTGCTGGTCCGGGTTGATGCCGACCGCAGGCTGGTGGTCAGCAGTGAGCCCGCGGGGCAGGATTGGCTATTTTGTTTGAATGGTGCCGGCGAGCTGCGCACGCGCAGCGGACGCGTGGCGATGAGTTTAGACCAGCCCGCCGGTCAGCGCGTGCTTCTGGTCAACGGCTGGGAGACCCAACCGGTGATCATTGAGGAATTGGAATGGACGCCGGAACATGGATCGGCGGTGCGGTGGTGAGTTAAGCCGGTTTTAGCCCAATGACAAATAATAGGCCCATCCTATCCTTCCCACTGCAGGGCGGATAGGATGGGTGGGAAAGCGCAAATGCGCAGCAAACCGACTGCCCAACGATAAACTTATTGTCTTCCTCAGTGTTCCCCGTGTCTCTCAGGGAAAAATCTCCTTAACCAGTCCGGAGCAGCTGGTGCAGGATCGGCAGCGCCGCCTGCAGCGCCCGGGCACGGTGGCTGATGCGGTTTTTGATCTCGGACGGCAGTTCCGCCATGGTGGCCTGCTGTTCAGCGATAAAAAAAATCGGGTCGTAGCCAAAACCGTTTTCACCGCGCTCTTCAGAAATAATGTACCCATCGCAGCGCCCATCTGCATGGTGGAGCGAGCCTGAGGGAAGCGCAATCGCAACCGTGCAGTGGAAATGCGCGGGCCAACCGGGTTTTTGTGGCGGCACAGGGTGCGATTTCAGCGCATCCAGCAGCAGAGCGCGCCGGTCAGCATCGGTGGCGCCCGGCATTGGTGAAAAACGGGCCGAGTGCAAGCCGGGAGCGCCGCCAAGCGCATCAACCTCCAGACCCGAATCATCAGCCAGAGTAAGCAGACCGCTGGCCTGCCGGTAGGCGCGGGCTTTTAATGCAGCATTTTCCGCATAGGTGTCACCCGTTTCCTCCACTTTCAGATCCAGCCCCAGGTCAGCAGGCAGGAGCAATTCGAACGGCAGCTCCCCCAGTACGGCTTGAATCTCACGGAGTTTTCCACGGTTGGTGCTGGCAATGAGTAGTTTCATAAGACGGTAATTTCCTTAATAATTATATAATTAATCTTAATTTCTTGACTTGTCTTAATCGCTATGCTATAATTTCCGTATTCGGAATTATAGCTACAAACTAGTTCTCGTGACACCTCCTCGTTACCCTCTTCGCATTAATGTTGGCTTCCTAGTTCATCAGCCAATCGGCACCAGCCGTGATTTTGATTTTGATTTCCCGGCGGTTCAATTATCTCCTGACTTTGAATTAATCGAATTGAAAGGGAGGGCCCACATCAGCCGCACGACTCAAGGCTTGCTGGTGGAAGCAGAATTTTCCGGTAAGTTGATGCAAGAGTGCGTACGCTGCCTGGATGAGTATTTTCAACCGCTTTCAGCCAATTTCACCGAGTTATTTTCGTTCCGTTATCGCCGCAATGTGGAATCCGAGCTTTTTGTACCGGAAGATGGTTTTATCAATCTGGCGCCGCTTGCCCGTGATTATCTCTTATTGGAGCAGCCCATCAAACCCATTTGCCGGCCCAACTGTAAAGGTTTATGTTCCTACTGCGGAGTGAATCTCAATGAGACTGTGTGCGAGCACCAGGCTCAACCGGTTCAGGAATAAGGGTCCGCAAGCGAGCAGCGGGCGCAAATCAGCAGGGGAAATCCCATTATCATTAAATCCTTTCGATTATTCAGCAGCAGCGCTGACCCGTAATGGATAGCGGGAAATACCGTCACCCGATGGTGGTGGTGTGAACGGATTCCACATCCGGCTATTATTGGCAAACACAAATTAATCGGTATATTGTGGGGATACAAAACAGAGGAGGGTGGTAGTGGCAAACCCAGGAAGGCTAAAACGAAGCTCCGAAATCCTCAGCATGCTTCTGGAGAAAGCGGATATTCAGGGATATCTGACCACCGATGATTTAATCGAAGTGTATCCGGATGTAACACAGGATGCCGAACGGCTGCAGGCTATGGTGGTAGCTCTGCGGCGCAGGGGAGTCGATTTTCTCGATCACGAATCGGAAGCCAGTTTAAAAGATGACGAGTTGATGGGTGACCCAGAGTCCGATATGGAACCCTTTTCATCCATCGAGTCCATCTCGTCCGATGACACCATCGGCTTATACCTTAAAGAAATGTCGCGGGTTGCGCTGCTCTCCAGTGACGAAGAGCTGGACCTGGCGCGCCGCATCGAACGCGGGCGTTATGCCACGCGCTCCCTGGAACGTTTGAACGGTCAATGCTCCCTGAAGCGCCGGCAGGAGCTGGAACAGCAAACCTGTGATGGACTTCTGGCGCGCGAGCATCTGATCAAAGCCAACACCCGCCTGGTGGTCAGTATTGCCAAACGCTATATTGGGCGCGGGGTTCCTTTCCTGGACTTGATACAAGAAGGCAATCTTGGATTGATGAAGGCGGTCGAAAAGTACGAATACCGCCGCGGCTTCCGTTTCTCAACCTATGCCACCTGGTGGATTCGGCAAACCATCACCCGCTCCATTGCCGACCAGGGTCGCACCATTCGGGTGCCGGTGCATATGGTGGACCGCATCCGCCAGTTGTACCGCCTGACGCATGAGATGGAGCAAAAGCTGGGTCGCATCCCAAACACCGAGGAGTTGGCCGTCGAAATGAATGTGCCGGTCAACAAGGTGGACTGGATGCTGCGAGTTTCCTGGCTGCCTTTATCGCTGGAAAGCCCCATCAATGACGACGAGGAAGACTCGGAATTGGGCATGTTTGTCGAAGATCAGCTGACCCCTTCCCCCATCCAGAGCGCCTATTCCAAGATGCTGCGCGAAAAGATTGAAGCGGTACTGGAAACCCTGCCGCCGCGCGAGGCGCGTATCCTGCGGCTGCGTTTTGGTCTGGAAAATGGGCATACGTATACCCTGGAAGAGGTGGGTCAAAAATTTGGGCTGACTCGCGAAAGAATTCGTCAGATTGAAAGTAAAGCCCTGCGCCGGCTGCGCCACCCGCGCCGCTCACGGCAATTGAAGGAATATTTATAATCTTTTTTTCCCTTACCAAAACACGCCGCCCATTCCTTCCACCGGCGGCGTGTTGTTTTAACTCCTGAATAGCCGATTACATCCAGAATATCCGACCTTTTGGTTTATAAATAACCCAATCACAGGGTAAAATTGCAGTATTCATTGCTGTGGATGGTGTATGAAGATAATTCCAACTGATATCCCGGATTTACTATTAATTGAACCCAAGGTTTATCGTGATGAACGTGGTTTCTTTATGGAAACCTACCAGCAGCGGCTTTTCGTTGAGGCAGGTCTGCCCGACAATTTTGTCCAGGACAACCACTCGGGCAGCCACAAGGGGATATTGCGCGGCCTGCACTACCAGGTCACGCAACCGCAGGGGAAATTAGTGCGGGTGGTGGTTGGCGAAGTTTTCGATGTCGCGGTTGACCTGCGTAAATCATCGCCAACATTTGGCCGCTGGGTAGGAGCCAGGTTGTCCGCAGAAAATAAACGCATTTTTTGGATTCCGCCCGGTTTTGGGCATGGGTATTATGTGCTGAGCGATTGGGCCGAGTTTGTGTACAAAGCCACAGCTTTTTATGCCCCTGAATTCGAGCGAACCATCCTCTGGAATGATCCGCAAATAGGCATCGAATGGCCCCTGCTGGATGGGAACGCCCCGCTGCTCTCCTCAAAAGATGCGGCAGGCAAACTGCTCTCCCAGGCGCAAGTTTTTGATTAACGCAGACAAGGAGATTGGATGAAAAATGTTCTCGTCACCGGCGGCGCCGGGTTTATCGGGTCAAATTTTGTGCGGTCCATCCTGCAGCATGAGCCCGGGGTTCACATCATCAATCTGGACGCGCTTACGTATGCCGGCAGCCTGGAAAACCTGCAAGATCTTCCATCCCCTGAGCAGCATACTTTTGTCCAGGGCGATATTTGCGACCGCCGTTTGGTCGACAAATTACTGCGCCAGTATGAAATTGACACGATCGTTCATTTCGCGGCTGAGACTCATGTTGACCGCTCCATCGTTGATCCCGGAGCATTCATCCAGACCAATGTCGTTGGTACTTTTACCCTGCTGGAAGCTGCACGCAGTGCCTGGGTGGTGGAAAAACCCCTTCCCCTGGATCAGGTACGTTTTCATCACGTTTCCACCGATGAAGTGTTCGGCACACTGGCGCCCGGCGACCCGTCCTTCAACGAAAACACCCCTTATGCCCCGCGTTCGCCGTATGCGGCTTCAAAAGCATCCAGCGACCACCTGGTGCGCTCATATTTTACGACCTTCGGCTTACCCATCACCATCAGCAATTGTTCCAACAATTACGGTCCCAACCAGTTCCCGGAAAAATTGATTCCTTTAATGGTGCTGCACGCCCGTGATGGAAAACCCCTGCCGGTCTACGGTGACGGGCAGCAGGTGCGTGACTGGTTGTATGTGCAGGATCACTGCGATGCCATCCGGCTGGTCATCCAAAAAGGGCGTGTTGGCGAGACCTACGCTGTAGGGGGTGACAACCAGCCGCCAAACCTGGAGATCGTCCATACCATTTGCCGCATCATGGACCAGCTGCAGCCCAATTCGCCCTACTTCCCGCACGAACAGTTGATTCAGTTTGTCACCGACCGCCCCGGGCACGACCGGCGCTATTCCATCGATATCAGCAAGATTCAAACTGAACTGGGCTGGCAGCCGCAGCGGTCATTGGAAACCGGCTTGCGCGAAACGGTACAATGGTATCTCGAGCATCCGGACTGGATAACAGCGGTTTCACAGCAGCCGGATTACCAGAGCTGGATTCAGCGCAATTACAGCAACCGCGAAGGAGGCGTTAAGTGAAGGGAATCATCCTGGCGGGCGGCAAGGGTACCCGGTTGTACCCCATTACGATTGGTGTCAGCAAACAAATGCTGCCAGTGTACGACAAACCGATGATTTATTACCCCTTATCCATGCTCATGCTGGCCGGAATCCGCGAGATTTTGATCATCAGCACCCCCGAGGACCTGCCCGGATACCGGCGTCTGCTGGGTAGCGGCACGCAATGGGGGCTGCGGTTTGAATACACGGAACAGGCGGAACCCCGCGGTCTGGCGGAAGCCTTCATCCTTGGAGCTGATTTTATAGGCGGCGAGCCTGTTTGC
This sequence comes from Chloroflexota bacterium, assembly GCA_021848775.1. Lineage (GTDB taxonomy): Bacteria > Chloroflexota > Anaerolineae > Anaerolineales > Anaerolineaceae > Bellilinea. The sequence continues at coordinate 9,778 of JAJZTR010000050.1, read as the reverse complement.
ATGATCCTTGGTGATAATATCTTTTACGGTCACGGACTGCCAGCCACCCTGCAAAAAGCAGCCGATTTAACCGACGGCGCGGTGGTATTTGCGTACCCGGTGCGTGACCCGGAACGCTACGGCGTGGTCGAGTTCGATGAAAACAATCAGGCTGTCAGCATTGAAGAAAAGCCAAAACAACCGCGCTCACATTATGCCGTGCCTGGTATTTATTTTTACGATCACAAAGTCGTTGAACTGGCCCGAACCTTAAAACCTTCTCCACGGGGTGAGATCGAAATTACCGACTTGAATAAGCTTTATATGGCTGATGGCAAGCTGCAGGTGCATGTGCTGGGTCGCGGTGTGGCCTGGTTGGACGCTGGTACCCACGAATCATTGCTGCAGGCAGCGACCTTTGTCCAAACGGTCGAGGAACGGCAGGGCATGATGATCTCATGTCCCGAGGAAATTGCCTACCGCAAGGGATTCATTGATAATGCGCAGCTGCGCAAGGAAGCTGCCCGTATGTCTGGCAACAGCTACGGTACCTACCTGATGCTCCTGGCAGATGGAAAGCTGGAGTAGGATTTCACGATGCGGATACTCCTTTTCGGTAAAATCGGTCAGCTCGGCTGGGAACTTAACCGCAGCCTGTTCACCCTTGGAGATTTATCTGTACTTGATTACCCTGAGGTTGACTTCAACCAGCCGCAGACCCTGCCCGAAATCATACGTTCAGCCAAACCGGACGTAATCGTCAACGCAGTGGCCTATACCAATGTGGATAAGGCTGAAAGCGAGCCGGATGTGGCCCGGCGCATTAACGCCGACGCGGTAGCCGGGATGGCGCGCGAGGCAAAAAACCTCGGCGCGCTGCTCATCCATTTTTCGACGGATTATGTTTTCGACGGGACCAAGGGCAGCACCTATGTTGAGACCGATTCCCCCAACCCCCTGAATGTGTACGGCAAGACCAAGCTGGCCGGGGAAGATGCCGCAGCGCTGGCAGAGAAATTTTTAACCTTCCGTACCAGCTGGGTGTACAGCAGCCGCACCGGCGGGTTTGTCAATAAAGTAATCGAGTGGTCAAAAACGAAAACCGAATTACGGATCGTGGATGACCAAATCGGCAGCCCAACCTGGTGCCGGACTTTGGCAGAGGTCACCGGACAGGTCATTGCCCAATATGCCTTGGACAAAGACAGGCTCCAAAGCCTGTCAGGGCTCTACCATCTGGCCGGGGCTGGTGCAGCCAGCCGCTATGAGTGGGTAAAGGAAATTCTGTCCGTTCTGGGAATGGAAAACTACTCCATTCTCCCGGCAAAAACAATAGAATTCCCCTCGGCTGCCGTGCGCCCGTATTTTTCGGCGTTGGCGTGCGATAAACTCGAACAGAGTTTTAACCTGAAATTATTGCCCTGGCAGACTTCCCTGGCCCTGGCTTTAGAAAAATAAACCGACCGACCACCAACCTGCGCTGAAGGCGCTACCCTGCTATACCTTCACTGCCCCCACTTCGTCAGCCAGCATTGCCACCAGTTCATCCAGCCGGGCAGCCACGAATGGCGTCAGTCCCACCGCGGTCTCGATGCTCTCGGGCTGGACGCCTAGCACCACCACGTGCCGCGGATAAATATCGATCAGGCGGGCGGTGAACATCAGTTCGGGCAGCCCGATCTCATGCGGCGAGGTCTTCAAAGCCAGATAGGCCGGCACCTGGTCGTCTTCCATGCGTGCAATTGTGCCAGGTGGTTTATTCAGGTGAGCTGCGTCCACAATGACCAGATGGTCGATTCCCTCTAAAAATTGCAGGAGATCCAGGCCGCAAGTCCCCCCATCGACGACCTGGACCTCCTCGGGTATTGTGTACTCAGCCTGTAACCGTTGTATCGCATGCACCCCCACCCCGTCATCCGTGAGGAGCAGGTTGCCGACGCCAAGGATCAGGGTTTTTGTCATAACCCGTTAATCCATCACGATTACTCTCGTGATTTCCTTTCCGTCCGGATCCAGCACATGGACTGCACAGGCCATGCACGGATCAAACGAGTGAATGGTTCGCAGGATTTCTACGGGCTGGTTCGGGTCTGCTACCGGCGTGCCTACCAGTGCCGCCTCGTAGGCGCCGGCAAGTCCTTTGGCGTCTCGCGGCGAACCATTCCAGGTGGAGGGCACGATGGCCTGGTAGTTGGCAATCTTGCCGTCCTTGATGTGGATCCAGTGTCCCAGCGCCCCGCGCGGAGCTTCTGTCCAACCCCAGCCGGTAGCTTCAGCAGGCCAGGTGGAGGGGTCCCAGTGCGCGTTTTCATGAATACGCAGGTCGCCGGAACCAATATTGGCAGCCAGTTCCATCGTCCAAGGAGCCAGCTGTTCGGCCAGCACCACCGTCTCAACGCAGCGGGCAGCGACCCGCCCCAGGGTTGAGAACAACACTGTCGCCGGAGCATCCAGCGCCTTAAGCACTGCATCGACCCAGTATGTCACGCGCTCGTGTCCTGAGGCATAAGCGATCAACATCCGCGCCAACGGCCCAACTTCCATCGATTTGTCGTCGTAGCGCGGCGCTTTCAACCAGGAGTATTTGTCATCGACATCCAGGAATTCATACGGCGGCTTGGGTCCGGTGTAATTAGGGGTGGTAACGCCAACCGAGGGGTGCAGACCTTTGCTCTCATCGTCATAGCTGTACCAGGAGTGCTTGACGTACTCGGTGATCTTTTCCGAATCGAGCGGGAGCACTTTGCTCAAATCCCGGTCCAAAATGATGCCGCGCGGGAAAAACAGGTCGCCGGCTTTATTGGGATCGGCATCATCGATCAATGGAAGGTCGCCATAGGACATGAAGTTGCCCAGACCTTCGCCAAGACCAGCCCATTCCAGGTAGAAGGGCGCTACTGCCAGCACGTCCGGCAGATAAACCTTTTCCACGAACTCCTTCGCCTTGGCAAACAGCGATAGCAACTGGGCGATCTTGTCGGCATTGATGGCAGCCTGGCTGTTAGGATCCACCGGAATGGACATGCCGCCCACCAGGTAGGTTTGCAGGTGCGGGTTTTTCGCGCCCAGAATGGCATGCGCTTTGATTACTTCCCGCTGCCAGTCCAGGGCTTCCAGATAGTGTGCAACCGCCATCAAGTTGGCTTCAGGCGGAAGTTTATAGGCCGGGTGCCCCCAGTAAGCGTTGCCGAACGGGCCTAACTGGCCGCTGGAGACGTACAGTTTTAGTTTATCCTGCACACCTCTGAAGTAATCAGCGCTGGATTTGCTCCAGTCCGAAATGGACTGCGCCAGGGCGGATGTGGCTTCAGGGTCAGCATCCAACGCGCTGACAATATCCACCCAATCCAACGCGTGCAGGTGGTAGAAGTGAACGACATGATCCTGAATATATTGAATGGCTTCGATAATATTGCGGATCAAACGGGCATTGGTCGGGATCTTGAGACCCAGGGCATCTTCGACAGCTCGCACGGAGCTGAGTGCGTGTACAGTCGTTCAAACACCGCAGATGCGCTGCGTAAATGTCCACGCCTCGCGTGGATCCCTCCCCTGCAGGATGGTCTCGATTCCACGGAACATGGTGCTGCTGCTCCAGGCCTTTGTCACCTGGCCGCCATCCACTTCCACCTCAATCCGCAGGTGGCCCTCGATGCGGGTGATGGGATCTATGGCAATTTTGGTCATAAGTCTATTCTCCTTTATTTATGTGGATGGACTACAACCGCTTAACGGCTTTGCGAGTTGGTTCGGGGAACATGGGCAGGAAACGTACAGCGGCATCGAACATGATCAAACCCAGGCAGGTCAGGCCGACGGTTACAGCCACTTCCTGCCAACTGGGCATATAGACTGAGCCGTCCATGAATACCAGCGCCGAGTTGACCCGGTTCAGGATCAAACCGCCCATCGCAAAGAAGGCGCCCCAGGTAATCCCGTGTATGTCATTTCGCATGCGCGAGTCGGCAAAGTAGATGAAGGGTATCAGGACGCCGCCAATCATTTCGATGGCATACATCACTGCCGGTGCTCCACCTTCCAGCAGGTAGCGCCAATCACCGGTGACAAATAGTTCTCCGGTCCTTATAACAAAGTAGCTGCCCAGGACCCAGGGGATGGCCTTGGTAAGGCTGGCCAGTATTTTGATCTCAAACGGGTAACCATAGGTGCGGGATGAGTGGTAAGACTCGAACACGGTCATTGCCAAACCCGCCACGATGGCCGTCATGAAAAAATACAACGGGAATAGCGGTGAATACCACAATGGGTGAATCTTATCCACCAGGGGTGTAAGCATGGTCCCCAGCGTGGATTGGTGCATCGTGGAGAGGGTAATACCGGCAATGATCAGTGGGATTTGGATGGCACGGATGATCTTCAGCGGCACTTTCCAATGCAGGGCTTCAAATACTACCGGACTGAATTCCAGCGCCAGGACGGTGAGGTAAAGCATCACGCACCAGCCGATTTCAAACAGTGGTGAGTGTATATTCCAGTAAATAATCAGGTGCCAGATGCGCTGCGGTTGCGAAAGGTCGACCAGCAGGGTAAGACCGGCCAGGGTGTAGCTGATGAACCCGGTCAAAATAGTGGGCCGGACGATTGGATAAAATTTCTTCAGGTTGAAGATGTAGACGACCGCAGCGACTGTAAATGCCCCGGCAGCCAAACCGATACCAGCCATCATGTCAAAACTGATCCAAAGCCCCCAGGGACGCCCATCATTGAGGTTGGTGGTTGCTCCCAATCCGACAATCCAGCGCCAAACCGCCACGCCCATGCCGAGAGCACCCAGCACCCATACCAGGATCATTCCGGGGCCTAACGGATAGCGGCGCAGACGAATATCTCCAAGTCGCACAGCCATGTTACGCCTCCTCCTTTCCGCCGTTGTTTCCACCGTTTTCCTTGCCGTTCTTTTCATTTCGATGGGTGCGCAGGTAGATGGCGGTGCTGAGCGTGACCATGACACCGATCACACCCAGTACACCTTGCATGTAGGGCCAGGTGATATCCGGCAGAGAAACATCGCTTTGATCAGGGAAGCCTAATTTCTGGAAATCAAGATTTGAAATATACAACATGGAGGTGCCGCCGGCTTCCTTTTCGCCATAGATGTGCTGGACATAATCGCCCTCCCCTTCCAGGCGCGTCCGAGCAATATCCAGCATGGACTTGCGCGACCCGTAGATCAACGCTCCGGTCGGGCAGGCTTCGCTGCAGGCAGGTTCTTCGCCATTGGCCTGCCGTTCCCAGCAGAAATCGCATTTCTGAATAAACGGCAGTGGTTTTTCCCACTCCGTTTTAGGAACGCCAAACGGACAGGCTGCCATGCAGTACCGGCAGCCAATGCAGCGCTCGCGGTGGTAGACGACCGGACCGTTCTCCAACTTTTCCAATGCGGCAACCGGGCAAACCGAAACACAGACCGGTTCGATACAGTGCATGCACTGGTGTTTAACGAAAGACTCGCTTACCTCATCCTTATACAGCTGGATGAGTGTCCAGGTCTTGGAGGAGAGATCGTGTGGGGCTTCATACAAGCCGGACGGGTCGGTCTCAGGTGGTAATCCGGCTCTCCGTTTGCATGCGGTCTGACAGGCGCGGCAGCCAACACACAGGGTCGAGTCGTACAGCATGGAGGCGCTGTTTTCAGCAACTGCGCCAAAACTTTTGGCTTCAACCGTGCTAACAGGAACCGCCAGTGCACCCAGCCCGGCTCCCGTCATTTTTAGAAAATCCCTTCGGGTTATGGTCATAGCCGCCTCCCTTTTCTATGGATGATGCTCATGACCTTCTTCAGAAGGCTCTTCTTCATTGGCTTCCGGGGTAATCCCCTTGGCGCGGCCGGTCATAACTGTATAACCAAAGGCCAGGGCTGCTCCAGCCACGACGCCCACGGCTCCAGCGGTTACCGCCGCACCTTCAGGTGTTACTGTTCCCTTGACCTCACCAACAGCTGGATAGGTATTCGCCGGGAGATGTTCCTGAAGCGTGATAGGATAGTAGGTGTCCTGGTCCCAGAAATCAGGTTCTGAGCAGCCGATGCAGGGATGCCCGGCGCCGATTGGCCAGTTGGTTCCATCGTTGTAACGCACAATCGGGCAGTTGTGGTAGCTGATTGGCCCCTTGCAGCCCATCTGGTACAGGCACCAACCCGCGCGGTGACCGGCGTCGCCCCAGGCTCGCACGAATTCACCGGCATCGAAGTGTCCGCGGCGCTCGCAGTTGTTGTGGATGAGCTGACCAAAGGCGAACAGCGGCCGGTGCAGCTGGTCCATTTCGGGGAGCGCGCCAAATGTCAGGAAATGAACCACCGTGGCAGTCAGGTTGACCGGATTCATCGGGCAGCCCGGGATGTTGAGCACCGGTTTGTCGGTGATCAAATCCATGACACCGATCGCCTCGGTGGGATTGGGTCTGGCCTTCGGAATACCGCCGAAGGTAGCGCAGTTCCCAACAGCAACCACCGCCACGGCGTTGGCAGCAGCCTCGCGTATCAGGTCTTCGGACGAGCGCCCGCCGATGCAGCAGTACACGCCATCGTTGCCCAGCGAGATCGAACCCTCGACCACCAGGATGTAGCCGCCGGCCGCGATGGTAGCCGCTTTGGCTTCTTCAGCCTGCTTCCCGGCGGCTGCCATGATCGTTTCGTGGTAGTCTACCGAAAGCACATCCAATACCACTTCAGCTGCGGTTGGGTTCGAGGAGCGCAGGAAAGCTTCGCTGCATCCGGCGCAGTCCTGCAATTCCAGCCAGACCACCGGCGTCCGTTTGGGTGCTGTCAGTGCCTTCTCGATCCAGGCGGCAGAGCTTTTTGGCAGGGCTAGTGCCCCTGCCATGTAACTACAAAATTTGAGGAAATCCCGCCGTGAATATCCTCGGTTCAAGAAAGATTGCAAAACACTTATTTCCTGGAATGACATAGTCCCCTCCATGGTTTCAGGATTTCAGGTTGGCTGCGATGATATTAATTTGGTGGGTAGATTGGGAGCTCGTGAAAAAATTAACAATAAGGCTAACTTGGATAAACTTAGTGTTAATAAAAATAGCTTAACAAAACAACAACTCGATTACAAGTACCTATAATAAACGAATAACACGAATATTATATGACAAAAGTCACGTGAGGCAATGGAAATTTGACAATTATTTTGAGCGAATGCGTCAATATGTCAATTTAATTTATGTGGGCTGCCATTTCCACACAATCGAGCAGGAGCAACGCACCGGGTTATCCCCCTAAAAATGGTTTTTCTCCGTGTCTCCGTGGTGATGATCCGCAGTTTCCTCCTCTACATACCCTGGCAGCAACACAGTGACTTTTGAACCGCTGCCCGGTTCACTTTCGATGGCAATCGACCCTCCCAGCGCTTCGGCCAATGCCTTGGCAATGGGCAGCCCCAGCCCAAATCCCGAGATGCCGTTATCGGTATCGCCGCGGTCGAAGCGGTCGAAAATATGCTCCAGCAGCTCGGCTGATATTCCCGGCCCGCTATCCTGGACGACCAGCCTCACCATATTCCCTTCCGGCTGCGCCTTCACGGATATAGCACCCTGCGTGTGCTTCACCGCGTTGTCCAGCAGCGACAACAGAATTTGTTTCACCGCATCGCGGTCCCCCAAAACGGTCAAGTCCTGCGTCTGGTCATTGAATTCCCGGCCGGCATCCAACAGCCGCATCTGACGGATAACCTCGCCCACCAGCGGCTGAACGGGGACCGGTTCCTGCTGCAGATTGCGCCCGGCATCCGCCCGCGCCAGAACGAGCAGATCGTTGACCAGCCGGATCAGGCGGTCAGATTCTTCAACCATGTCGTTCAAAATGTCCGCCTGCTCCTCAGCCGGCGGCGGCGGTTGACGCCTCAGCAAGTCCAAATTGCCGCGCACGGTGGTCAGCGGGGTACGCAGTTCATGCGAGACATCCGCCACAAAATCCCGCTGCATCCCCAGGGCGTGATTGACCCGGGCGTAGGCATCCTGCAGCCGGGAAAGCATCGAATTAAAGGTGACCGCCAACCTGCCAATTTCGTCATTGGGTCCTTTATGGTCCACGCGCCGTGTCAGGTCGTTTTCACCTTCGATTTCTGCGGCGGTCTGGGTAATCCGGTCGATGGGGCGTAAAGCGGCACTCGAAAGCGCCCAGCCAATACCAAAGGCGATCAGGATCGTGAGCAGGCTGGCAAAGATCAGCGTGGAACTCAATGCGTTCAGGGAGCGGTCGCGCTCGGTGAGAGGTCTGGCAACCTGGATGATGAAGGCCATCTGGTTATTGACGGACACCGGACTATTGAGCACCAGCATACGCTCATCTTCAGGCGCCACAATCTCCCACCAGACTTTCGCTTCCTTTAATGCAGCCATGCCCTCTTCACTAATCGGCAGAGCATCCACCGTGCCAAACGGGCTGGCAAGAAGGGTACCTTCGGTGGAGAGGATGCGCACAATTTCCCGCTCGCGCAGATCCTTCAAGGCTTGCTCGCCGGAAATGATCTCGAACGGGACTTGAACCTGCGGTTGCGGCGGGGACTCCTTAACGGTCGGGCTCAAATAGTTATAGAAGATCGAGCGCACCAGCATATCGCTGCTTGCCATAATATCTTCTTTAAGCGCATTGAGCGTCGATTGCGCCTGGATTGCGTACAGGGTGGCGCCAAAAACCACCAGCGTGAGCGCCAGTATGAGGGTGTAGAGCAGTGTCAGACGAAGTCGAATGGACATTCCTCAGAACTCAGTTCTCAGTGCGTAACCAATGCCGCGAATCGTGTGAATCAAACGCGGATGCCCGCCGGCCTCCAGCTTGCGGCGTAAATACCCCACATACACTTCGAGCACATTCTGCTCGCCGCCAAAATCGTAACCCCAAACGTTGGTAAGAATTTGCGCCCGCTCCAGAACCTGGCGTGGGTGGCGCATAAAATAATGAAGCAGATCGAACTCAGTGGGAGTCAAATCCAGGGTGGTGCCGGCCAGGCTGGCTGTATGGGTGAGCGGATCCAGGTGCAGCTCTTCGTAAGACACGGGCTGTTTATCGGATTTACCTTCAATGCGCCGCAGGAAGGCATGTACCCGCGCCACCAGTTCTGCCGGAGCGAAAGGTTTAACCAGATAATCATCGGCGCCGCTTTCCAAACCCTCCACGCGATTCTCGAGCGCGTCGCGTGCTGTGAGCATAAGAATGAAAGCGCGGTTGTTTTCGCGGCGCAGCTCATGCATCACTTCCATCCCGTCCATTTTGGGCATCATCCAATCCAGGATGATGATTTCCGGGTGGTAACTATCCACCTGTTTGAGCGCCTCCAACCCATTGGATGCAGTGATCACCATCAACCCCTCATAGGTCAGGGTGCGCTGCAGCATCTTGAGTAATTTCACATCGTCATCGACGATCAGGATTGTGGTCATTTGGTTTCACCAGGGTTGAATTTCGATCGATCCGGCTTAATCATACAACCACTGGCTGAGAAAAACCTGTTAATGGGGCTGCTCCATCCACTCACAGCATTTTAACAGCCGCTTCTTTGTTTTCTCTCAGCATTGGCGTCTAGAATGTGTTTAGAAATTCATCTCCTCCTCCTTATAGTACCAGCGCCGTCAGGGTTTCGCATTCCCTGACGGCCGGTGGTTTAAATTACCAGCTTGCCGTCTCGATCCATCCGTTGACAGCCCCCATCACTTGCGGTATCCTTATCGCGCGCCCGGGTGGGACCGGCGCGGCAGAAACCGTCGAACCCTGTCAGGTCCGAGAGGAAGCAGCAGTAAGGTGGTCACTCTGGGCGCCGCCGGAAACCCTGCTCGG
>JAJZTR010000049.1 GCA_021848775.1 Chloroflexota bacterium | reverse complement strand
TGAATTGTCTTTTCTGCAAACGGACTTTCAGGCTGGACCATGATCTCGGAAAGATTACTTTTGAGATTGTAAAGGTCTGCCAGGCGATCACCGAGTCGGGACAGCAAGCCATTCCGGCCGGCTGGTTTGGTGTTTGGCAGCATGCGGCGGCCAGCGGTGATCATATAGATGGCGCCAATTGCAACCAGAGGCAGCCCAATCGGTAGAAAATCCAGCACCCCGAATTGTTCAAAACCGGCATCCTTCAGCGACCCGCTAACAATGATATTCGAGGTGGTGAATAAAGTCGCCATGCCGCCTAATATCGTGCCATACGCCAAAGGCAGAAGCAGGCGGGAAGGAGTTACCGCGGTGGAACGAGCAAGTGTCATGACAGCCGGTAAAAGGATCCCAACCACAGCGATATTATTCATGAAAAGTGAAAGAGCGGCTGAGGTCAAAAATGTGACCAGAATCAGCGTAGTCTCATTCTTATTTCCCAAATGCTGCATCCAACGGCCGAGGACCAGAGTTACACCGGTTTTATGGAGTGCCGCGCCGATCATCGAGATGCCAATTAAAGTCATGACTGCTGACCCGCTGAAGCCGGCAAATAAATCCTGAGGTTCTACAATTCTGGTAATGCCCAGCACAACCAGTACGATTAATGCGACAATATCTGGCCGCAGTAAATCGGAAATCAAAATAAATGCGGCAATCGCAGTGAGTACCAGTGTAAGCACAGCGGAAGTGTTCATTTCGATCGATTATAGCTGATCTATCCTTAATGATTAAAAGATCAGGCGTTCTTGTGACATTTGTCATGATTATTCTGAATCTCCGGACTTGTGAGAAATAAGTCAAAGCCTTATACTAATCCGCGTGCTCCGGACAGGTTACTCGAGTTGGATTTGAAGTGACGGGTAATGATCCGGAGAGTCCTCAACCTTTGTGTCACAGGATAGTTTATGCAGCCGCCATCTTCAAAACGTTGGGTCATTGCTGAAAAAATTTCTCCACAGGCTGATGAAGCACTGACAGCCTATCCCCCTGCAATCCGGCAGATTTTGTTCAACCGCGGCATCGAAGACACACTGCAAGCGCAGCGCTATATGGAAGGCAAAGCAGAACTGGCTGACCCATATCTGCTAAAAGACATGGGCGCAACCGTCGATCGTATTGTGTGGGCGTTGGATCACAACGAGAAAATGGCAGTCTATGGTGACTTTGATGTAGACGGGGTTACAGCCACAGTGCTCATGGTTGAAGCGCTCCGGACTCTGGGAGGCATTGTCGAGCCTTATATCCCTAACCGGTTCGAAGAAGGTTATGGCCTCAATGTAGAAGCCCTTGAAAGCCTGGCGGCAAAAGGGGTACAACTCGTAATCACGGTTGATTGCGGCATTCGTTCCATCGTCGAAGCCAATCGCGCCAATGAATTGGGAATCGACCTGATAATCAGCGATCACCACCATCCAGGCGCAACCTTACCGGAAGGGTATGCTGTGATCTGCCCCAAGCGGCCAGGGGATGAATATCCGGATAAAGATCTGGCTGGAGTTGGGGTGGCTTACAAAATCGCTCAGGCACTTTTTTTCCGCCGGTCGGGCAGCATTTCATACGCAGATCACTGGCTGGATCTGGTGGCGCTTGGCACCGTGGCGGATATGGTCCCGTTGATCGGGGAGAACCGATTAATGGTGAGAAAAGGGCTGCATTTGTTGCGGATGGGGCAGCGCCTGGGTGTGGTTTCATTGGCAAACGCGGCCCGAATCAACCTTCCGTCCCTTGATGCCGGTAATATTGGTTTTGGACTGGCGCCCCGTTTGAATGCTGCCGGTCGTCTGGAATCCGCGCATGACGCGTTTGACCTGTTGGCTTCCAAAGACCTTCAGCAGACAGGCTTGCTGGCACAAAAATTAGACGATCAAAATCGCGAACGCCAGAAACAAACACTCGAAATGCAGACTCTGGCTGAACAGCAATTGCTGGAAGCGGAAGAGGAATTATTGATTTTTGCACTGGATCCGACCTTTAACGCCGGACTGGTCGGATTGGTAGCCTCCAAACTCACCGAACGCTACCATCGCCCTGCTATCGTCGGTACATGGATGGAAGGAACGGTGCGCGCCTCCTGCCGCAGTATTGCTGAATTTCACATCACGCAAGCACTGGATGAATGCGCCGATCTGATGGTCCGCCACGGCGGGCACTCACTGGCTGCCGGTTTTACCGTTCGTGAGGAACATCTTGGCGAACTAAAGGAACGCTTGGTAAGGATTGCCTGGCGGGAAATGGCGGGCAGCGATTTACGGCCTGAGATCAAGGTCGACCTTGAAATCGAGTTAAAAGACTTGCGGCCTGATTTATTGGACTATCTCGAAATGTTGCAGCCCACCGGTCAGAATAACCCCGGCGCGGTGTTTTGTACCCGTGATCTGGAAATTCGTTATCCGAAAACAGTCGGGAATGATAAAACCCACCTCAAAATGTCGGTGACCGATGGACACCTAATATTTGACAGTATCGCGTTCCGTTTTGGTCATCTGCTGGCTGATTTACCGAAGCGCGTCGATATTGCCTATCACTTCGAAAAAAATATATACAATGGGCGCGAAACCCTCCAGCTGCGCGTAATTGACATCAGACCCACCGGGTCAGGGGATTAAATTCCATAATGGTCGCGCAGCCCGCTTCGCCGGATCGCGATCTGGCCCATCCCACGCTTCGCTCACCAGGTCGGACAGCGGCGATCGGGTTAGCGTTGCTGGTGACATTTTTGTGGTCGACTTCGTGGGTTTTGATCCGCTTTGGGCTGTCGGAAGTGCCGGCATTGACTTTTGCCGGTTTGCGTTACGCGATCGCGGCTGTTTGCCTTTTGCCATTCCTGTTTAGGAAGCATTCCTTCCAGGAAGTTCGCGCGTTGGACCGCCGTCAATGGTCCCAGTTGATTTTAATGGGGGTAATGTTCTACGCCGTTGCACAGGGAACGCAGTACCTGGGTCTGGTATATTTACCCCTGGCGTCCGCCAGTGTCCTGTTAAACCTGACCTCCTTGATCGTGGCGGGAACTGGTTTGATTCTGCTGTCGGAAGCGCCAAGCCGCCTGCAATGGCTGGGGATATTCCTCAATCTGGCGGGGATCATCCTGTTTTTCTATCCGCCATTATTCAGCGGGCAGCACTGGTTGGGTATTGCCATCATAAGCGTATCCATGCTGGCGAATACGGGTGGAACGTTGCTTGGTCGAAAGATAAACCGGTCCAGAACTATATCACCAATTGTAGTAACCACGGTCAGCATGGGAATCGGCGCCGTCTTGCTTCTCGGCAGCGGTGTGGCTATTCAAGGCATGCCAAAAATATCAATCGCGAGTTGGGGTGCGATCCTATGGATGGCAGTGGTCAATACTTCGCTCGCCTTTACGCTTTGGAACTATACCCAGCGCACGCTGCTGGCGATGGAATCGTCGATTATCAACAACACTATGACGGTTCAGATTGCTATTTTAGGATGGATATTTTCCGGGGAGGGTCTGACGGTTCTGGAAATTTTCGGAATTCTGCTGGCAACCATCGGAGCCGTTCTGGTTCAACTTAGACCGGTGAAACGTGCTAATCCATAAATCGATACTTAATTAATGTCCATACCGCTACAAAGGCATCCCACATTTTGATTTTTTTGCCTTCTGAATAATCACGCGGGTAAAAAGCAATCGGCACTTCATACAAGCGCAATTTTCGCTTGAGGATTTTGGCGGTAAATTCCGGTTCGAAGTCAAAGCGGCGGGCATGGATTGGAATTTCTTGCACCATCTCCCGTTTGAAAACTTTGTACCCTGTTTCCATATCACTCAGGATATTGTTATAAAGAATGTTCGTTATAAAGGTCAGGATTTTATTGGCAACCATATTCCAGAACAAAATTGGGCGCCGCGCTTGACCCAGAAATCGCGAGCCATAGACGACATCCGCGATGCCATCTTCAATGGGTTTGAGTAAATTGGGGTATTCATTGGGGTTGTACTCCAGGTCCGCATCCTGAATAATAATCACATCACCGGTTGCGTTTCGGATGCCGGTCCCCAGCGCTGCTCCTTTCCCCGCATTTTTTTCATGGAAAATGGCCTGAATTTCTCCCCGGTCGTTCAATTCTTTCAACACATCCCGGGTACCGTCGGTTGAGCCATCATCGACCACCACGATTTGATCAACGCAGCCGGTATTTTTGACTCGTTGAACAATTTCGCGGATCGTTTTAATTTCGTTGTAGGCTGGAATTAAAACTGTTACTTTCATTCGTCGGGATTATAGGCGACAAACACCATAATTACAAGGCAGCGTGCTATAATTTTTTGATAATGCAATGTGATCAAGACTTCCATGATTTTTGTGCGTTTGTCAATTTTTCCAGCATTTTCATTTCATTCTCACGGATAAACAATAAGGAGAAGAACAATGGTCGTCCTTGGAAGGTCCTCGATTAGTTCAACCAATTCGGTAAATGCAGGATTTTTACCTGTCCCGATTTCAAGCGTTGAGGAGACCGGTCTTTCGCCGTTATGGCTGCAGGATTTGGTCTTGAAAATTTACTATTTCCAGGGCTATATGAGCGGTTTCAAACTGGCCGAGGAGATTGCATTGCCTTTTACGGGTGTCCTTGATCAGATTTTGGAATCCTTGAAGCGCGAGAAATCGCTCGAAGTCCGGTCCTCGCAAATGGGGCTTGGCGAAGGGGCGTATGTCTATGCCATCACCGGCGCTGGAATCGCTCGAGCCCGTGAAGCCCTCGACCGCAGCCAGTATGCCGGCCCAGCGCCAATCCCCCTGGCGAAATATATCGAATCGATCCATGCGCAGAGCCGTGGTCATATGCAGGTCACTCCTAAAACGATGCGGCAGGTGTTATCTGAAATGGTCCTGTCTGAAGCTGCCTACCAGCGACTTGGCCCTGCGGTAAATTCAGGCACATCGATTTTCCTTTACGGTCCTCCAGGAAATGGTAAAACGACTGTTGCGCGGGCGGTTGGCAACATGGTCCAATCCCAAAAAATGTACATTCCCTATTCCCTGTACGTGGACGGGCAGGTGATAAAACTTTATGACTCCGTCAACCACAAGTTGACCGGGGAAGACGATATCACCCCGAATGGGACCGGGAATTTAAGGACAGCCAACAAGCGTGATCCGCGCTGGGTTCAAATTTACCGTCCCTTTATTGTCACAGGTGGTGAGTTGACCATGGCGGGATTGGATCTGGTATTTGATGACACGTTGAAATACTACGAAGCGCCGTTCCAGGTTAAAGCCAACGGCGGCATTCTGCTCATCGATGATTTTGGCCGCCAGCAGGTGCGCCCGCGCGATTTGCTCAACCGGTGGATTGTGCCGCTGGAAAACCGCATCGATTACATGACCATGCACACCGGCCGAAAATTCGAGGTGCCTTTCGATGTACTGGTCATTTTCTCCACCAATCTCCCGCCAAAAGATCTGGTGGATGAAGCCTTCCTTCGCCGTTTGCGCCACAAAATAGAAATTGTCGACCCGACGGTAGATGAATTCCGCGAGATATTTAAACGGATCGCGGAGCAAAAGGGTGTCAAATACAGCGAGTCAGGATTAACCCATTTGCTGAAGGAATTCTATGTCAAAGGCAATCACAACCTGCGCGCCAATCATCCGCGCGACCTTGCCGATCAAATATTGGACATTTCCAGATATTTGGGAAAAGACCCGGAGATGACCCCCGAACTCATCGACCGCGCCATCCAATCTTACTTTGTTGAGCTGGATTAATGCTGTCGAATAATCACCGGCCAATAATTTATGCTCACCGGGGATCCAGTATGTACGCACCAGAAAACACACTGGCAGCGTTTATTTTGGCCAAGGAGCAGGGCGCGGACGGGATCGAACTAGATGCGAAACTGAGCGCGGATGGTGAGGTCGTGGTGTTTCACGATCGAACTGTTGATCGTACGACACAGGGCAAGGGAAGAGTCAATCAGTTAACCCTGGAGCAGCTGCGCCAATTGGATGCCGGAATTTGGAAGAGTACGATCTTCAAAGGCGAAAAGATCCCCACCTTAGCCGAGGTCTTTGAGGCGGTCGGCGGGAAGATGATTATCAACATTGAACTCACCAACTACTTCTCTATTTCTGACGGCTTGCCCCACCGGGTTGTGAATCTGGTGCGCAAGCACAAATTGGAAGATTCGGTTATGTTTTCATCTTTTCTGCCTATGAATTTGGCAGAAGTTCGCAAAATTTGGCCTGAAGCTAAAATAGGGTTGCTGTCATTTTCTGGTATACCGGGGTTAATCAGCCGCTCCTGGTTCAGCAGCTGGGTGTCGCCTGAGGTCTGCCTGCCGCATCACAAGGCAGTAACACGGGCGCTCGTAGAAGAGCGAAAAAAAGCAGGACGTAAATGCATTGTATGGACGGTTAATTCACCTGAAGTGATGAAGAGGATGATCAGTTTTGGTGTCGACGGTCTAATCACCGACGATCCGCCGCTCGGGTTGAAAATCCGGGGGGAAGCATGATACCGATCGAATGGCTTGCAGAAGCAAAAGATACGCTCCTCGAAAAGGTCCGGGTTACTCCCGTCACCTTTGATTCGGATCTTAATGCTTACTTGAAATGGGAGAACCGCCAGATAACCGGGTCGTTCAAGATCCGCGGCGCGATAAACAAAATTGCTAATCTGCAGCCGTGGGAACGCAGCCTTGGACTGGTGACCGCGTCAGCGGGAAATCATGGACAAGGGGTGGCGTATGCTGCTCGTGAGTTCGGGATTCATTCTGTGATATTTGCCAGCGATCATGCCGTCCCCGCCAAGGTTGATGCCATGCGCGGGCTGGGGGCTGAGGTCAGGCTGGTTTCCGGCGGATATGCTGCTGCGGAAAAAGCTGGACTGGGCTTCGCTGTAGAGGCGGGCCGGACCTGGATATCGCCTTACAATGACGGCAGGGTCATCGCGGGGCAGGCTGCGGTTGGACTTGAGCTGGTGGAGCAAATCCAACCCTTCGATGCAAAATCCGTGGTCATTCCAGTTGGCGGGGGAGGTTTGCTGGCTGGAACAGCCCTCGCCATCCAGTCACGAGGTATTCGTACCAGAATAATCGGCGTGCAGTCAGAAGCCTCTTCGTTTATGCATGCCATATTCAACGGGAAGCCGCAGGAATCTGTTGTTGAATGGGATAGTCTGGCGGATGGGTTGGCTGGAAAAATCGAAGACTCTTCCATTACGATCCCTGCCGTGCGCGAGTTGGCAGATGACATCGTTCTGGTCAGCGAAGCCAGTATCGAGAATGCCATTGTTTATGCCTGGGAGAAGCATCATGAGATCATCGAAGGGTCAGCCGCGGTTGCATTGGCGGCATTGTTGACCGGGAAAGTACCTGATCTTCCTGCCGTGCTGGTTATCACCGGAGGGAATATTCAACCCGAAGTTCATCAGGATATTCTGTCACGCTCGGCTCTGAACCGGCAAACAGGCGGTCTGCGATGAAACGGTTGATCAATGCCTCCTTATTCATCGTGGTCATGGTATCGCTAATTTTCCCGTTTGGATACCCGGTCCAGGCCGGGCAAACAACCCAGGAGGATGAAAATTTAGCCAAGGCGCGCGCATTGATGGCCAACTTGACGCCTGAACAACGTGTGGGTCAGTTATTCCTGGTTTCATTTAATGGAACGGATATCGGCAGCGATTCCGGAATTTATAAATTGATCACCCATCACCAAATCGGAGGCGTAATTCTCCGCGCCGACAATGATAACTTCACAGGACCAACCGATACGGTTACAAATGCCGCTGATTTGGTGCGGGGGCTGCAGACCATCGGGTGGGAGGTCTCTCAGGCTGAGACGCTCAACCTCGAAACAGGTCAGCCGGAATCCGTTGAATATGTTCCGATGTTTATCGGCATCTCGCAGGAAGGTGACTTATTTCCATCCGACCAGATATTGAATGGATTGACCGCTATTCCCAGCCCAATGTCAATCGGTGCGACCTGGGATACTCAGCTGGCGCAAGCGGCTGGAATGGTGATGGGCAAGGAACTGCGGGCGATTGGCTTTAACTTTTATCTCGGGCCATCGTTGGATGTTCTTGAAACGACTACAACTGGCAGCGGCGATGACCTTGGGGTACGAACCTTCGGCGGCGACCCCTTCTGGGTTGGCGAAATGGGCAAAGCCTATATCCGCGGGCTGCATTTGGGAAGCCGCGATGAGATGGCAGTCATCGCCAAACACTTTCCCGGACGCGGCAGTTCAGACCGTTTGCCAGAGGAAGAAGTTGCTACCGTCCGAAAACCGCTGGAACAGCTGAAACAGGTGGATCTGGCGCCGTTTTTTGCTGTTACCAATCCTCAAACCGATCCACTCTCCAAAGCTGACGGGCTGCTGGTTTCGCATATTCGCTACCAGGGCTTGCGGGACAATATTCGGGATGTCACCCCGCCAGTCAGTCTGGATTCGGCAGCCTTGGAGCAGGTTCTCAGCCTGGAGCCAATCGCGGAGTGGTACAACCAGGGCGGGTTGGTGGTCAGCGATAACCTGGGCAGCAATGCTGTGCGCCGTTTTTATGATCCCACATTGCAGACCTTTGATGCGCGGACAGTCGCTCGAAACGCGTTTCTGGCGGGAAACGACCTGTTGTACCTGAATGACTATGTGGAAGTAAATGACCCCGATTCGGAAACCACGATCATCAAAACCCTCGCTTCATTCGCGCAGAAATACCGCGAGGATCCGGCTTTTGCCGAAAGGGTTGACCAGTCGGTTGAACGGATTTTGGCATTGAAATACAAGCTTTTTCCCACTTTCACACTTGAAGAGGTGCTTCCAGATTCCGGATTTTTGTCTGAAGTCGGGAGATCACAACCGACCACCTTTGAAATCGCCCGCCGGGCAGTCACCCTGATCAGTCCGAATAAAGCCAACCTGGAGACTGTCCTGCCGAGGCCGCCTGACCCGCGGGAAGATATCATTATTTTTACAGATGTCCGCACCACCCGGCAGTGCAGTGTTTGCGCTGAGCAATCCTCACTGGGGGTAGACGCGCTCAAGAAGTCGATCATCCGGCTGTTTGGTCCGACCGCAGGCGGTCAAATCAACGAATCGAGGATTCACGCTTACACTTACCTGGATCTGCAGAGTTATCTGAACGATCCGCTTGGTTCGGCTGTTCTGGGGGTTAATCTCAGTGTGTCGGATTGGGTGATTTTCGTGATGCTGGATACCCCCTCGACCCACCCCGAATCCAAAGCTTTGAACCGCCTGCTATCCGAACGGTCCGATTTAGTCCGTGATAAAAAGGTAATTGGATTTGCTTTTAACGCTCCTTATTATTTGGACGCGACGGACATCGCAAAACTGACCGCGTATTTCGGCTTATTTTCAAAATCAAACCAATTTGTGGATGTGGCAGCCAAGGTGTTGTTCCAGGAACTTACCCCATCGGGTGCATTACCAGTTTCGGTGCCAGGGATTGGATACGATTTGATCCAGGCCACTGCGCCTGATCCCAACCAGGTCATCCCGCTTGCCATCGATTTTCCAGAGCCTGAACCGTTTACAGGCACCCAGACGCCTCAGCCAACCGAGGTTCCGGTATTCAAGATCGGCGATACTATCCCGCTGCGAACCGGGGTGATTTATGACCACAATGGAAACCCGGTGCCTGATGGGACGGTTGTGCGTTTTATTTTTTCGATCCAGGGTGAAGAATCCAGTACTCAGTTGATCGAAGAAACTGTAACAGAGGGCGGGATTGCCCGTGGTACATATATTATTTCCGGAGCTGGAGCGCTTGAAATCCGCGTTGTTTCGGAGCCGGCAACCTCTTCCACATTATTAACGTTGAATACCACTTTAGGGGAAGGCGGGGTGGTGATTCCAATTGTACCGACACCGGTTGTGACAGAAACGCCTACTCCAACCCCCACGGTCGAGCCATCGCCCACCCCCGAAACGACCCCCGTAGGTGAGCAGTCAGGCAGTCCGGGCGCTGGTGATTGGTTCCTGTCATTCCTTCTGATTTGGGGAAGTGCCGCCGGAATTACGGTGTTTGGCCAACGGAGGGTGACCCTGCGCTGGGCAGTCCGTTGGGGCCTCATGGCTGTGGTCGGCGGGATGATGGCTTACCTGCTTATGGCCTCAGGCATATTTGAGGGGAATAATTGGTTTTCTGCTGCAGGAACATGGGGCATTCTCACAGCCTGTCTGATTGGCATTCTGGTCGGCTGGGGGATTGGTTGGCTCTGGCAAATACGCCGCGACCGGGTACGAGGTGCCCTGGTTAACGAGCCAAAGTAACGATCAGGGTCACCAGTGTCAGCCCCAGGGAGATCGCAATCAACGATTGTTCCAGCGGAAAATTGAGGAAATTCCAGCGTGAAGTCGAGCTGGGTGTTAAACGCGGCAGAGTTTGGCGGTCACTGATGAGGTTCTGGCGGAAGATATCGATCGTTTCCGGACGCTCATCCGGATGCAGGCTCATCGCCCATAAAATAGCCCGCTCGGTGCGCAGGCTCATATCTGGATTGATCTGCCGCGGCGGGATGTACACCTCCGGCTGCAGAAAACGCTCGCGGGCATCAGCGGGCGGCTCGTTGGTAAGCAAATGGTACAGGGTTGCCCCAAAAGCATAAACATCGCTTCGTACATCCGTGTGACCGCTGTCCCCGCCGTATTGTTCGAGCGGCGTATAAAGCGCTGTCCCCTGACCCTGCATCACCGTGATCGTAATCTCTCCCGGGGCGAGCAGTTTCACCAGGCCAAAGTCCACCAGTTTGATTAACCCGTCTGGCGTGATTTTCAAGTTGCTGGGTTTTATATCCCGGTGCAGGATGGTGGGATTTTGACTGTGCAAATAAGTCAACGCGTTGGCTAACTGCCCGGCCCAATTTAAGACGTCACTTTCAGCCAGAAAACGATTTTCCTGGCGCGCCTCAGTGATCAGGGTGCGCAGATCTTTGCCCGGCACATAATCCATCACCAGGTAATCGCGGTTGCTGATCGAAAAGAAATCGCTCACTTTGGGCAGGTTCGGATGATCGAGCCGCGCGAGCACGGTAGCCTCGCGCAGGAATTGATCGCGGGCCTCGCGTGCCAGTTCGGGCGGCAGCGATCTGTCGTGTTCGACTTCTTTGAGGGCACACTGACGGCCTTCTAGTCTGGTATCATCAGCCAGATAAATGGAACCCATTCCACCTTGACCGATGATGCGCTTGATCCGGTACCGGCCGCGCAGTGTCTCCCCAGATTTAAGGGGGATTGGCATGAAATTGTCCTGCCTGCATTAATGTCTTGGCTGATCTGATTAATCGGCGTTGGATCAGTCTGGCTTCGCAGCACAAACACACAAAAATGTGTTTATTTGTTATATTATACCGTACACCAATTTGACTCCAGGCCAGATTGAAGATCAAAAAAGGGAGGGATTAGATGAAATCGGTGAATGCTGACTTGCCCGTTCTCATCGGCCAGGCTGGCCCTCTCAATGGGGACCGTTGGGATGTTGACCAGGAGCTGCTCATCGGCCGGGATGATACATGTCAGGTGGTCATCCAGGACCGGCAGGTATCTCGTTACCATGCGCGCATTACCGTGACCCCTGAGGGGGTCGCGCTTGAAGATTTAGCCAGTAAAAACGGGACGTATGTGAATGGTGCCCGCATTGAAGAACCCGTCATCCTTCAGGACGGCGATTTGATCCAGGTTTCATTAATCCAACATTTCGTTTACTTGAGTTCAGATTCCACCATGCCGCTTGGCCCCGGAATTCCACTTCCTGAAATTCTACAGGCTGCCGCGATACAATCCGGCCGGCTGCGTCTCGACCCACTTTCTCGGCGGGTGTGGGTCAATGCCAGTGAGGTCAACCCGCCCCTGTCGGTTCCTCAATTTCGCCTTTTGGAAGCGCTTTACAACAGTCAGGGAAAAGTCGTGTCACGCCAGGATCTGGTCGTGGCAGTTTGGGGTGACCTGGAGGCCGCCGGGGTTTCCGAACAGGCGCTGGACGCCCTGGTCCGCAGATTGCGTGACCGCCTGGCGGCCATTGACCGGTCGCATGAGTTCCTGGTCACCGTGCGCGGATACGGGCTGCGCCTGGATAACCCGCCCGTGCGAGGCTCAGTGACTTAATTCGCAAAAAACGATTGTCTCTGATCCATATCGATGAAATTGATAAGCGATTGTAAATTCTCGCCGGACGAATTTTCCTTATCATAAGTGTGGCGGTAGATGGCTTCTCGGAAAATTATTCACCTGGATCTCGACGCGTTCTTCTGTGCGGTTGAAGAATTGCGCCGCCCGGAATTACGCGGGAAACCTTTTGCTGTAGGCGGCAGACCCGAGACCCGTGGTGTTGTGGCTTCGTGTTCGTATGCAGCCCGCGTGTTCGGAGTTCGATCAGCCATGCCAACCGGTAGGGCGCTTCAACTTTGTCCAACCCTGTTGCTGATTTCCGGTGATCACGGTCATTACACTGAATATTCGCAGCGGGTCATGGAAATCATCGGACGTTACTCGGGGTTGATCGAGCAAGTCTCCATCGATGAAGCTTTCCTGGATATCAGCGACCTGCCGCGATCTGGCTCGGAAGTTGCACGCGAATTACAGCAAGCAATCCGCCGGGAACTGGATTTACCCTGCTCGCTCGGAATCGCCTCCAACAAACTGGTGGCCAAAATTGCGACCGATACCGGCAAGGCCGGGCATCGCGGCCCAACGCCACCCTGCGCAATTCTGGAGGTACCGGCAGGTGAAGAAGCCTCCTTCCTGGCACCGCTGCCCGTAAGGGCATTGTGGGGCGTAGGACCCAAGTCTGCAGCCCGTTTGGAGAGCCTGGGTATCCATACCATCGGCGACCTGGCGCGAGAACCAGAACTGAATTTAGCGAGGTTGTTTGGCAAGTACGGGTATGATCTTTCACGCCATGCCCGCGGGATCGACAACAGCCCTATTGAACCTGAACATGATATCAAATCCATCAGCCAGGAAGTCACCTTCGATCGTGATGTGGCGGACCGCAGCACGCTCCACCAGATTTTGAGAGATCAGGCCGAGAGAGTCGCATACCGGCTGCGTAAGAACGGCATGACCGCGGTTACAGTGCGCATTAAAGTCCGCTGGCCTGATTTCTCCACCCAGTCACGTCAGCTGACCTTACCGCAGGCGGCGAATCAGGACACTGTGATTGCCAGAGCGGCTCTAACCCTGTTCGAAAGCCTGTGGGACGGCAAGCGCAAGGTGCGCCTGATCGGGGTCGGGGTCAGCGGGCTGCAAACCGAAATCTGGCAGCCATCCTTATGGGACAACCCTGACGATAAAGAAAGGCGGCTGCTGGCGGCGGTAGATGAATTGAAAGGCCGTTTTGGCCGCAAAATTGTTTTGCGAGGGACTGCGCTAAAAAAAGAATCCCACAGGGAAGATGACCCATAGACGAAGAGGATAAGCGCATCCTGACCCTGCCCGGAAGTGAGAACCCCATGCAAAAAACATATTCTTCACACCCAATCGTTCGTCAGGATGCCGACCTGTCATCAGACGCATCCGATAATCTCCCAGGTGCAGGGGAGCCTTCTCGGAAACGACATTTCCTGGGTTTGATGAACCTCAGTAAGTTGCTTACCGGAGAACAATCTCCGGACGGGATTTCTTCCCGAATCATCGATGGAACCTTGCCGGCGCTGACGCTGCTGGTATTGACCCTGATGATTGACCTGCTGATTTATCCGATCCAGGCTTCCGCCCATACCGAAGGGTTATTCATCTATTTCTTTGTGATTCTGGCGCTCGGGCTTTATTCGCTGGACCGCAGCACAGCGGCGCGTAATATCGAAACCTCACGCGCGTTGTGGGGCATGGCGGCTGGCCTGTTTTTTTGGCATGCCATCTGGATGATCCAGCTGTTTGCCAATTTCGATTTTGAATCCCCCGGTCCATTATTGCTTTTGCTGACCGTGACCATGGTTGGGCTGACCCTGTGGCGGCCGGTTTTACCTTTGGGAGTAAAATTCTACCTTTTGTCCTTCCTGTTGAGTTGGTACAGCCGGTTACTGGTCATCCAACTGCTGGGTTTATCTACCAGTGGTTTAATCCCCGCGGGAATATTCTACCTGACCGGTTTCCTGGCGCTGGTCGCTGCGCTGCTTTGCATCGGCTACTTGATCTACAAGGCTGAATTCCGGGTACAGCGTTATTGGGCTGCCCTGATTTTATGGCAGGTTTCGCTTATCGGCCTATCCGTCACCCTGGGCGCGTTATTCTAAAGCCGCCGCCAGAGCCTACACGATGGGATTATGGCGCAGCCCCTGGTGCGGGACGTTTTTGCCGTCCAGCAGGCTGTTGTAGAGGGTCAGGATTCGCGCGGCGATGGTGTCCCATGAATACCCGCGGGCGATTTCCGCTCCCTGCGACCCCAGCCGCGCTCGCAGCTGCGGATCCAGCAGCAGCTCGATCAGATGCTGGCCTAACAGCTCCGGCTCCCCGTTGGGAACCACAAAGCCGGTGACGCCATCCTGCACCAGGAAAGCCAGCCCGCCCACCTGAGAAGCCACCACCGGCGTGCCGCAGGCCATCGCCTCCAGCGCCACCATGCCAAATGATTCGTAATGCGAAGGCACTACCACCACATCGGCGGCTGAATAATAGTAGGGCAGGGTATCCTGACTGCGTCTGCCAAGGAACAGCACAATGTCGGTCAGCCCGAGTTCCTGGCTCAAAGCCTTGACCCGTCCCATCTCCTGGTCCAGGCTTTGCTCGCTGTCTTCCGGGTCGCCCCCGATGATGGCCAGGTAATGCGGGCAGCAATCCAGGTTGCCGGAATTCTGGATGTATTTCAGCGCGTTGAGCAGAGTGTCCACCCCTTTCAGCGGCTCAATCCGCCCCACAAACAGGATCATCTGTCCCTCCACCGGAAGATCGATGGCCGCCTTGGCTTCGTCTTTGGGAATTGGATAGAACCGGCTGGTATCGACCCCCGGCGGGATGATGACCAGCTTGGTGGAATCAGCCCGGTAGAGGAATTCCAGCTGGGCTTGCTCGGCCAGGGTGGCAGCCACGATCTTGTCAGCCAATTTCAGGATGCGCTGTTCGCCTTCCAGCCGGTAGGGACCTTCCATCTCCTCCGGTGAGCGGGCGATGCGGTTTTTCATCAATACCAGGGTGTGAAACATCTGGATGATGGGGACCTGCCAGGTTTTTTGCAATTGTTCGGCAGCCGCGCCCGACAGCCAGTAATGGCTGTGAATCAAGTCGTAATGCAGGCCTTTTTTCTCGCTGAAATCCAGAATCTCGTCGACAAACTGCGGGATGTGGTTCACCAGTTCCGGTTTGGGCAGCGGCACCTCCGGTCCGGCCGGGATGTGCACCACGCGGTTGCCGTAGCCCAGGTTGTGCAGAACGTGCGGCACATGCTCA
The DNA here is from genome assembly GCA_021848775.1 of Chloroflexota bacterium. GTDB lineage: Bacteria > Chloroflexota > Anaerolineae > Anaerolineales > Anaerolineaceae > Bellilinea. The sequence continues at coordinate 743 of JAJZTR010000049.1, read as the reverse complement.
TCCTGCGAGCGGGTGAATACGTCCACATGCACGCCCAGATGCCCCAGATGGCGCGTGAGTTCGGCGACATACACATTCATGCCGCCGGTGTCTTTACCGCCCAGGGTGGCAAGCGGGCAGGTGTGGTAGGAAAGCATGGCGATGTTCATAACGATGGGCAGCCTGTCAAGCGTGAATCCTTGCCGATTGTGGAATCGGTCTGGTATAATTTGCCCCACGCCACCGTAGCTCAGCTGGCAGAGCAGACGTTTCGTAAACGCCAGGTCAAGGGTCCGAATCCCTTCGGTGGCTCTTGTATTTTAACCCGGAATAGGATTAAAACTTAATCTTCCCCGCCCCCCAGTTCCTCCACAATCCCCGAGAACTGCTCGAGCGCTAACCCGGGCGAACTTTTCAACTCGTAAGGACAACCATACGAACTCACGAACTTTGTCCCTCTGACCGAAGTTATCGCAAAATATATCCTCACGATTGGGGCGGGTCACCTAAACATGCCACAACCGTAGGGGCGGACCTGCGTGTCCGCCCGTTCATTACGCCCCTACACCTCCATGCCCCTGCGACATTCCCCGTGTATAATTTCCCCATGCCGAAAATTATTACGCTCCTGACCGATTTTGGCCTGCAGGATGAATTTGTGGGCGTGATGAAGGGCGTGATCTGGGGCATCGCCCCGCAGGCGCAGCTCGTCGACATCACCCATGCCATTCAGCCGCAGAATATCCTGCAGGGCGCGCTGGTGC
>JAJZTR010000048.1:12959-16277 GCA_021848775.1 Chloroflexota bacterium | reverse complement strand
ATGGGATGCCTGGCATAATGAAAGGCGACGGTATTGACCGCGTAAACCTCGTTTTCGTTGTCAAAGGTTGTATCGAAGGCGTTCATCACCATGATCATTTCGAGCGCTGGCTTCCGGCTCTGCGGTGGATCGATGATCAGTGTTCCGTACAATCCCTTATGAATATGTTTCTTGAGTGACATCACATGGCAGTGATAGGGATGGACGCCAAAGGGACGGGCTTTAAATTCATAGGTAAACGATTCACCCGGCTGGATGATCGGCTCAACACCATCCATCGAAGGCGGGTGGAAACCGTGGAAATGGATCGTGTGTGGGTGGGTGCTGCCATTAGAGAAATGAAAGCGCAGCAAATCGCCTTCCCGGCAGCGAAAGGTGGGTCCGGGAACCTGGCCGTTATAGGTCCAGGCTGGGAAGAATACACCCGGCGCAATCTCTATTTCTCTTTCGAGAGCAACGACATCCCATTCGCGAACGGTTTGACCTGATTCGGTTATTGTTTCACTTCCCCAGTCAAAATTGTATAGAAACTGACTGGGGTCGAATTGTGTAAGATCTACATCCCCGACAGTTCCGCTGTTGTCTCCATGACTCATTCCCATCCCTTTATTTTCATCCAAGGTTGGGTTGGTCAGCGGGTTATTATGATCGGGTCCATTCCCCGAAACGGTATTGATAAGCGGACCGCCGGCAGCCAATAAGCCAGCGATTCCGGCTGCTGCGCCAAGTTGTAGGAGCTTACGCCGGCTGATTTCTGTTTTTTCCAGATTGGTTTGTTCATTCATACGAATGGTCCTAACGTGTGTTGGATGATGGTTGGATAAGAATTTTCTCGGCCACTTCCCGCCCTAATGCCAGGATCGTTTCCGATGAATTGACGATCCGAATGCTAATCGGCCCGTTAAACGGGGCTTTCGAAATCACCTTAATGTGAGCTGATAGGACTAAACCTTGCTCCGCTAGGTAGCGTAACAAATCTGGCTCTTGCCCGATAACGCGCCGAATTGTGCCCGGTTGCTCGACCGCTAATTGTGTGAGCGGAATGACGTTCAGTTGGTGAAGATTACCTTCGCGGTCGGGAATGGGATCGCCATGCGGATCTGAAATCGGGTTTCCGAGTGCCTGAGCCATCCGGTCTTCCATCGCCTCTGAGATCACGTGTTCGAGCCGTTCTGCTTCTTCATGCACTTCGTCCCAGGAGTAACCCAGTGCCTGGCTTAAGTAGCACTCGATCAGACGGTGGTGACGAATGACTTCTAATGCTATTTTCTCGCCGGCATCTGTAAGCACAAACCCTGTATATGGCTCATACTCCACAAGTTTTGGATCGGCAGATGAAAATCGCTTTACCATACCCGTTACAGAAGCGTTTGCCACGCCCAACCAGGATGCCAGGGTGGAGGTTGAAACGGGTTCACCGTTTTGCATTTCCTGGAGCTGGTAAATTGCCTTCAAATAATCTTCTGTTGATTGTGATTTCATAGATTGATAACCGCCAAAATTATTAGCCTGACCTAAATCTTATTTTTATTATAGGTGTTATTAAAATTAAGTCAATACAGATAAATGTTATCCCATTAACTAATTCTCTCAGCCGTCATAACTAAATATTTCTGGCATATTTAACTCTTGACAGTTTAATAGAGTCGGGTATAATAGTGAATATATGAACACTAATTCATATAAACAAGACCGTGTTACTGCGTATGATGAAGCATTTTCCCTCGATGATGAGAAAGCTTCACAGCTTGCAGAGCTATTCAGTTCTTTAAGCGATCCAAATCGCTTGCGGATCTTATCGGTTTTGCTGCGAGGGGAGACGCATGTCCAGCAGATAAGTGAGACCGTAGCTATGAGCCAATCGGCTGTCTCTCACCAGCTTCGCGGCCTACGCCAAATGCGAATTGTTCGTGCGCGTAAACAAGGTCGGATGGTCTTTTATAGCCTGGACGATGATCATGTAAAAGAATTGTTCCTTTTGGGACTGGATCATGTGTGCCATGAATAACGCGCGACCATCTTATCATCACGTTATTGTTATTTTGCTTATGTTGGTCACATTTAGCGTTGGCGTCCACTTTGTGCATGATATGCTGCCCGGGCATTCAGATGTGATCGGAAGCGGTTCTGGCGTTTGTAGCGGAGTCGTTCATTATGGCGTTGTTCCGGGTGTAATTACTGGAATGATTTTCATGGTGTTGACGATTAAAATCTATCCCCAACACAAGTCGTTTCTACGTTTACTCAAACTTCCCGTCTTCGTCCCTCCCCCCATTCGTTAATACAACTACAAACTATTGAATAACAGGTGCAGTATTAGCGCATCTGGTTATTATGTGTTCTTTCTTATCATGTCGAGGAATTTAAAAAGGTTAAACAGATGGCTGAAAAAACGGTTGAAATCTCCTTACCAGTTCTTTTACCAGAAATTCGAGATGCGCGAGACATTTGTGTGGACCGGCTTCAAGCGAGTCTGCAAGGTCACAAAGGCATCCTCCAATCACATTTACATATGGATCATGATCCAATTGATTTATGTATCCATTACGATCCAAACCTGATTTCTTTGGCGGCTGTTAAGCGTATTGCGGAAGATATTGGATCAGAGTTCCGCAACGGTTACCGCCACGAGCAAATATCTTTTAGTGGTCTGGATAGCGCCGATTCGGCCACGATGATCGCCTCTGAACTTGAAAACCTCAACGGAATGCTGCATGCGAGTGTGAGCTACGCCTCGGGGCTCGCAATTGTGGCTTACGATACGAAAGTTCTTTCTCTAGAACAAATCCAGCGCACCATGAAACGCTATGGCGCTCGGCCGTTAGCTCAACCAAAGGCACAAGAAGAAGAGGAAGCTCACGACCACGATCACGGAAGTGCTCCCACATTCCTGCCACACTGGCTCCAGGAACGATGGACGCTGGTTTTGATAGCGGTTGGCGGTATATTTCTGCTTATGGGCTGGGTTGGGCAGCAATTCCTGGGATTACCGGATAGTATTGCTTTAATTTTTTTCCTGCTTTCTTATGTCGCCAGTGCATATGATATAGGACACCACGCTATTCCGGCACTACTGCGAGGCAAGTTCGACACGGATGTGTTGATGTTAGCTGCCGCGGTTGGCGCTGCCTTTCTAGGGGCGTGGGCTGAAGGTGCTTTTCTTCTATTCCTGTTTGGGGTAGGACATGCTGGAGAGCATTATGCCCTGGAGAGGGCCCGTAACGCGATCAATGCATTGGGAGAATTAATGCCCAAGACCGCTCAGGTCAAGCGTGACGGCAAAATCATTGAAGAACCAGTCGAGCAGCTCTCAATCGG
>JAJZTR010000048.1:0-12949 GCA_021848775.1 Chloroflexota bacterium | reverse complement strand
CGCCATCGATCAGAGTCCTATTACCGGGGAATCCGTCCCTGTTCAGAAGGGTATTGGCGACGAGGTATTTACTGGAACGATCAATCAAGAATCAGCACTTGAAGTAAACATCACTCGGCTGGCAAAGGACAACACGTTGAGCCGGGTCATGAAAATGGTGGCTGAGGCACAAGGACAGCAAAGTCCTACGCAGCAATTCACCGACCGGTTTACCGCCCGATTTGTTCCGATTGTGCTGATTTTGGTTGTGTTGGTCGCGGTAGTACCTCCTTTGGTGGGTTTAATGCCATTTTCAGAGAGCTTTTATCGGGCAATGCTTCTTCTCGTTGCGGCTTCCCCTTGTGCGTTGGCTGTCGGTACCCCGGCAGCGGTTCTGGCTGGGATTGCCCAGGCGGCGCGCAATGGGGTATTGATCAAAGGTGGCGTTCACCTTGAAAACCTCGGCCGCCTAAATGCGATGGCTTTTGATAAGACCGGGACTCTGACTCAGGGAAAATTTCAGGTCACGGACGTAATCCCATTCAATGGCACAAATCCGGATGAAGTCTTGCGATTAGCAGGTGCTGTGGAACAGCAGTCAAATCACCCATTGGCATTAGCGGTCGTCCGTGCTGCTAGAGAAAAGAAACTCACCCTACCCGTAGCAGACGGTTTGGAGAATATCCCCGGTCGTGGTGTACGCAGCCAGGTCGAAGGCAAACCAATCTGGATTGGAACCCTCAAGCTTTTCGAGGAAAATGCCGGAAAGGCTGTGGATACCAGTATTCGCCAAACTGTAGAGCAGTTCGAGAGCGCTGGTCGCACGACGATGACGATTGGCCGCGACGGTATATTTCTGGGTGTCCTGGCTTTGGCGGATGTGCCCAGACCTCGTGTGGCGGAGGTCCTTACTCAGTTGCGCAACCTGGGCGTGAAGCACTTGATCATGTTAACGGGGGACAACCGGAAGGTAGCACAACAGATTGCGAAAGAGATTGGGGTCACTGACGTTGAAGCGGAATTGCTGCCTGAGGATAAATTAGGCACGATACAGCGTTTGCAAAAAGCGTATGGGGCAGTTGCGATGACGGGAGATGGCGTAAACGATGCGCCGGCACTGGCGACTGCTACGGTTGGAATTGCAATGGGGGGCGCAGGGACAGCCGTGGCTCTTGAAACCGCTGACGTGGCCTTGATGGCTGACGATCTAGGAAAGCTGCCATTCGCAGTCGGCCTGAGTCGCGCCAGCCGGCGAATTATCCAGCAAAATCTGGCTATTTCCCTCGGTGTGATTGCTTTGCTGATTATCACATCCGTACTTGGCCTGGTTCAGTTAAGCTGGGCCGTTGTTGCGCATGAGGGCAGCACCGTACTGGTGGCTATGAATGCCTTGCGCTTATTGGGCTACCAGTTGCCAAGGAAAACCGGCTAATACGTTTCCTTGGATGCGAGTTTTGGAACGAGGCATCCCATGCACATCGAGACACTTTCGTCTTATTTGCTGTTTATCATTTATGGGCTAATGCTGCTCATCCGTTTACTGTATGGCTTGCTGGCCAACCGCCGGGGTGGGAAAGCGATCCTCCGGAAGGAGCCAGGTTGGTCGCCCATCCTGATGACCAGCCTGATGATTCTGTCCAATGGCATTCTGCTGCTGGCAATTGCCTGGCCAGAGACGCTTCAAGCAACCGCTGTTCCTCTGCCGGAAGGCTGGCGCTGGTTAGGGTTGGCACTTGGACTGTGCATGGATGCCTTGTTCATGTGGGTTCACCAGGCGTTAGGACAGAACTGGGCGGTGGGCGTTATGGTGAAGGAAAACCACTGCCTGGTGACGGCTGGTCCATACCATTGGGTGCGCCATCCCATGTATACTGCCTTGTTTGGCTTTAGCGTCGCGTTTTTCCTGCTCTCGGCGAATGCGATTGTTGGCGCTCTCTGGCTGGCCATGACCACTGCCAGCGCCTGGCGAGTTGGTGAAGAGGAACGACTTCTAACGGAAACCTTTGGAACCGAGTATGAGCGTTATATGGCTCGAACGGGCCGTTTTCTTCCAAAAGCATAGGGGGTATTATGAAGAATACGACCAATCTCAAGATATACCGCCGCTATGCGCCGATCTACGATAGCCTGATGCGCTTTTGGACGGCCGCCCCGAGGCGGAAAGCGGTTGAACTGCTCAAATTGAAAACGGGAGAGCAGCTGCTCGTCCCTGGCGTGGGGACAGGTCTTGATTTGCCCAATCTTCCTGCCGGTGTCTGCGTCACGGCCGTGGATCTCAGCCCGGCGATGCTTCAGCAAGCACGCCATAAACGCCAGGAACTGGTTGGATTCAACGTGATGGATGGTCAGGTGCTGGCGCTGCCGGATGGCTGTTTCGATGCGTTGCTGCTCAATCTCATCCTATCCGTGGTCCCGGATGGCCCAATCGCGATGCAGGAGGCCTGGCGCGTTTTAAAACCGGGAGGGCGTATAGCAATCTTCGATAAGTTTTTGCCAGAAGGAAGTCGGCTTTCGGGCTTTCGGCGCTTTGCGGGCTGGCTGATTCGCCAAATTGGCACGGATCCCAACCGCCGGTTTCGCGAAATGATCCAGAACATACCGGATGCCCTGGTACCGGTTGATATCCCTTCTGTGCTGTATGGGCAGTACCGTTTGATACTCATGATAAAACCGGTAACTACCACAAAGTGAAGATTCCATGAGTAGAAGCATGGTGCTCTTCCTGGCAATCGCTGTACCTTTTCTGTCGTTGGTATTAGCCTGCCTAGGCGTTGCAACATTGGCGAACAATCGCACCGGGTGGATCCTGTTCGTTACCGGGATCGCATTTTTGGTTGGGCCAATCCTCTACTATGCGCGCACGAAGCAACCCTATTGGCTGTCGGGCAGTGGAGAGGTTTCTCAAGAAGAAAAGGGAGACTTTTCTTTCTGGCTGATTCTACCTGGTTTCCTGCTCGTGTTCTTTGGCTCACCGCTCGAATTCTCCTATCTGCCGGTTTCGGTCCCCCACGGGGTTGCCCTCGAAGGTTTGGGGCTCCTGCTGTTTGGCCTGGGGTTGGGGCTGTTCATTTGGGCTCGTCGAGTCGCGCGTGACCAGTATTCCGGTCATGTTCAGATTAAAGTCAATCATATCCTGGTGAAAACAGGACCTTACCACTATGTGCGACATCCGGCTTACAGTGGCTACTTGTTGATGACGCTTGGTATTGCAATCGGTTATTCCAGCGTGGTCGGAGTAACCTCTGTCTTGCTTTTGCTTCTTCCGGGGCTTCTATACCGATTGCGCCTCGAGGAAAAATTCTTAGCAGACCGGTTTTCAATGGAATACCGGCAGTATGCGCAGAAAACGGGTTGTTTATTTCCAAAGGTATTGTGATACTGCCATGCACACTGCTCCCTGCCAAAATTCCCACCCCAACCTGGGATCCTGTCATACCCTTGAAGTGGAAGGTATTTCAATCCATTTCGTTTCGGAGGGAAAAGGCACCCTCGTTTTCTGTGTGCATGGCAGCCAGTCCTGGGCCTTTACCTGGCGCTATCAGGTCAAGCCCTTTGCTGAGGCAGGATACCAGGTGGTGGCGATTGACCTTCCTGGCAACGGTTACTCGGCAGCGCCCAGCCATCACGATTATTCTGTGGCGGGGAATTCACGCTTGATTAGCCGGGTGCTGGATGGCTTGCATGCCCAGCAGGTAGTTTTTGTGGCTAGTTCTGCCGGCGGTCTCCCTGTTCTGGATTTTGCTATCCGCCATCCGGAACGCACCGGCGCGTTGATCCTGTCATCCACTTGCGGCGTGCATCATTCGTTACCAGGGCTTTGGAACCTGGTTCGCCTACCACTGGTAGGTGAAGCAGCGCGGCTGTTTTTAAACCCGCCCTTGATCCGCAAAAATCTAGTCGAAGCTTTTGCCGATCCGCAGAAAGTAACCGCGGAAATCGTTGAGGCCTACCTGCGACCGCTCCTCCGACCTGGCAGTTGGACGACCAACCTGCGCACCGAGCGCAACTCGGATCCCACGTTTGTCGAACAACATCTTAAAGATATTCACAGCCCGGCGCTGATTATCTGGGGCCAGGAGGATGCCTGGCATCCGGCGACAATGGCGGAAGTGTTTCACCGGCAGCTGCCCCAGGCAGAGGTTGAAATACTTTCCAACTGCGGTCATCTCCCGCACGAAGAACAGCCTGAAAGTTTCAACCAACTGGCCCTTTCATTCTTAGAAAGGATTGGCAAATGAAAGCAGTAAGCTTTGATCTATTATATAAAGATGTTCCAGTTGAACAGCGCGAACGGCTGCAAACCTTTCGTGCGACACACCCTTACCAGACGCTCCATGCCGATGGCGTTTCGTGGGAATATATTGTCAGCGGTGAAGGTTCTCAAGCCATGTTGCTCCTGGGCGGCGGCCTTTCTGTTGGAGAGACATCTTTCCAAAACATTCTACGTCTGGAGAAGCGCTTTCGGGTGTTTTCGCCTTCGTATCCGCCGGTTGGAAAAGTGCGCCGGGTGGTGGATGGGTTGGCAGCCATTCTCGACAGAGAAAAGATCAAGCGGACGAACATCTTTGGACATTCGCTGGGCGCTGGGATTGCGCACGCTTTTGTCCGCGCGTACCCAGAGCGCGTGAATAAGCTGGTGTTGGATGGTTTTGGGCTATATAACGCCTCCTCGCTGAGAGCGGCCAAGTTCTTTTTCAAACTTCCGGCTGCCTGGCTGAAGGGCTATTACCGGCGCAGGTTTGGTACGCTTTTGGCGTCAGCAGATGAAGCCACCCGAGCTTTTTACCAGGCCTATGTGGAAGAACTCTTTACCCGGCTGCATACCAATGAAACCCTGATGGGGCAGATGAAGCTCTTGCTCGATTTTTTTGACCATCCAGACGAATACCGTATATACCAGCCAGTTGAGCGGCCTGGGCAGATCTTGCTTATTTTAGCGGAGGATGACCGCGGCTTCAAGTCAACGGAGCGGGAAGCGCTTATAGCCAGTTACCCAGGTGCGCAGGTGTATTCATTTCCCAGCGGCGGGCATCTGTCCGGCTTTACACACCCAGAAGAATTCAACGGGGTTCTGGATGGTTTTCTGGAAACCTCAACGATAAAACAGCAGGTTGATTGAAATAAGAGACTCACATGCAACGTGCTATCCTTGATCTCCTGGCCTGCCCGGTATGTCACGGGCGGCTCGAATCCTCAGGCACTGGTGACCTGGAAAGCGGCGCGCTTTGCTGTACCCGCTGCTCCAGATCCTACCCAATCGTACGGGGCATCCCCCATTTCATCACGCCCGAAGCGCTGACCGGCTCGAACGGCCGCTTCACCCGCCTGTACAACTGGTTTTCATGGGTCTATGCGCCGTTCTCCAGGGCGGCCCTGGCTTTTCTAGGTATGAACGAGGACCAGGCTCGTCGAGAAATCCTCGACCGGCTTGACCCGCAAGGCGGGCGGGTCCTGGAAGTGTCCATTGGCCCGGGTGTAAACCTGCCCTATCTTATCCACCGCGCCGATGTGGGCGAGGTCTATGGGCTGGATATTTCCCCCGGTCAAATTCGGCGCTGCCAGGCGTACACGCAACGCAAGGGGTGGGATGTGGATTTGTTCCTGGGCAACGGCGAGCAGTTGCCATTCCAGGGTGAAGCCTTTCACAGTGTCTTTCACATCGGGGGCATCAATTTCTTCGACGACAAAAGGGCCGCCATCGAAGAGATGATACGGGTCGCCAAACCAGGGACGCGCATCCTGATCGCAGACGAAACCGAAAAGGGCGCGCGTGGTTACGAGCGCTTCCTGCCTGGATTCAAGGGGTCATTTAAGGACAGGCGCGAGGTTGTCACTGCGCCGGTAGACCTGGTACCGGCGGAGATGCTGGAAAGGCGCATCTATGAAGTCTGGAAAGGTTGGATGTATTGCCTGGAGTTCAGAAAGCCTTAAATTGTAATTCCTGAAACATTCAGAATTGGAGATAACCATGAAAACACAATTTGTCCTTCCATCTGTACAAAGCTACTGGCGGTATTCCGCCGCCGGGTTTTCGGCTGTGGCAGGGATTATCCACGCCTACTTCATGTCTGAACACTTCGAAGCTTGGGTCGGCTATGGCGGGTTCTTTCTAGTTGCAACCGTCTGTCAATTGCTGTTGTCGCACATCCTCGCCGCTACCCGCCCGGTTCGGCGCGAAGTGTTATGGGCAGGTATCCTTGGCAATGCGGCGATTATTGCCCTTTGGATCGTCACGCGCACACTTGGCATTCCCCTTGGCCCAGAGGCGGGAATGGTTGAAGAAATTGGTGCATTAGACCTGACTTCCAAAATTGCAGAATTGGTGGTGATCGTTTGCCTGGCAGTGTTGTTGCGCGAGAAAACAGAGTTGGGTGCACATAGCCGCTTGTCCAACTCATAAGATGTATCAGCATTCAGTAGAGCGGATTGGCAGCATTAGTCACATTTGGCGGCGAAGAATTTCCGGCACCGAGACACATTGGTCTTTTATAAGGCTGTTCCATAGTTCTATTGGTAGGTCGAAAATCAGAATAGTAGGAGATTATTTTTATGCAACCTCCGGTTGACATGCTTAAGCGATTGCAGGTATTTTTTCACGCTTTACTATTTGTCCTCGGATTCTCCCTGGTTTTTGTTATCGGCTGGGGTGGGGCAGCAACATTTTTGGGGCAGATTTTTGGACAATTCAAAGATGTAATTGGGCGAGTTGGGGGCGTTTTTGTAGTCATCTTGGGGTTAACGACGATTGGGATCGTGAACATCCCATTTCTAAATTATGACACCCGTCCCCGATGGGCAAAAAAGGCACAGCCAGGTTGGATGGCATCTTTTACGATGGGAGTTTTCTTTGCTGCGGGCTGGACGCCTTGTATTGGTACGACTCTAGGTGCAATCCTTACGCTTGGGGTCAGCCAGGAAACCAGTTCACAAGCTATGTTTCTGGCAAGTGGTTATGCCTTGGGACTTGGCGTTCCGTTTTTGATATTGGGAATTCTTATGGAGCAAACCCGACGAGTGGTCCAAAAATTTCGTCTTCACATTCGAAAAATCCAAATTATCAGTGGAATAACCATAGTCATTATAGGAGTATTGCTCATTACCAACCGTATGTTTTACCTGGCTATATGGGCACAACAAAAAGGCCTTTTCTTAGATATTCGACCAGGGATGAGTGCGCAACCTGACTTGCTTCTAGCATTTTTGGCAGGGATCATATCGTTTCTAAGCCCGTGTGTCTTCCCTCTTGTTCCTGCGTACATTGGTTATTTGAGCGGACATGCGCTTCATGAAAAAGAAGCTGATCAGCATTATCGGGAAACACTCAAATGATGAGAGACCTCGGAAAGGTAATATGTACATACGGCCATAAGAGCAGATTGGCATGGATGGGCCAGAGCCTGATTTTTTTAATGTTCGCTGTTGCCCTAACGTTTACATCCGTTATGGATCTGGATTGTGCCATGAGAAAAGCCCTAATATGTTGTTGTAGCGAGGGGTGTTCTGTTCTGAATTATGGGATGCAGCCCGACACTTGTTTGCATTGCACGAGTGTATTTCCTGAGACTACCTATCAGGTCATGCCGGCACGTCCGTCAATGGTAATAGCATCTTCTGCTCCCTTCGTGCAGATTTCTAGGGCTTCGCAATTGTTACGTCCCCCCATTGATACATCCTTGAATCAAACTGCCTGACATCTCCACTTCGATGAGGAGCTGTTCGCCCCAGGTTATTAATAATTGGCTTTAGTAAACGCCAAATACACACATAGATATTGTTTTTTTGATGTGAATAAGGATGCAATATGGAAACAACAACCACTTCAGATGAGACCATTACTTTCAAGCGCACCCATTTTTATGCAGTTTTTGTGGTGCTGGCTTTTGCTGTTGGAATCTTACTCGGCTATGTCGTTTGGGGGCGTTCGCCTGATCCCGCAGAAAATAAGGCGGGACTTCAGGGGCCTCAACAGAATCCTGTTGCCCAATCCCCCGTAGCGACTCAAGCACCTCAAGTTACCAGGTATGATGTCCCAACGGAAGGTTTTCCGAGCATTGGACCGAAAGATGCGCCTATCGTGATCGTTGAGTTCAGCGATTTTCAGTGTCCTTACTGCAAACGGTTCTTCGATGAAACGTATAAGCAATTGCTCGCAGATTATCCGGGGAAAATCCGGTTTGTTTTTCGACACTTGCCATTAACTTCCATCCATCCTGAGGCTTATCCTGCAGCAGAAGCCTCTATGTGTGCGAATGAACAGAATTCGTTTTGGGAGTACCATGACAAAGTTTTTGAGAATCAAGATAAACTGGGGCGAGAGTTGTACCTACAAATCGCAAATGACCTTAATTTGGATAAGCCTGCATTTGAGAACTGCATCAATACGGGCAAGTTCAAAGCAGTGGTTCAACAGGATTCCGATTATGCGGTGAATTTGGGTATTCAATCTACACCGACCTTCTTTATAAACGGCTTAGCATTGGTGGGGGCGCAGCCAATTGAGGCATTCAAGCAGGTAATTGACATGGAACTCGCAGGCGAAATCCCCAAGTAGAACGAGCATCTTCTGATTAGCGGGATTTCCGCATGCATATTCCAAACAGGTTATGCAATGCAGCCTATTACGAAAACAATCCCTCTTTGAAGAAGCATATGAGTGCTGTATCGAGTATCCTTATGATATTTCCTGAGCTAAGGCGCCGGATGTTCGATACAGCACAAATCAGCGAAAAAGGTACCAGGAGATGGAAATGCGACACTTCCGAGTTGGTTTATTGATAACTTTGCTTATGCTTGCCTTGTACGCATGTGCGAGCGCAGGAGAATTTAAGATTATGGATGCCTGGGTCAAGCCGGGTAAAATCGGTTCTACGAGCGAAGCATTTCTGATCATCAGCAACGCTACAGACACAAGTGATTCACTTCAGAGCATCAGTTCTGATGCTGCTTCGTCTATAGAGATTCGTTCACAAGATCAAGATAAGAGTGGACGGATAACCATGAAGGTAATAGAGTCTGTGCCCGTGCCTGCCCAGCAGGAAGTGATTTTTAAACCCGGCGAGTTGGCGATTGCCCTGACCGGGCTAAAGCAAGATTTGGAACCGGGAGATACCATTGATTTGACTTTTAATTTTAAAAACGCCGGGATCATGACGATTCAAGCAAACGTCAACGACCATTGAGAGTGGACCAGGTCAACAATTTTTTTGACCTCTAGGAAACCAGTTGGCGGCCTTAAAATAAATATTGACATGGAGATTTAAAATTATAGACGGCGCGACCTTGTTTAATTTTCGGCGTCGATTTCCTTCAGGATCTGTTTTATATCTTGTAATATATCTTCGTATGGCGTTCCAAAAGCATAGGTGAGGCGCAACCGTCTTTCATTATCAATCAGGTAAACGCGGGCGGTGTGATCCACTGTGTACCCTATGCCAGACTTAAGTGGAACCTTTGCCGCATAGATTCCGTAATCCTCGCGAACTGAGGACAACTCTTCCTCGCTGCCGGTTAACCCGATTATGCTTTCATGGAAATTTTGAACATAGGTGTTTAATTTTTCGGGTGTATCCCGTTCCGGGTCCACTGTGATAAATAAAAACGCAAGACGACCTGATTTATCTCCAAGTTCCTCAATGATCCGTTTCGCAATGCCAAGTGTTGCAGGACAAACATCTGGGCAAGATGTGAATCCAAAGAAAAGCAGGACGATCTTCCCCTCCAACTCGCTCAGACGCAATCGCCCACCATCAGCACTTGTTAGCTCAAAATCAGCAGCCTCTGGGGGATCTTCGTAAAATGTGCCTTTGAATTGATAGGGTTGACAGGATGCTAATAGGAAAAGCATCAACATCCCCCCAAAAACGATCGGTCGAATTGCATCTTTCATGCTTTATACTCAATAAACAGGTTCATGGTTCTCTAACCTTTACGGTCTGGACAATTTCACCGGCCTTTTCAAAACGTAGGGTTAGGGTAACTTCATCCCCGACCGCCAAAGGTTTTTTCAGATCCACTAACATTATATGTAAGCCGCCCGGTTTAAACTCAACTTCTCCACCCGCTGGAATTTCAATGTTTTCTCGAGGTTTCATGCTCATCACCCCATTATCGTCAGCCATTGATTCGTGAACCTCGGCTGCCTGGGCTGAAGGAGTTTCTGCTCCGAGAAGGGTATCGGTTTCATCGCCGTCATTCATGATCCGGAAGTAGATTGCGCCGTTCATATCAGCTCCTGCTGAGGGACGTGCCCACGCATCTTGGATTGTAATTTCTGGTCCTTTAGCTCGTGGAGTGCAGCCGGCTAGCAACAAAATGACCACCAGAGAAAGAACAATACTTTTTTTCCACATAAAATCTACTCCTTGACTGTAGCGCTGATCCTGAAATCCCATCGGTCAACCATTTTTGCTTTCCCACTGAAGATAACGAGACAATTATACTCAAACCAACACCTTTCACCAGCCGTGTCGAAACTTATGCACCCCATAAGTTTAACCGTGGGAGTGACCGCTGAACGTAGTACGATGTTTTGTTGGCCCTATTGGAATTAGTTCCCCATACCCCCCGCGGTCGCCGGCGTACTTATTATGTTGTTGAAATAGTTTTGCAGCACACTTTCAAACAACACAACGTTGTATTGTGTGAATAGCTTTTGTGAAAGTTGGGACAACAATTGCCCATGTTTCTGCTGGGTCATATATTCTTGAAGGTAAGGTTTCGCCTTTTCGAAAGAAAGCTTCTCAGGCTCGGTTCGTTCGAGGACCTGCACGATGTATAAGCTGTCATCCACTTGAAAAGGACGACTGATTTCATTCAATCCCAATGTCAAAATCTTTTCGTGAAACGGATGGAGTTGAATTTCAGTCATTAAATCTTCACTTTCCCCAACCCAGCCCGGATATTCGCCTCCTTTCGCGGCTGATTCTGGATCCTCTGAGTATTGTTTAGCAATTTCCGTAAAATCTACTCCTTTTTGTAATAATCCAGGCACTAATTTCTGATAGGCTTCGTCTGCTTTTGTTTGAGCAGCCTTCATTTCGTCTTCGCTTGCTCCAAGGCCGATTCGAATATATCGGATGCGAGCTTTGGGTGGCAAAGTTAATAGATTCGCGTTCTCGTTATAGAACTGAAGCATTTCCTCCTCAGATACTTGGATTTGATCATCAATCTCTTCCTGGTGAAGCATCTGCTTAATGACCTGAAGCCTGGCCTCATCGGTTAATGGCTTGTTTTGTGTATTAAGCAGCTGATCATAGCTATCCTCGACCAGCAGCAGTCGTTCGATCAATTGTTCAGCCAGGTCTTGCATTCCTTTGGAGCCGCTGTATTGTGTTTGAAGATCCATCGGAAGTTCCTTGTACTCTTTGTAGAAGGACCCAAGACCATACTGCTTGCCTTTGAGGGTGAACAATGTCTTCATGCCGTTAGACTGGAACCATTCTTCCATTTTTTGCTGCTGAACGATTGCGCGGATAGTTGAGCGGACTTCATCGAGGCTCTGTGTACGAGCGGGTTGTAACTCATTTAATCGAACGATATAGAATGCATCTGCGGCGCGAAAAACGTCACTCAATTCTCCCGCGGTTAGCTCCAAAACTGCGCGATCCCAGTCGGGATCACGATTCCCTTCGGACACCAACGCACCAACTGTAAGCGTACCACCTGTTGTATCCTGGGAGATCTCTTCAAAAGTTGCACCAGAACGCAGCTTCAAGAGGGCATCATCCGCGTTTTTCCGACTGGTCGCCTCCTCCGTACCCATCGCAAATCGAAGCTCATCGATATTAAACTGACGCGGAAGTTTGAATTGATCCAGGTTTGCATCATAATATCGGCGCAGGTCGTCTTCGGCCGGATCTGGCACGTCCAGCAGCTCAAAATTTCGTGTGATAGATGCATTATCTTTGAGCCGCTGAATATAATCCTCAACGTACCCTTTTTCCTGTTCTGCGACGAGCTGCTGGCGGATTTGTTCGCGAACAGCATTGAGCGGCTGGTCACCGAATTGGGTTTTATTCAATTGGTAGTAATTCTGAATATCACTTTCTGCAACAGGGATGTCACTCTGGTGCAATTGAACATCCAGGGATTGGAGGTTGATTCCTTCTGAAATATGTTGCATAGTGTGACTAAATTCTTCGTCCCGGTCTGGCTGGCGTTGTTCGGCCCAGCGACGGGCGAGTTCATCCATGAGCAGATCATCAACCACCTGGATGAGTAGATCAGGCGATCGGACAATCGCCTGATATTCCTCTGGCACAAGAAGCTTGAGATGTTCTTCGAGGTCGGTTGTTGTTATCTGGCCACCGTTAAATGTGGCAATAACATCCGGAGCTGGAGGAGCAGGAGCCAGCCATCGGGCCAGAAGCTGATTTCCGCCTGAAAACCACAAGCCGACTATCAGCAAACCTGCAAGGATTGCATACAAAAAAACGTTAGACCCCCTCCCTCGACTACCGCCCGAAGTTTGTGGGGCGGGCGAGATTTCTGATCCCTCTAAATCTTTATCGCTCTCTATCAGCTGGATTGTGTCAGCAGAGGGTTCTGCCGGCGCAGGCTCCATCAGAGCAATTTGCTCCTCTTGCGATGACTCCTCCCCAAATGCGGGATCTAAAGTTTGGTGATTTCCAGGGTCTTCTGACGGTGGACGTTCATCGCTTTCGAGTGTCGGTTCGACCTCTTTCGCATTCTCGCCTCGTAAAGCATTGAGGATGTCCTTCCAGGTTTGCTTCCAATTATCAGCCATATGCAACTCACTCTCCTGGCGCAGGCGTAGCGGTGGATGCAGGGTTGCCGAACAGGCGCAGGTTGATCTGGCCTCCATCGGTGGTATCCACTGTATAAACCTGGACGCGTGGCAGGATCTTTTCAATCGTTTCCAGGTAAAGTCGATATCGTGTTACCCCTTCTCCGTATATTTTTGAATTGGTCTGATATTCAGCCAGAATGGCGTCAAAGGCCATTGCAGCGC
>JAJZTR010000243.1 GCA_021848775.1 Chloroflexota bacterium | reverse complement strand
TCCGACGGCAGATGATGCTCAGTTGTTTGAATGTACCTTTACGCAGGATGACTAGGGTGTCGTTACAGGTTCAGGCGTTCTCAGGAGGATGTACCCGAAGCCGAGAACTAAAACTAAAAATAACGCGGCGATAGCCCAGCCTAATGCGTTGATATTGCCTTCCAAGGTTTCTCGGATGGTGATGATAAAGCCGACCGCATCTCCGACCACCACCGCACTGGCAACTGCCTTGTGCACTCTGGCATCATGAACATTCCTTAGCATCCACAGCATCAGCCCGAGAAGAAACATGACCTGGCCAAAAAACCTGGCAAATGCAATCGCGGTTGGATCGGTCTCAGCCCCCCAGATGATGATCCCCTGTGTCGGAAATAATAGAAAGCCTAACCCGGTAATCATGTCGACCCAGGCTTTGAAAATGATCCAGCTCCTGATTTTCATGATTTTGCCTTTCCACTTCCCTGCATGAACGACCTATTAGCAGCTATCTGTTTAAATTGGGTGTGCCCCGATGAATTTAAAGGTATTGGATTTGTCAGTATTATTTATAAATATACCCAATTATCCTTCTATTTCAAAGGTATTCCAGTAAATTATTTCCCGTTAAAAATATTTGCTACGGGCCGATTTCAACCACCAGCCCGGGGTGATCAGAAACATCCGCCACGATATATTCCGCCGACTTTACCGCCATCCCCGGAGAGACAAAAATGTGGTCGATCAGGTCGGTGGTATCCAGCCCGGGAGCAGCTGGTTCGCCTGCCAGCACCCAGGCGCTTTCCAGGGTCTGGGTGGTTAAGGCAAACTGCTCGGTTGACGGCTTGAAATTGAAATCGCCCATTGCCACCACATTGCGTTTACCCTCTAATGCTGCCAGAACCTGCTGTTGTTGGATGATTGGACCGCCATTACCCAGGTGTGTGACCAGAACATGGTAGCGGATGCCTCCCACCGTCACCTCCGCCGTGATGGATGCGGTTTGTTCGCCGCTGCTGAACATGAAGAAAGTCCGCGGATTTTCGAGCGGGTAGCGCGAGAGCAATGCGATACCGAAAGTGCCGCTAACGGTCTTGGGCCCGTAGTAAGCGTACATATTCAAGCCTTCGGCAATGGTGCGTACAATATCGGCGTTACCGCCGGAAAAACGGGCAACATCCGATTCCTGCAAGCCAACGATATCTGGATTTTGTCCGCGGATAACCTCCAACTGCTCCAGGTACGCTCTCTCTCCATGTTGATCGTAGCCTTGCTGGAGGTTGTAGGTCAGCACGCGCAGTTGACCGGAGCCGGCTGGGACGACCGGCGCAGGCTCCTGTACCACTGCGATCACCACCGAGATGAGCATGCAGCTTAAGACCAGGGGAAACAAGAGGATGCGCAGCACCGGATTTGCTCCGGTGAGATCGGGGCGGCGAACCGCCAACATTGGCAGTGTCAGACCCAACCCGGCGACCAAAAACACCAGCCAGAACTGGTCGCGGAACCAGGGGCCTATAACCGGGATGTAGTCATAAACGGTGGTGAACACCTGCGCCAGGACAACCAGTAAAAAAACGAAGGCTGCGATGTTGAAACCGCCGGCTAATTGGCGCATCGACGGCTGCCTGACAGCAAATTCACCGGTCAACACAGTAAAATCGATCAAGATCACCGGGCTGAGCAGCAGCATAATAAACAGGGGAATTTGCAGCCCCCACGGCACTACGGCTTGATAAAGCGGATACGCGCTGCTTTCTGCGGGAAAAGCGGTTTGATTGATCAGGATCGCGGCTGTTCCGCTTAGTATAAACAAAGCATTCCAGAAAATGAGCAGCTTGCTCGATATATGCAGGGTGCGCCCATTGGTCAGCAGGGCAAAGTAGACACACAGGGCAATTCCCAGCGTTAGCAGGATCAGGCGGTAATCCGTGCCGCTCCAACGCGCCAGCACGGTCGGGCTGGTAAAAGCGAAGTAGAGCACCAGCAGCGCGTTCATGAAACCAATGCTGAGGGCAGTCACCTGCAAAAAACCTGGCCGCCTGGGTTCCACATCAAACCCGGCGGGGACCGAGGTTGGGAGCAGCACGAGGATGGCTGCAAGCAGCAATCCGCTGGTCAGCCAGCCGATCCGGGGGAAAAGCAGAGAGATATCGCTGCCTGCCCCCATGGTGCGCATTAGAATAGAAATTGTCACAGCAGTCGTCACTCCGGCGCCTATGTTCAGCCCGTTGAAAACGCCATCGTGCCGGGTGTGCGCCAGTATTAGCGGGAACATGATCAGGAGCAGCCCGACGCCTGCGGCTGCCGCCAGCATTTTCCCGCCGGGCGGAAGCGCTAATTCCAGAGCACGCATTATTGCCGCGGCGCCTGCCAGCCAATAGACGGTGCGCAATGGCAGTTTTTGTTTGAAGAACAGCAGCAAGGCTGGCGTGAAGAACACCACGATGCTGACCATTTCGGGCGGGATCTCGGTGCCCAACAGGCCAAAGGTATACACCGATTCGATAAAGTCCGAAACCAGCTGGAAAAAAAGCAAAAAACCCAGGCTGAGGAAAAGGACTGCCTTCCACGGGCTGGCTTCCGACGAAGTTAATTTTTTCATGGCTGCTCCTCGAAGACTAGACAATCATCTTTATTATAGAATTGAAACCTGGAAAAGATGCATCGGTTCAGGTGGGAACCAAAGGTCAATACAGACGGATATACCGCCGGCTGTTAGTCCAAGCGGCGAGTCATTCAGCTATCGATAATGCGGACTTAATGAAGCTGGGCATCCCTTCGCCTCCCTGGATTTTTTCCAGGCTGCCAAGGTTTTCAGGTCTGTTGGGAAAATATTTGGGATCATCCGGCTGGCGGCGCTTGACGAACTGGCAGTGCTGGGGGCGGGTAAGTCAGGCTCCGGCTAAACCAGCTGGTGCTGGAAATTTTTGAAGACTGCAGCGGCGGGGCTTTGTGCCGCCTCGAGGGTTGACCTCAGATCCCTCCCTCGTCCGGTGCCGGCGCAAACTGCTGCT
>JAJZTR010000242.1 GCA_021848775.1 Chloroflexota bacterium | reverse complement strand
GTGGATGACCCGACCCGCATGCTCCGGGCGGTGCGCTTTGAGCAGCGTTTTGGTTTCGTAATCGAAGCCCGAACGGAACAGTTGATGGGTGAAGCGCATGACCTGCTCAAGCAAGTCTCCGGTGACCGCCTGCGTCACGAACTGGATCTATTGATGGCGGAGGAACACCCGGAAAACGGCTTCGCCCGCCTGGAAGCCATTGGGTTGCTGCACGCCATCCATCCCTTACTCGATTGGAAGGCCGAGTACGCCCCTGAAATTCTGTCCGTCCTCAAACAACCGCTCCGGCAAGGTTGGGACTTGCCTGAGACGCTGGGAGCGACACCGATTCGGCGGGCGCTGGCTTATCTGATCTGGTTTGGACACTTCCCCGAAGAAGTTGGGCAGAGCATTGCCAACCGGCTGCGTTTGTCGCATCAGTTGCTCACTGCTATTCACGATGTCGGTCAATATATTTCCCGCCTGCCTGAATTGATTGACCGCAATCCAAGCCGGATCGTATCCATGCTGGATGAAGTTTCCCTGCCTGTTCTGTACGCCATCTATGAGTTATGTCCATCCCAGCCGTTGTGTAACATCGTCAATCAATATGTCACGCGCTGGCGCCACGTCCAACCCACCGTCGATGGGTATGCCTTGCTTTCGCTGGGTCTTGAACCGGGACCGGCGTACCGCCAAATCCTCTGGTCGCTGCGGGCAGCCTGGTTGGATGGCAAGGTGAATTCCAGCGATCAGGAGGCTGCCCTGTTGCAGCAAATGCTGCAAACCTTCAAGATATAATGGTGCAGAGAGCTTATGGACGCCGATTTGATTCCCGATCTAGTACAGCAGCTCACCATCCGCCAGGCCAAATTCGAGGATCTTCCCGCCATGGAATGGGAGGGGGAATTTAAGCACTTCCGCAACCTTTATTCAGATGCTTTCCGCCGGTCGCAGCAGCAGTTAAGTCAAATTTGGCTGGCTGAACTGCCCGATCAAAGTCTGGTTGGGCAAGTTTTACTGCAATTGAACTGCGATCGCCCCGAGCTGGCAAATGGGACAGATCGGGCTTATTTGTACGGTTTTCGCGTCCGGCCAGCTTTCCGCGGGATGGGATTTGGCACCCGCATGGTCAACCATGTGGAGAACGACCTGCGCTGGCGCGGTTTTTCATGGTTGACGCTCAATGTGGCGGTCAATAACCCACTGGCGCGCAGTTTGTACAGCCGGCTCGGCTTCATCGTCATTGCCCACGAACCTGGAATCTGGTCTTACATTGATCATACCGGACGCCGGCAGTGGGTCGAAGAACCTGCCTGGCGCATGGAAAAGCATCTTTAACGATCAGGGTGTGAGCAATCTATTGAACAGGTCTGCGCCATGCAAGCCTGCATCCAGCGCCGCCTGGCCGGTGCTGGTCTGAAACCACAGGCTGATGATTTCGCCGAAATTCGTGGTGAAATTAACCTGGATGTAACCGCTTTGCGTCCCAATCAGCGTATTGGCGGGTATGTCCTGGACGAAATTAATGATCCCCACGGTCTGTTCTCCCAGGGTTTGCTTATCCTCGATATCCGTGACCGGTACCTTGAAATATAAATCGGTCTGCCTGGCAAGAAACCGCGCCACGCTGCCATCTGCAAGGACGCAATTTTCACCATACGCAGCGGCATTGACTTCGGCCGCCAATACTTCCTGTTTTTCCAATCGCTGCTGCAATTTGGCGCTGATGTCCGGCAGCGGTTGGGTTGCCCAAACATAAGCACACTGCGTATCATCGATCGCTGCCTGACCGGGATTGAATATGTTCGCCAGCCCCTGTAAATTGCCGGTGAAATATAAAATGATCAGCCCCGCCAATACCAGAATTGCCAAAATTAAAATAAATTTTCTCATGGTCCTTTTCGCTCGAACCACAACCAGACTGATGGCCTCTGGGCTCCCTCCCGCCCATCCACCCGCTGCCACAGTTCAAGAATCCCTCCCAATTCGTTAATATCGTCTTCAGTCAATCCATGCCTCGGGCTGCTGCCCGACTCGCTGCAGTGCCCGTAGATCATCCAGACTCCACCGGGCGCTAACAGGCGATTCAGGTTCATCTGGTAAGCTTTGCGCCCGTCTTGACTCAGCGTGTGGTAGCAGCCAATATCCAAAATGTAATTATAATCATCCTGCACTCCTGTCAGGCGGGTGACATCTTCTACCCGCACATCCGCCGCTAACCCGGCAGCTCGCAACCGCTTGCGCGCTGCCTGAACAGCGAGCCATGAAAAATCGACGCCGACAACCTGCCAGCCGTGCTGCGCCAGATAGAGCAGATTGGTCCCCGTGCCGCAACCCAGGTCGAGCGCCCGCCCGGGGGGATGGCTGCCAACAAACGCTTCCACCTCCGGCGGGACGATGCCGGTATCCCAGCGGGGTTTACCCAGCAGGTAGCGCAGGTTAAATTCAAGCCGCTTCAAGCCAATCATTCTCCAACTGACCGGCGGACGCGCTCAACATCCAGCCCGCCGACCTGACGCCAGAGTTCAGCGCCGTCTGCTGCGAAAAGAATAAAGGTGGGGGTGTATTCAAATCCCATTTGATTTGCCAGTACGCGCCCGTCCCGGGTGTGAATATCGACCCGAATGATATCCAGCCTGCCAGACAGTTCCTTTTCCAACCCGTTCACGACGGGTTTTATCGCGGTGCAGCCCAGTCAATAGGGTGAAAGAAATTCAAGCAGGACTGGCTTACCGGAACCAATCTGGCTGCGCACTTGCTCAGCACTCGTGTTTTTCGTCCCGGCCGGATGCAGCACCACCCAGGCAGCCACCAGCAGCAGGGCCAGAACTCCCAGCAGAATCCCTCGTCCTAGGGTGAAGCCGCGCCGGGCAATGAGCGCAACTGCAAACCCGAAAATGACAACGCCGCCAAGGATGAAGGAGAATTGGTTCAATATTCGATCCATAAGTCTTCCTCCACCTGATATAATAGGTGATGTTTTGCTGGTTGGTTCCAGGGTTCTTTTTGACAAGAACCACGTC
>JAJZTR010000047.1:13767-16674 GCA_021848775.1 Chloroflexota bacterium | reverse complement strand
TCGGGGCAGCCGTTATCGAGCGTTTTTACCCCGAATTCATGCCGCCGCCCCAGGAATCGACAACAGCGCCGGTCCCCGGGCCGCCGCCGACACAGCCGGCTGAGCCAGTATTCGACTTCCGCGCCGAAATGCACGAAACCCGCGTGACTGCGGATGCGCTGCTGGCAGAGGGCAAAATAGAAGAGGCGGAAGCCTATATGGAGGATCGCAGGCTGGTATTCTGGGAGAACGGCTACCAAATCCGGAAGTTAAACCAGGCTTACTTCGCCTTCCATGGCGCTTACGCCGATGAACCCGGCGGTGCCGCAGGCGAAGATCCGGTGGGGGCAGCGGTGCGCAGTTTGCGCGCTCAGTCGCCGAATTTGGAGAGTTTCCTCAACGAAATTTCCTTTGTGGTCTCATTCGAAGGTTTGGAGCGTTTGATCCAAACCGACTAATCGAGTCCGCCGTCCATGCCGCCGGAACCCAGGTCGGGCATGGCGCGTTCGATCACCTCCGGCGATTCACCTTTTTCAAGGCGGGAGACGACCTCATTGAATTCCGCGCCCATGTCCTGGCCGATTTCACCGCTCATCTCGCGCATCATGCGCCCCAGCGTGCGCGGGTCCTGATCGAGGGCATCCAAATTTGCGGGGTCAGCCATTTGCGCCAGGTGCGAGCTGTCAGAGCGGGCGACGCGAACCTTATTGATCCGGCGTTGTACGTTCGAACTGCCGCAATGCGGGCAGGAAACCGGCCGGGAACCGTATTCGGAATATGTCATGAAAATATCAAAGCGTTTTCGGCAATCCAAACAACGATAATCGTAAGCAGGCATTTCTACTCTCAGTAAAAATATCGGTCTTTATCCATTATAATCAGAGAAGCGGAATTTATGGGATCAAAAATGGTTGATTGCACCAGAATTGACACCGGAGACACGCCGCTCGCTGTACATCCTATTAGTTTTCCAGGCTAAACTTTTCCACCTTCGATGCAGATTATGTGCGATCAAACCTCCCTGCTAACTCTTACGAACAAACCGCTGGTCATCGTATTGTCAGGCCCGTCAGGGGTTGGCAAAGATGCCGTGTTGAAAGCCATGCAGCGCCGCGGCCTGGCTTTTCATTTTGTGGTCACCACCACCGACCGGCCTAAAAGGGCGGAAGAAGTGAATGGCGTGGACTACAATTTTGTTACCACCAGACGTTTCGAGGAAATGATCCGGGACAACGAACTGGTCGAGTACGCGCGGGTCTATGGTGACTACAAGGGAGTACCGAAAATCCAGATCGAGGATGCGCTGGCATCCGGCAAGGATGTGGTTTTACGTGTCGATGTGCAGGGAGCAGCCAGGGTGCGCCAACTGTTCCCCGACTCGGTGCAAATATTCCTGGTGCCGGAAAATGAAACTCAGTGGTACCAACGTTTCCGCAACCGGCGAACCGAGACCGAGGTTGAACTGGAACGCCGCATGGATATCGCCCGCGATGAGCTCAAATTGGTGAACCGCTTTGATTATGTGGTGACCAATGCCACCGATTGTCTGGAGCAGACTGTCGACCGTATCGCAGCCATTATTACTGCAGAACATTTAAAGGTAAAAATTGAACCTTAGATTGATGAACTCTTCACCACCACCCCAATCTGAATATCCACAAACACCGCCCACCCCTCCGCGCATTATCCGTCCACCCGGTGTTAACCGGCCGTACGTCACCTACTTTATGATCGCCAGCTGCGTTCTGGTGTACCTGGGACAAATGGCAACCGGCACCTCGGGTGGAGGCGACCTGTTGATGACCTGGGGTGCCAAAGTTAATTCCGCCATCATCGCCGGGCAGTATTGGCGCTTGATCACGCCCATGTGGCTGCACGGCTCACTGCTGCACCTGGCTTTTAACATGTACGCGCTGTATATTTTCGGCAGCAACCTTGAGCGGTCCTACGGTCACGGCCGGTATTTGATGCTTTACCTGCTGAGCGGTTTCGCCGGCAACGTGATCTCCTTCATGATGTCCCCGCGTGCTTCAGTGGGGTCGTCGACCGCAATTTTTGGTCTGATTGCCGCGCAGGGCGTGTTTCTTTATCAGAACCGCAAATTGATCCGCAACGCTCAGGGCATGCTCCTCAACACCCTGACCATCGCCGGTATCAACCTGGTGCTGGGCCTTTCTCCCGGCATCGATAACTGGGGTCACATGGGCGGGTTGATAGGCGGTTTAGCGTTTGCCTGGTCAGCCGGGCCGTTATGGGAAGTGCAGCCCGAGATTGGCGGTTTCAGGTTGGTCAACCAGCGCAGCAAGCGGCGCGTGATACTGGTGGCAGCAGGGGTGGCGATTGTTTTTACTGCCCTGGTGGTTTTAAAAGTCAGCACATCCTAAACTCGTTAAAACCAAACAGGAGCGCGTCGCGCTCCTGTTTTTATTTAATCACTCACCAATGGTGAAGACTGGAGGTCGTGGGTTTCTGCCAGTTGTCCGCCAGGTGACTGGTCGTCGATGGTATAGACAACCTTGATCATAAACCCAGCTACACCCATCAAGGCGGTGGCGATCCCTCCGATAATGTACCAGGATTGAATCCCCAGCCATTCCGCCACAGGGGCAGCAAAGAGCATTCCCAACGGAGACATAGCCGCGGACAGACTTCCCACCAGAGTAAATACCCGTCCCTGCATTTCGGGTTCGACTTTGGTTTGCAGCAGGGCAAACAAGGGGCCATTAACCAGTGGATTCATAAAGCCGGTCAGTGCCAATCCGCCCAGGGCAATCCAATAACCGGTTCCAGGAGCTAACCCTACCGCCAGGATCCCCGCGCCCATGCCGATCAAACCAAATAGCGAGGTGGTGATCTTTTTACGGAATCCGCCCCAGATGCCCAACAGCAGCCCTCCGGTGATCATACCTATCCCAAACCCCGACTCCA
>JAJZTR010000047.1:0-13757 GCA_021848775.1 Chloroflexota bacterium | reverse complement strand
CAGCCAAGCTCGATCGCCCCACCGTTAAATTGACGGGTGACCAGCAGCGGCAGAAAAGAGAAGGCTGGATTGAGCAGGAAATTGATGATGGAAGCCATCATTAAAATAGCCAGCATACCCGGCCAGGAGGACACATAGCGCAATCCCATGCGCACATCGCGCCAGACTGTCGCCGGAGTGACAATATCTCCAGCGTCGCTGCGAATCGGACGGGGAATAGCGATGAAGAACAAGGGCAAGATTGCGATTAAAGCAGTGCCGATATCGATGGCTAATACAGAATGGATGGGTAATAAGGACAGCAGCAGCGCGCCGAGCGGAGGAGCAGCGATATTAATCATCCCGTTCAGAGCTTGATTCGCCCCGGCCAGCCGCGGCAAATGCTCCTTGGGCACCATCAGGGAGGTAGAAGCCTGCATCGCCGGCCAGTGGAAAGCCCCACCCAGTGAACGCAGGAACATGGCGGCATAGATATGCCAGACCTCAATCGCACCTGCAAAAAACAAACCCACCAACGCAAGGGTGGTCAGCGCAATCGCACTGTCGGCAATGATCATCACCTTGCGGCGATCCCATCGATCGACCAGAGCGCCGGCAAACGGCCCCAATAACACCTGTGGCAGCAGTGCCACTAAGGTGGCAGTTGCCAAAACTGCGGTCGAGCCGGTTTGGACGGTCAGATGCCAGACCAGAGCAAATTGCACCAGGCTGCTGCCCAGCAGCGAAAAAGCCTGGCCCAGCCAGATGGGGCCAAACTGAAGCAGCCATTTCTTATTGTTTCCACCGATCGTTTCAGCGCTATTCATGTCGTTCCCTTTATTCTACCGGACTGTAAAATGGAATACGAAAATCACCCTGTACGCGTTGCAGCGCCAGAGACGGTTAACCCAAAAAAGGCTGGTGCAGATGAGGTACTACTCTATGAAGACCTCTACGTGTTCGCCGTCCTCATCGTCAAAGACATCTACAATTTGCCCCAACTCACCCGAGTTGATCCACTCCATCAGGTCATTGGTGTCAAGACCGTCGATTTCGGGAGCAAATTTCATCCCGAGCCGAATGCCGGACCCGACCAGGTTTAACGGCAGACGCACATTGACCCGCGTCTTACCGCTGTTGGTATCGGTCACGCGCACCCTCATCCAGCGACCCCCGCCAATTGGCCCCGGACCGTATGGCGCATTCGGCGCAGCCGGAGGCCGTGTACCTGACTTGCTGCTGGTGGCGGCTTCCAAAGCCTCCAGCAATCGGGCAGCTTCAGCTGCAGAGATTTTTCCCTCCTGCAGCATATTCAGTATTTTAAGGCGTTCTTCAGCATTGGCCATGCCACACTTCCCTTGATCTCCGGTTATTTCTCGGCAGCCTCCTCCTTTTTGCCGAGAATTCGCAGCTGGGCTTCATCAGAGGAGATGAGGCCTTCTGCCAGTTCGTCGAGGATCCGCATCCGGTCCTCTGCAGTCAGACGGGCTGGCACTTCCTCGCGCCCTGGTTCAAAACCCAAAGCGCGTAAAATCTCATTAAAACGGTTCCGCAAGGTTGGGTAGGAAAGCCCCAGCTCCTCTTCCATCCGGTTGAAGCGGCCTTCGCAGCGGATGTAGGTCAGTAGAAATTGCATCTGCTCAGAAGAGAGCGGAGCAAAAGGGTTGGCTTCCGGGTGAAAATGCCCCTCAATTGTGGTATTGCACTGCAGGCAAAACAGGCGGGTAACGATTAACTCACTATTGCATACCGGGCACTGATTTAGCATCTGATTCATACAGCCTCCAGATTATATCGCTGCGATGGGTTGCTTGCGCTAACTCAAGCTATAAATCGAAGAAGATTGAACCTTCCCTTGAAAATATTCTAGCATGTATTTGAATATTGTCAATAGGTTTATTAATTATTTTAATATCATACTTTAGATAGTTGAACTATTTTGAAATTTATTGAAGTTTTACGCTGCTACCAGTCCGCTCGCCAAATAAAACCCACCTACCCTTGCGGTCTCCGGCATCCGCGGGCGCCCGATCAAAATAAATTTCGAAAACGCTGTCATTTTCGGTGCGCACCCGGAAGAAGAAACGTCCCACGCCCCAGGAGCCAATCCGTTCAGCGCGGGAAAGGTGTGCAGGGATCATATTATTCGACATGCGCCCGCGGCGGCGGAAATCTTTCCATTCAGCCATCAACTCCACAATCCGGAATGTTTGCTCACGCCAGATGAAACCGGCCGGGCACGGCGGTGACTTCTCGAATATGGGTGGGGAATCAAACACCGCTTCGATAGGTTCGTCGATAAAGCGCAAGTTCGGTTCCGGGATAGGCATTCCTAGTTATCCTTTACTTTTCAATTATAGGCATGATTCGCGCGGAAATACAAAGGATGAGGTGCAGCAATATTGTGCCCCTGCTCGTTCAGGATTTAACCGATGGGGAGATTAAACATTAATGCGGGCGGGAATGGATTCCCGCCCGCATACGATTTTCTCTATCCAGTTTTGTTTATGCAGTCCTTACGGATTAATCCCGCTGCCATCCCATTTTGGCGTGCCGAACTGGGGGGTGCAGGTTTCACACCCACCCGGGCCGGGTCCATAATCACTTCCCGGCGTAGGAGTGGTGGTCGTCCACGGGTTTTGCGATTCGCCCTCTCCATAGCCGGAACCCGGGGTGGGGGTTTCTTCCGTCCAGGGATTTTTCGATTCTCCCGATTCCTCGCCATTCCCTGGCGTAGCTGATTCACCTACCCAGGGGCTGCCGTTCGATCCATCTGAACCGTCGCCGCTGCCTTCGCGAATTTGATTCTGATTTTGTTCCTCATTGCGCAGAGCATCATTCTCGAGCTGGTTAATCCGGTCTTGATCCCTGATCTGCAATTCCTGGTGCAGCTGCAGCTGGTCGCCTTCACCCAGTTCTGCCAGGTACAGATGCTGCTCCAGCGTCGTTCGTAAGCGAAGCTGGACGCCCTCTAAGGCTGCATCTTCCGGGATTTGCAGCTGTTCCATCAACCGCAACTGCTGGCGGAACTGCTCCTGGAGTTGGAGGAGCGCTGGAAGTACCATGTCCTCAGGCAAACCAAGTGCCAGGCGCAGACAATTTTCATTTTGTTCTTGAATGCGTTTCATCAAGGCTTCATCAGGGGCTTCGCCATTCTGGAACATATAAGCCGCTTCTTCAATCCGGCGGTCGGCAAACTGCAGTGCCAGTTGAAATTCGGCTTCATCTTCACCGGCAAACTGCAGTCGCACGCGTTCCGTCGCGAGCTTTACTCCGTAAAGCGCGTCATCAGGCATACTACCTTGCGCCGCTGAAACTGTAATGCCGCCCCCACCAAAAACAAGCCCAAACACCATTGCTGCCAACAATGCAATATTCATCATCGAAAAACCCTCCCTTCTAGGTTGTAAAAATATTGGAGCGAGAAAACCTTTCCAAATATTATGACGCTGTGGTGGTGTTTTAGATACGGATTGGCTCAACTGCCTGGCTTCAGCGATAAAGGCGGTCTTTCCTTCAGCCGCTTTTTGAGGATCGCGAGGTTCCTCTGTCCGCAACGCCTGGATTTCGGCAATTAATTCAGGATCATCGTATTTTTCTTGCTTCATGGTTCACTCTTGTCCATTCATAAACTTGCGCAAATTCTCCAGCGCGCGGTGCTGTAAGGATTTAACCGCACCGACCGACTTGCCCAAAGTGAGCGCAACTTCCGCCAGATCCCAGCCTTCAATCAGGTGCAACGAAACCACCTGGTATTGCTCGCCTGAAAGTTGAGCCAAGGCTCGGCGCAGATGCTGTTGAGCGATCTTTCTTTCAACTTCCATTCCAACTTGTTCCTGTTCTTTCGCGGGCAGTTCGTCATCAAGCTCGCAATCATCCCGGCGCCTGCGGTAATAATCGGTTACCCAATTGTGAGCGCTGCGGTAGAGATACCCTTTAATGTTGCTGTCAGGTCCTTTACCGGCGTGCAAGGCTTTGAGTAGTCTTGAGAAAGTCTCCGCGACGCACTCCTCAGCCAGTTCATTGTTCCCAAGCAGGTAACAGGCGTACAGGTAAAGCCCCTGATTGTACTGGTCATAAATACTTTCCAGGGCAGCGAGATCGAAGTTCCGGGCGCGTGGAATTAAATCCATCTTGTTGTTTTTCATTAGTTATGACGTTGAAAGCCGGCTTGAGGTACGGGACGGGTTGAATTCATGTCCTTCGCACCAAGGCCTCAGTTTCAAAAATTATGGGGATAGAACGAAAATTGTTCCTTTATCCAGAGGAGTTCGCAGGTCGCAACAACCAGCCAACCTTTAACCAGTGATTTTTATTTAGTTGAATTATTAATTATGTCTATTATTGTTGGGTTTTGTTACGACATATAATGTATATTGTACGTCATCAAAGAAGTCGACCTGTTTATTTGTTACAACCAGATCACCTGCCAGTTTAAGATTAACAAATTGTAAAATTTAGCAGCCAGTCGGGTATCTGTAATCAGGTCATGTTATACTCATTCTGATTTAAAAGGACAATGTTTACCGCGAGCGTCTTTTTGTGAAGACCGGAGGGTGTATGAAAAAATTGCTGCTGATGCGCCATGCGAAATCCAGCTTTGAGGACAGCGATGCATCTGATTTTGAACGCGGGTTGAATAAACGCGGGGAAAAAGATGCTCCTCGGATGGGAAAGCTGCTTAAGGAAAAAGACCTGGTTCCAGATTTGATTCTTTCATCCAAGGCAGTGCGAACCAGTAAAACCGCAGAAATTGTGGCGGAAAAGTGTGGTTACAAAAAAGAAATCGTCTATGTAGAGGGGTTCTATCTTGGGGAACCTCCCATATATTTGGAAACGCTACGCGGGTTGGATGACAAAGGCACGGACACGGTACTGGTGGTCGGGCACAACCCCGGACTTGAAACCTTGCTGCAGTTATTAAGCGACCACGTCGAAGCCCTGCCCACAGGCGCCATTGCGTTCTTGGAACTGCCAATCCGTTCCTGGAGTGCGCTCACTGCGGATGTGATTGCTGATCTGGAAAAGATCTGGCGGCCGCGTGATTTGAAATAACGGCAGGAAATACCAATTATTGACAATTCCCAGGCGGCTGGGATATTGGATGTTACGAATGGGGTGCGGGTAATGTTCCCGGCCGAATTATTATCAGCCGCTTATTTTAAGTCTTGGGAAACCAAATTAATAAACCGGCAGCCAATCCGCCGCCAGCCAATTGGGGGCTTGACTTTCCACTGCGTTCATAGATAATAGAAGCATCATTAAGAACCAAAGGCAATGACGAAGGAAAGTAGTTCGGCAGACTCCGCCAGGGATGCAGGGGCAAAGACTGAAACCCCCGCTCGCAGAAAACCGATTGAAGTTCCCTTCCGAGCCGCTCAGGGGAACGCCCTTACCGAAGGGCTTGTAGTCTGAGCCGCAGGGTCAGCGTTACAGGGCACACCAATCGCCGAAAAGGCTGTTGGACTGAGCGGGCTGTATTCACAGTCAATCAGGGTGGTACCACGGGTAAATGAAATCCGTCCCTCATTCAGGACGGGTTATTTGTTTAAGGAGGTCGTATGGCAGAAGAAGAAAATGTCCTTGCGGAATTGGACGGAATCCGGCGGGCAGGTCTGGATGCGCTTAGCTCCGTGCAGGATGAAGCCGGCCTGCAAGCCTGGCGCACCACGCACCTTGGGCGCAGCTCACCGGTGATGCTGGTTTTCACACGGCTGGGCCAAATCAGCAAAGAAATGCGCCCGGCTGTTGGACAAAAAGCCAACCAGGTGAAACAGGCGCTCGAGGCTGCCCTGGAGGAACGAGGCGAGTTCGTGAGAACAGCTTCTCTGCGCCAAAAACTGGACACAGAGCGCCTGGATATTACCCTGCCGGGACGGCGCAATCCATTGGGCCGCATCCATCCCGCATCTCAGGCGCTTGCTGAAATCGTCCATATCTTCGAGGAGATGGGTTTTCAGGAATACCGCTCGCCGGAAGTCGAGACGGAAGAGTTTAACTTTGAGCTTCTCAACATCCCGGAACATCACCCTGCCCGCGACATGTGGGACACTTTCCACACCACGGTTCCTGGCACTGTCCTGCGCACCCACACCTCTCCCGGACAAATTCATGCCATGCGCGAGATGTGTCCCAGACCGATCCGGGTGATTCTGCCCGGGATGGTGTACCGCTACGAGCAAACGAACGCCAGCCACGAGGCGCAGTTCAATCAGGTAGAACTGCTGGCGGTGGGAAAAAATATCACCATGGGTGATATGAAGGGAACCATCGAAGGTTTTGCGCGCCGCATGTTTGGCGAACATGTGCGGGTGCGCATGCGCCCATCCTATTTCCCTTTTACCGAACCAAGCGGCGATATTGTGATGGAATGCTTCGTATGCGGCAGTAAAGGCTGCCCGGTCTGCAAGTACAGCGGCTGGCTGGAAATTGCCGGCTGCGGCATGGTGCATCCCATTGTGCTGCAAAATGGCGGTTACGACCCCACCATCTATTCGGGATTCGCAGCCGGTTTGGGACCAGAACGCATCGCATTGCTTAAATATCAAGTCAATGACATCCGATACTTCTTTCAAAACGATATTCGCTTCCTGGAGCAGTTTTAGAGATGAAAGTACCCCTTTCCTGGCTTAAAGATTATGTTGATATCGACCTATCGCTGGTCGAGGTGGCCGAAGTCTTGACCATGGCCGGCCTGGAGGTCGAAGATATTTTGCTGGTGGGACTGCCCAATCCCTACGAGCAGCCCGATGCGCCACAGCGCCGCGAGGTGAGCATTCATGGCTTGTCCTGGGATCCTGAAAAAATCGTGGTGGCACAAATCGACGAGGTCATGCCCCACCCCAATGCCGATCGGCTGGTTTTGTGCCGCCTGAATGACGGCAGCGGCGAACTGGTCGTACTCACCGGCGCGCCAAACCTGTTCGAATATAAGGGAACAGGCCCGCTGCCTCAACCGATTAAAGTTGCCTACGCACGCGAAGGCGCTCAATTGTATGACGGTCACCAGCCTGGATGGGTGCTCACCACCCTCAAGCGGACCAAAATCCGCGGCGTTGACTCCTTCTCGATGGTTTGTTCCGAAAAGGAGCTCGGCATATCCGAAGAGCATGAAGGCATCATCGTTCTGGATGAGGATGCGCCCACCGGCATACCCCTGGTCGATTACATGGGCGACGCGGTTCTGGAGGTCAATATCCTGCCCAACATGATCCGCAACGCGAGTATGGTGGGGGTGGCGCGTGAAGTAGCTGCGCTCACCAATAAACAGCTGCGCAAACCTCATGCGCTGCTCCCCGCTCAGGGTCCGTCGATTGCCGGGAAAGCAGGCATTGAAATTACCGACCCCCGGCTCAATCCCCGATTCGTGCTGGGAATGCTGGAGGGAGTGGAGCAGCGGCCCAGCCCTTACCGGGTGCAATTGCGCTTGCGCCTGGCGGGAATGCGTCCGATCAACGCGGTGGTGGATGCGACCAACTATGTCATGCTGGAACTGGGGCAGCCGCTGCACGCCTTCGACTACGATGTGCTGGTCAAACGCGCCGGAGGAAAGTCCCCCACGATTATCACACGCGCCGCCCACCCGGGTGAGACCCTCACCACCCTGGACGGCGTGGAGCGCAAGCTGGATAATTTCACTGTCCTGGTCTGCGATACAGCCGGACCGCTTTCGCTGGCGGGGGTAATGGGCGGTCTCGAATCTGAAATCAGCGCGACAACACGCAACATCCTGCTAGAAGGAGCGACCTGGAACTATGTCAACACCCGGCGCACCACCTTCTCGCAGCGGCTGGTATCAGAAGCCGGTTTCCGCTTCTCGCGCGGGGTGCACCCGGCTCTTTCAGCCGAAGGTGTGACCCTCTGCCTGCAGCGCATGGCCGAATGGAGCGGCGGGGTGGTTTATTCCAACCTGGTGGACAATTACCCGCTGCCGGCTGAGGACCCTGAGGTTTCCATCACCACCGCTGAAGTCAAGCGCCTGCTTGGCGTCGAAATTAGCGCAAAGGATATCGCCGCCCTGTTGTCGCGCCTGGAGTTCGCCTGCCGGGTGGATGGCGATACCGTCCATGCCCAAACCCCGCCGCACCGCCTGGATATTGGAACCGGGGTGGTTGGCAGCGCCGACCTGGTGGAGGAAATTGCGCGAATCTACGGCTACGACAAAATCACTTCAACCTATCTGGCTGAGGAGCTGCCCGACGCGCGCGACAATCGACCGGTACTCTTTGAGAGGCGGGTCAGGGAGGCCCTGGCGCGGTCCGGGCTGCAGGAAGTGATTAATTACCGCCTGACCTCCCCTGAGCGGGAAGCCCGGCTGGAGGCAACCTTATCCGATAGACCTCAGCCAACCTACATCGCCCTCAAAAATCCACTGACGCCCGAGCGGCAGGTGATGCGCCGCAGCCTGGTGGCGTCCGTGCTCGACAATCTGGAAAAGAATTCCCGGCTGCGCGATCGTCTGGCCTTTTTCGAAATCGGACCGGTTTTTCTACCCGTTGAAGGCTCGGCACTCCCTGAAGAACCGCAGCGGTTGGCGATTGTCATGACCGGTCTGCGGACCATTCCTGCCTGGGATTCGGCAGATGAAAAACGACTGGACTTCTTCGATCTTAAAGGCGTTATCGAAGGGTTGTTGCAGAGTATGCACATCAAAAACGTCGAATACCTGCCGGCTGCTCACCCTGCATTTCACCCTGGAAAAACCGCCCAGGTCGCGGTGAACGGAAAGGTGCTTGGCGTGTTCGGTGAATTGCACCCGCAGGTACAGGCGCAGTATGATTTCCTGACGCCAGCGGTACTGGCGGCAGAATTCGACATGGCGGCGATGGCAACTGAATCCGCCAGCCGTTATGATATCGAGCCGGTGCCGGTGTTTCCAGCCGTATTGGAGGATCTGGCGTTGATCGTCGATGAGAGTGTTCCTGCGTTGGAAGTGGAAAAAGCCATTCGTCAGGGAGGCGGCAAGCTGCTGGTTGGTTTGCGGCTGTTCGATATTTTCCGCGGGGAGCAGATTGGCCCCGGAAAAAAGAGTCTGGCGTATGCGGTCACCTATCAGGCTCCCGATCACACTCTCAGCCCGGAAGAAGCCGGCCAAATACGGCAGCGCATTATCCGCCGGGTTGGGCAGGCAGTCGGCGCCGAACTGAGAAAATAACATCAGCCCCGAAATCAATCCCCCTCCCCAAAGTGACCCTGGGGAGGGGTTAAACCATCCTTTTCAGGTCATTTCAGCTAACAAATGCGTAAACAATCCTTAATATTCCTCCAATTTCCCTTGACATGCGATATAATTTGATTACTCATCACTGGATTTTTTGACAGCACACAAGCTCAAAGGAAATCACTTAATTTTTTCGTGGGGAAAATTTTTCGGAATTATTTTGATCATCCTTTTATCAGGACAACTTGAGCGTTATAAAACAATTACTATCGATCCTTGGTCAAATCGATTAAGTTGACACCTTCAGAAAGGTTCTCGAGCCAGTACAGGCAGTCGACTGGTTGCGCACCCTTTTTTACACATTAACAAACACCCGGGGATGTTTTGATTAATCCGCTCTGCCTGCTCCCGGACAAGGTTATGGTACTTTGTTTGTCGCATCTCATTTCAACATAGACAGGTTGCTGAAGTAACACATTATGTGGGTACTGCACGCGCATTGGCAGCCGCCGCGCAAACCGTCTGATACGGGGGGGTTCTTGTTTTGGGCAGAAAGCCCGGAAAGCAAACCCCTATCTCGCGATCACGGCACGCTTGCCAAAAAAACTGAATTAAAAGACCATCCCTTCTGCCTGGAACCTGAAACGATCCGGCTGCAGATTGGGTCTGGTACACCGTTAGACAGCGCCTTGCTGGGTGCAGTGCGTTTACGCCTGCCCTCGACCCGTTCAGGCCCGCTGCCCTCACCCAGCCTGAACCCGGAGTGGGAATTGGACGGCTACTCCAATCCAAGACTCATGCCCTGGCTGGTTCGCGGATTGATTCTACCGGCTGGAAAAGCCTTCAGCGTTTTGGCCAATCTGCCAACCGAAAGCATCGCGAGTGGGTTCACGCTTGGTGCTGATGCGCATTACTGGCAGCAGGCCTGCGGGCTGGTGTTGGAAGTCCTGGCGGAACATAAAATATTGCCTGTGCTGGAGAAATCCACCATCGAAGGCCAGGCTGATCAGTATTTTGCCCGCTGGCTGCCCGTTCTGGACAGCCCGAAGGATGGACCGCGGCTTGAGTTCTTGGAAAAGAGCATGCCGCCTATTTGCCGGGCCGAGATGGGCTCGCAAACGCGGGTGGGCAAAACCATTCAAGTATCAAGCCACACCCCCCATACCCTGCTCGACAGCTTTTTAAAGTCGACTTGTGATGCGCTGGCCCGCACCTGGGGCCGCAGCAGCGCGCCGCTTCTCCTGCCGGAGAAAGGCAATCTGCTTGACATCTGGCTGGCGGCTTTATTCACACCTGACGGGCGCGTCAAAGCGGCACCAGGACAATTGCAGTCGCTGTACAGCAGCGTTAAAGCTTGGCTGCGCAATCTGTTGGCAGCCGGTGACGATAACTTCCGCATTGCGTTCCAACTTATTCCGCCAACCGAGGATAATGGACATAAAGAGACCTGGGAACTGCAGTTCTTGCTGCAATCCCGGTCTGATCCCAGCCTTCTGATCACAGCCGAAGATATCTGGTTCCGCTCCAAAGATGAACTGACCAAACTTAGCCGCCGCCTGGATCATCCGCAGGAGCTCCTGTTAGCCGGGCTGGGTTATGCCTCACGCCTGTTCAATCCCATTCTCACCAGCCTGCAGGCGCGCCACCCGACTGGCGTCGACCTTGACACAGAATCAGCTTATACATTTTTACGTGAAGCTGCTCCCCTTTTAGAGCAGGCAGGCTTCGGTATTCTCACACCGCCCTGGTGGAATCAGCGCGGCGCGCGTTTGGGTGTGCGAGTCACGCTGACACCCCGTGCCGGGAAGAAGGTGGATTTCACCAAGGCCGGCCGCCTGGGCATCAACACCCTGGTGCATTTCGAATGGGAGCTGTCGCTCGGCGATACGACTCTGACCCGCGAGGAATTCGAAGCCCTGGCTGCGCTGAAAATGCCGCTGGTTCAGGTACGCGGGCAGTGGGTGCAACTGGATACCGAGCAGGTGGAAGCCGCCATCAGTTTCTGGGAAAAGCAGCAGCATTCCGGCGAGATGGGCCTGCTTGAAGCCGCCCAGCTGGCACTCGGTGCTGAGACTGCCCATGGACTTCCGCTCGATGAGGTCCTGGCTGAAGGCTGGATTGGTGAATGGCTTGACAATATTTCAGACAGCCAGCGCATGACAGAGCTGGCGCAGCCTGCCGGTCTGAATGGCACCCTGCGTCCTTACCAGCGCTTTGGCTTCTCCTGGCTCGCTTTCTTCCGCCGCTGGGGATTGGGAGCTTGTCTGGCAGATGACATGGGTCTTGGCAAAACCATTCAGGCCCTGGCGTTGCTGCTGCACGAGAAAGAATCGCTCGGCAAACTGCCCAACCCGGTGCTTTTAGTGTGTCCCACATCGGTGGCGATCAACTGGCAGCGCGAGGCGGCCCGTTTTGCCCCATCGCTCAACACCCTGGTGCATCAAGGGCCGGGACGGCTTAAAAACAGCGAATTCGCCAAAGCGGCACAAGAGGTGGATCTGGTGGTCACCAGCTATTCCCTTTTGCGGGTCGATCAGGAAATCCTGCAGCCCATTTCCTGGTATGGTGTGATTCTGGACGAAGCCCAGAATATCAAGAATCCTTCCGCCAAACAGACTCAGGCTGCACGCAAGCTCAAATCGACCTTCCGTCTGGCATTGACCGGTACCCCCGTAGAAAACCGCTTAAACGAATTATGGTCGATTATGCAGTTCCTGAACCCCGGATATTTAGGCTCATTGGAAAAATTCCGCCGCGAGTTTTCCATCCCGATAGAGCGCTTTGGCGACCATGAGGCCACTGCCCTGCTCAAACAGATGGTCAGCCCCTTCATTTTGCGGCGTGTGAAGAGCGATCCGCGCGTGATCACGGATCTGCCTGAAAAGTTGGAAATGAAAGATTTGTGTTATTTGAGCGAGGAACAGGCTACGCTCTATGAAGCGGTGGTTCAGGAATCGCTGAAAAAGGTTGCCGAAAGCGATGGTCTGGAACGACGCGGCCTGGTGCTGGCGATGCTCACCCGCTTGAAACAAGTCTGCAACCATCCAGCGCATTTCCTCAAACAACCGTTGGAACGTGAAATCGGCGGAAACCACAGCAACGGTCGCAGCGGAAAATTAACCCGCCTGACCGAAATGTTGGAAGAGGTTTTGGCCGCTGGTGACCGCGCGCTCATCTTCACGCAATACGCTGAAATGGGCCATATCCTTAATCAATACCTGCCGCAGACGTTGAACTGTCCAGTGTACTACCTGCACGGCGGAACACCCGCATCGGTTCGCGATCAGCTGGTAACCCGCTTCCAGGAAGAAAGTTCCGCACCGCCGATTTTCATTCTATCGCTGAAAGCGGGTGGCTTTGGTCTCAATTTGACGCGCGCCAGCCACGTATTCCACTATGACCGCTGGTGGAATCCGGCTGTCGAAAATCAAGCCACAGACCGGGCCTACCGCATCGGGCAGCAGCAGAACGTTCAGGTGCATAAACTGATTACCCTGGGTACCCTGGAAGAACGCATCGATGAGATGATCGAATCGAAAATTGGGCTGGCGGAGTCTGTGATCGGCGGTGGAGAAGAATGGCTGACCGAATTAAGCACCGACGATCTGCGCGATCTGGTCGCGCTGCGCAAATGAGGAGCTTGAATGGTGGATGATCGCAATGGAATGAACGGGTGGGGCATGAATCCGCGCAAAGCACGAGGCGGCATTAAAGCCCAATCTGAACACGGCACCTTTGGAAAACACTGGTGGGCGCGGCGCTGGATTTCCGCCATGGAGCAGCTGGTTTCCGGACCGCGATTGATACGCGGTCAGTTTTATGCCCGCCAGGGACAGGTGGTATCCATTGAAGAAACCAGGGACGGAGTGGCTGCCCTGGTGCAGGGATCCCGCCCCCGACCGTACAAAGTGACCATCCGGCTCACCCCATTGACTGCACGCCAATGGAACCGCGTGTTGGATGTGCTCGCCGATCAGGCAATATTTGCCGCCCAGCTTCTTGCCGGTGAAATGCCCTCCAATATCGAGGAGGCTTTCGCGACTGCGGGTGTCAGCCTGTTTCCCCAGTCCAGTTACGATATGATATCCGAATGCTCGTGCCCGGATAAAGCCAACCCGTGCAAGCACGTCGCGGCTACCCATTACATTCTAGGCGAACGTTTCGACGAAGACCCATTTCTGTTGTTTCGCATGCGCGGCCGTACGCAGGAACAGCTGCTATCTGCCTTGCGGCAGCGCAGATCGGGCGCTTCCTCGGTGGCAACCCAACCCCGTCAATCCCGACGTCCGACTGGTGAGGAGTACACCCGGTTGGAAGACAGCATGCATCGTTATTGGACAATCAGCCCGGAGATCCAGCAATTTTCTGCCCAGGTGCGCACTCCCGCCATTCCGCAGCCGCTGCTGAAACGGTTGGGCGAACCCGATTTCGTACGCGATCTTACCCTGCAGAATCAACTTGAAGACGTCTACAATGCCATCAGCCAGTTTGCATTGCTGTTAGCATACGGCGACGCCTTGAGCGCACCCCCCGAGGAAGAGGAAGAGAGCTAATACATCCTTAACGAAAAACGGCGGGCAAATATTTGCCCGCCGTTTTTCGTTATTGAATTTCAGCA
>JAJZTR010000046.1 GCA_021848775.1 Chloroflexota bacterium | reverse complement strand
TTAGCCAGGCTGCAAACATGCCTGGACGAGTTGGATCCCTCTGTTGAATGGGTGGTGTTCTGTCGCAACGGGGTGCGTTCAGCACGCGCTGTAGAAGTATTATTGCAGGCTGGCTATTCGCGCATCTCCAACTTGCATGGCGGCATACTTGCCTGGGCAGAAGAAATAAATCCCAGCATGTTTGTTTTGTAAATATCCATCCACGTCTGCCGATATACTCAGAAATATCCCCAAAATAAGTGCCTCGTTACGTCATTGATGATATAATTCAATAGCGATTGAAATATCCAGAAAGGAACCGCATGGATAATGCAGAATTCTCAAAAGAGCAGGTGACAGATTTAGCCCGCTGGCTGAAGGTGCTCGCCGAACCCAATCGACTGCTGCTTCTGGAGCAGATCATTGAGGGGGTGCAGTGTAACTGCGAGTTGGGGAATGCGCTACAACTTGCGCCAAACCTGATTTCTCACCACCTGAGTGTTTTGCGTGAAGTGGGGTTAGTCAATGTCGAACGGGATCCAAAGGATGCGCGATGGGTATATTACTCAATCAATTTGAAGGCATTTGAGGATTTCCGGCAAACTTTTAACACCTTCTTTGACCCAGATCGCATTCAATCCCGCCGCATCATGTGTGGCCCCCAGGCATTTGAAAACCTACGCTTTGGCATCGAAAAACGTACTGATTGAACGTTTTTTAGCTTTGATACTTCAATGGAGATAGAAATAATATGAGCGAAAATAGTCAGAATTTCAAACGCACCTTTACGTTTTCAAAACCCGGGACTCGCCCAGATGTGGAAATCTTTGATCCGCCCATGTGCTGCCCAACGGGACTGTGCGGGCCGACCCTGGACCAGACCTTATTGGATCTCAATGAAACCATTTTACGGCTGCAGCAGGAAGGCTACCAGGTGACTCGTTACCAGATGGCCTCTAATCCGCAGGCTTTTTTAGGGAATGCGGAAGTGATGCGCTTGGTACGCGAGAAAGAAATGGCGGCGCTGCCGATCGTGGTAGTGCGGGGTGAAATCGTTGCCGAGGGGAAGTATCCGGGTATCTTTGAGATCTTGGGTAAGCGGAACGGTGGGAAGTAATATGGCAACTTCCTATCTCTTTTTTTCGGGCAAAGGTGGGGTCGGAAAGACCTCGATGGCATGCACGCACGCGGTCCGGCTGGCAGAGCAGGGCAAGAAAACGCTGATTGTGACCACCGACCCGGCCTCCAACCTGGCAGACGTCTTTGAGCAGTCGATAGGCCACCAAATCACCGCGATCCAGGGCATTGCCAACCTGTGGGCCATGGAGATCGACCCCGATAAAGCTACGCAGGAGTACATCGACCGGGCCATGGCGCCCCTGCGCGCTGCCTTCCCACCCCAAATTGTGCAGGTGATGGAAGAACAGATGAGCGGCCCATGCACCGCGGAAGTTGCCGCTTTCGACCGCTTCACCGACTTTCTCGAGGCTCCTGAAAAGGATGCTTTGGTTTTCGACGTGGTCATATTTGACACAGCCCCAACCGGCCACACGATCCGCCTGCTGGAACTGCCGGCGGAATGGAGCCAGTCGATCGACGCCGCCAGCGCGGGCAGCGGGCAAACCTGCCTGGGACCTGCCGCAGCGATCCAGGATGCCAAGCACAAATATGAGCGTGCACTGGCGGCCATGCGCGAGAGCGATCAGACCAGCTTTATCTTTGTCCTGCACCCAGAAGCCATATCAATCAAGGAAACCCGGCGAGCTATCAGCGAGTTAAGCAAGTTAGGCATCCATAACTACCGCTTGATCGTCAATGGCGTTATTCCACCCGAAGGCACGCAGAACGCGCTCTTTGCTGCCCGGGCGGAAATGCAGTCCCATTACCTGGAACAGATTAAAAAGGATCTGCCCTATTCCAAGCAATTCATGACCTTGTTGTCTGGGGAAATTAAAGGCATTCATCGGCTAAGCCAGGTTGCGAAAATCTTCTTTGATGGGAACCCCGCGGAGAAAACCTTTCAGGCCGAGGCGATTGAGCCCCAGGTGATGCCCGTGATAACACCCCTGGAGGATGTGCGGTCGCGCCTGCAGCCGAACGGCCACCAACGCACGGTGTTTT
Organism: Chloroflexota bacterium; assembly: GCA_021848775.1. GTDB lineage: Bacteria > Chloroflexota > Anaerolineae > Anaerolineales > Anaerolineaceae > Bellilinea. Next base: position 14,643 of record JAJZTR010000046.1, on the reverse strand, counting down.
TTGCCGGTAAAGGCGGCGTGGGCAAAACGGTAGCTTCCTGCATCACGGCCGTCTGGCTGGCACGGCAGGGATACAAAACGCTCCTCTTAACCACTGATCCAGCAGCACATCTGGGCGATGTACTCGACAGCCCGGTGGGTGACGAAATCGCGCCTGTAGCCGGCCAGCCCAATTTGTGGGCGGTCAAGATTGACCCAAAAGCCGCGGCGGAAACCTATAAGACGCGCATCCTCGAAGATGCCCGCCGGCGCGGACGGCCGGAAAGCGCCATCGCCGTGATGGAAGAGGAGCTTAACTCACCCTGTACCGAAGAGATGGCAGCCTTCGATAAGTTCATTGAATATGCCTCTTTGGAGGAATGGCAGGCGGTGATTTTTGATACTGCTCCGACTGGCCATACCTTGCGCCTGCTGGAACTACCCGTGGATTGGTCGAAGCAGCTGGATGTAAAGATCTTTGCATCGGTCGATGCCACTGCTGCTGACGATGTGGCTAAGCAACGCTTTAGCAAAGTGATCGAGATGATGCGCGATCCAGCGCAGAGCACGTTTGCCTTTGTGATGTACCCCGAAGCTACGCCTATTCTTGAAGCCTGGCGTGCTGCAAAAGAACTGAGCACCGTCGGGATCCGGCCAGGTCTGGTGGTCGCCAATCAGGTGATTCCAGCGCAGCAAGCCAATACGCCCTTCACCCATGCCCGCCGCGCCATGCAGGAGAAGTACCTGAGTGACATCGTGGATCGGTTTGGACTGCCGCTGGTACAAATTCCCCTCCTGCCGCAGGAAATCAAGGGGCTGACAATGCTAGCCGAATTAGCTGAGCAAATTTATCAAAACGACTTTGCTGTTGAAAATACAATAGGTCAGTAAAAAGGAGCCTCGGAATGGTCGAAACAACCTGGAATGATTTAGAAGTTGCTTCCAAAGAAGTGGTGATGCAAGCTGCCAGGCAGTTTGCCGAGGTCCTTGCGGAAGCGCCGCAATTTCAGGCGTTTGAACAGGCCCTCTTCACCTTCCGACAGGATGCGGAAGCTCAAAGCGCCATTCAGGAATTTCAGAAAAAGCAGGCTTCTTTGAAAGCACTGTTGATGTTGAATGCAGTGAGCGCTGAGGATCGCCAGGAACTTCAGACTCTCCTCGACCGGGTCAACCAGCAGCCATCCGTCATTGCCTACAACCAGGCACAAGGAGCATTGGTGGCTTTGTCCCAAGAGCTTGGCGATCTGTTATCGAAGGCCATCGGGCTGGATTATGCCAGTGTCTGCCGGACAGGAGGCTGCTGTGGCTAAGGAGATCGAAATGACATCGAACATCGCCGGGGTTTCCATCACCTTACTGGAAGCAACGTCCAGTCTGGCGGAAAATTTGACCCAATCTGAACCATTTCTGCGCTATATAGCCGCAGTACAAAGGTTGCATGCAGATCCGCAGGCGATGCAATTGCTTTCTGACCTTTCTGCATTGCAGCAGAAAATTCGGAGGCAGCAAAATACAGGCGCTATTTCTCAAGTAGACCTGACGCAGCTGCGCGCACTACAAAGCGCGGTCGGCACAAATGAAACCATTCAGGACCATCTGATGACGCAGGAACTAGCTGTCGCCTTCTTGCGCGAAGTGAATCAGGAGATCAGCCAACAGTTGGGCGTGGATTTTGCCTCACTTGCCCGCCGTTCCAGCGGCTGTTGCTGAGCAAGCGGATCGGAGAGGAGGTGCTCTGTGCATCAGGTTGTTATCATCGGCGCGCCGGTGGCCTGCAAAGAAGGCATTCAAGAAACCTGGCGGGAGGTAGCCGAGTGGGCAGCTGGGCAGATCAAAGCAAGGTATGGGAATGAAGTCACCGTTCGGTACCATGATTTGTTTGACCCTGAATGCCCAGCGCTTCCAGACGAGGGTCAATTGCCAGTCGTTATAATAGATGGAATTGTAATTAGCTGTGGCGGAAAAATATCGATCCCACTTATCTGCAAAACGATCGATCAATCGCATTAAAAGCTTGGTTTAAATATCACTATATGGCATTTGTATAGTAAAGCAGGTCCCGCCTTTTTCTTGCACTGAATTAGAATAAACCGGAGACTTGACCAACACCTTTCCACCATGCGCTTCCACTAGCTGCTTGACAATCGCCAGTCCGATCCCCGATCCGCCACTGCTTCGACTGCGTGACTTATCTGCCCGGTAAAAACGATCAAACACATAGGGGAGGTCCTCAACGGCAATGCCTCGGCCGGTGTCCGTAACATTCAGGATCGCTTCCCCATCCTTTTGAGATGCGTGGACGACAATTTCCCCATTTTCCGGCGTGTATCGCAGCGCGTTCGAAATCAGGTTTCGAAGTACCATATTCATCCTATCGGCGTCTACGAATACCGGCGGTAAGCCATCCGCCACGTCTGTCACGAGATTAACCTTCTGTTCGGCAGCCTGCATCTGGAACCCTTCGATAGCTAGTTCGACGATCCGTCTGGCAGGGACCATCGTTTTTTCGAGCTTCAACTGGCCAGCCTCCGCCAGGGACAGCAAGCGCAGATCGGCGATCAGGCGGGAAAGCAAATCGACCTCATCGCGTAGTGAAGCGATTTCTTCCGGGCTGGATGGCAGGACCCCATCCAGCATTCCTTCCAAATTTGCCTGCAGGATGGTGACTGGCGTGCGTAATTCGTGGGCGATGTCCGCGATCATGCTCTGGCGCAGGTGCTGGTCGCGTTCCAAGGAATCGGCCATTTGATTGAAGGTGCGCGCCAGGGTGCCAACTTCATCATTGGATTTTACCGGAACACGCTGGTGGAGCTTGCCGTTCGCAATGTTTGAAGCGGCCTCGGTTACCGTCCGGATCGGCGAGACAATTTGCCTGAACAGGAAAAATCCTAGAAGAAGCCCTAAAATGCCGGTCATTAATCCAGTGATCCAGGTCGTTCGCTGGACCGCATTGAGAAAATTGGCGCTAATCGAATTGCTGGCCGGTGTGCTGGAGACGGCTAGCAGGGTTCCAACTGGCTGTGAATTGACTTGCAGTGGAATGCCGGCCTGCAGATCATTGGCGGAGAGTTGCTGGTTCACCGCAGTTTGGGCGGTATCAGCGATGACCTTACCCTGGTTATCTGCCAGGATCAGGCGTACATCCATTATCCCCCACATGTCGCCCATCATGCTGCTCGACCCCATCCAGTCTTGCATTCCCCCGTTCCACATCCCGTTATCGCCCATCATGCCTGGTCCCATGCGTTCCGATGGGGAAGTGGTTTCCCCGGTTCCACCCATCATCATTGAACTGGAATTGCCCAGGTACTGATCCACGCCCTGCCAGGTGCCATTTTGCGCATAATAACTGGCCAGCGAAGGCGCCAGGCGTGCTGCCCAGGCCTGTCCGGTAGTCGTCACATACTGGCTGAACTGGCTTTGTGTGAGTTGGTTGATCAACAGCGAATTGACTACGATCCCCAGTAGGATCACGCCGGCGAATGCACTGACCAGTTTTACCCAAAGACTGCGCATGGCTTCCTCAATCACGAAACGAATTTATACCCAACGCCATAAACGGTCAGGATATAACGGGGACTGCGGGCATCATCGCCCAGTTTTGCGCGCAGGTTCTTGATATGTTGGTCTATCGCCCGCTCGTAACCTTCGTAGGCTGCATCCTGGGTGTTTTCTAGAAGCTGCAGGCGGGTAAAGACTTGCCCCGGGTGCTGGAGCAGAGTGGCCAGAAGGTCGAACTCAATCGGGGTCAGTTCCACCGTTGTTCCATTGATCGCTGCCGCGTGCTGCTCGATACTCAAGGTGACCGGCCCGGCTTCCAGCATTCGGGGCGGCTGCACCTGCCCCTGGGTGCGTCGGAAGACCGCCCGAACCCGCGCTACCACTTCCCGCGGGCTAAAGGGTTTGGCGATATAGTCATCCGCGCCTAATTCCAACCCAACAATGCGATCGGTCTCTTCGCCCTGTGCGGTGAGCATGATGATCGGGACCCTGGACGTGCTACGGATCTGCCGGCAGATTTCCCAGCCGTCTTGATGCGGCAGCAAAATATCCAGGATGACCAAATCCGGCCGTTCATGATGGAACGCTGGCATGGCCAGCGCCCCATCTTGGACGGATACAGTTTTGTACCCGGCCTGCTCCAGATAAAGCTTAAGGGTGCGGGTTATTTTCGCTTCATCGTCGATCAGCAAGATCTTTTCCGGCATGTTTCCCTAAGCATACGCGATCATTGTGTAGAAGTTATGAGGATGAGCTGTTGGCGCAGCGACTCCTGAAACGAATAACACAGATTCTCGCTAACCCTTCATCCTGCTTGCGGCATGACTGACTCTTCCAAACCGTATTTATCCCTTAACTTCTGACGCAGCATTTCTACGCTTGGCCAGCCCTTTAATCCGTTTGGGGTAGCGTAGACCCGGCAGCTCATTGAAAAGCGATCCTGGTGCGTGGGCCAGAAATCAACACCCTCTACTTGGAAGGAAGGAGAGCCAAGAAACCGGTGATCCACCGCTTCCTGGCCAGTTGTCACCTTGATTAATTGCACGGATGCATCCAGTTTCTCTTCCGTGATCGCCGTTTTTAGATTCGTCAGCGCCTGTTGCCAGGATGGGCACCCGTCAAAGTACAGCAAATTGATTTTCATCCGGTCGAATACCTCTTTACATTTTCATTGTTCTGTTCCGCTCACTTCTGCCGTAAAAGCCGGGAAGAGTTTCCAAGGATACCCAGATCGGGGAGTGATTGAGCTGCCGCCGCCAGAATGGGCGGCAGAATGCCAATGGCAGCCAATGTCAGCCCAACGATGTTGTAGATCATCGTAAATCCCAGGTTCATTTTGACCACGCGCATGGTCCTCTGCGCAATTTGGAAGGCGCGTGGTAGCAGAGTCCAATCCTCTCGCATCAAAGCAATGTGGGCGGCTTCGATGGCTACATCGGTGCCACCGGCCCCCATCGCAATACCCACATTCGCCTGTGCCAGGGCCGGCGCATCATTGACGCCGTCGCCGACCATCACGACGGTATGACCTTGCGCCTGGTACTCTTTGACAATGCGGATTTTATCCTCTGGGAGCAAGTTGGCGCGATAGTCAATCCCCAACTGTGCCGCAATGGCTGCCGCGGTGCGCTCGTTGTCGCCGGTCAGCAGCTCGATTCTCCGCACCCCCATTCGTTTGAGTTCCGCTAACGCTGCCGGTGTTTCTGGCCGCAGAGTATCTGAGGCTGCCAATATGCCAGCCAGTTCCTGATTGGCACGGACAAAGAGCAGCGTTTTGCCTTGCTTTTCCAACTCGGCTGCTGCAGCAGGGAGGGGTTGATCTCCCAGGATGCGCCAGCTGCCCACTTCAACCAGCGTTTCATCGACGCGAGCCCGGACACCGCGTCCCGGTTCGGCTACAAATTCTTGTGGTTCCAACAAGCGCAAGTCTTGATCGCGCGCCGCCTGGCGCACCGCCTCCGCCAAAGGATGTTCGGAATAGCGTTCCGCCGAAGCAGCCAGCGTGAGCAGGCGTTCCTCGCTCAACCCATTTAAGCGGACCACATCCGTCAGGCGTGGTTTACCAGTGGTGAGCGTGCCGGTCTTGTCAATTAACACCGTATCGGCTTTGGCTAACAGTTCGATGTAACGGCCGCCCTTGATCAGCAGGCCGTGTTTTGCCGCGGCGCCGATGGAAGCCAGCATGGCAATCGGCGTAGCCAGGGCGAATGAGCAGGAACAGGCCACCAGCAGCACCGCGGCTGTCGAGAGGGGATTGCGGGTGACCAGGTAAGTGATCAAGGCAATGCCGGCCACAACCGGCAGATAATACGTGGCAAACCGGTCACCGATGCGCTGCACCTCGGCCCGGTTCGCCTCGGCCTCTTCGACCATGCGCACCACCCGTCCAAAGGTAGTGTCGGATCCCACCAGGGTCGTTTTGACCCGCAGGCTGCCCATCTGGGCAATGGTCGCGGCAAAAACTTTCGCGCCCTGGCTGGCTTCGACAGGCATCGACTCACCGGTTATGGCAGCCTGGTTGATGGTCGCCTGCCCATCCAGCACCACGCCGTCTACTGGGATCTTCTCTCCAGGCCGAACGATGACCACATCGCCTGGCTGCACTTCGCTGATCGGCACGTCTACTTCGCTGCCATCCCGTTCCAGCCGGGCCGTTTGCGGGGCCATAGCGGTCAGGTCGCGGACGGCTTTGCGCGCCCGGTCGGTGGTGAACTTTTCGGCATAATCCCCCACCCGCATAAAGAATACCACTACCGCCGCGGTGGCCCATTCGCCAACCGCCAGCGCCGCGATGACGCCAACCGTCATTAAGGTGTGCGAGATGATCTGCCGGCGCAGGGTGGCCTGTACCACGTTTTTGAAAACCGGGTAACCAAATACCAGCACCAAGGCGAAACCGATCGGCCAGGGCACCAACGTGGTAATCTTTTCAAACCAACCCAGCCATTCGCCAAAGACGACCACAAACAGCACCACGCCGAAGACGATGCCAAATATGGTCAGAACTGGTCGGGTAAAGTCCTGGAGGGTGCGGGCCGGTGGTGTTTGATCTGGTACGCTTTCCGGGACTTTATATCCGGCCCCGGCAACGGCTTTGCGGATCATCGGGAGATCGACCAGAGTCGGGTCAAACTGGATCGTAGCTTTCTCCGCGGCCAGCAGAACATTGACCGACTTGACGCCGGGCAGATCCTGTATGGCGTGGTGGACATGCTGGGTGCATTCGGTGCAATCCATCCCCTTGACGGGAACTTCCATCGTCCTAAGATTAGCCATTAATTTGCTCCTTGGATAAATCTGTCAGTAATTTGGTTTCTGGTTCATAGCGGGTGCATTCGTACACGCCGCGCGCGACATCCGCCAGCAGGCTGCTGGACAGGTTTAGGATTTCGTTGACGCGCGGGTCGCTCAACTGGTAAATCACAAACTTACCCTGCGATTGGGTACTGACCAAACCGCAGTCGCGCAGACAACTCAGGTGGCTCGAAACGTTGGGTTGGCTTAATCCAGTCGCCATGACGATTTCATTGACTTTCCTGGGACCATCTAATAAGGTTTCCAGGATTGAAAGCCGAGATGGGTCGCTAAACCCCCGCATTAATTTTGCCTTCGTGAATAAAGCGGTCTTGTCTGTAATTGCAACCATGTGTTCCTCACGATCGTTATATAAGCATATGGTTATACAATTATAAGACTCTATTTCATCGTGTCAAGATAAACCGTTAAAATCGAAGTGCCCTTTATCGAAAAGGACACTTCTTACAGGGGAAGGAAGATGGCGGTCTTCCCGGCAGGAGTTGAATCTGCCCAGAGCATTGCAAAAACAGCCTACTCTGAGGGGGATGGAGAATCCAATGATATTTTACCCTCCCGCCTGGTATGCAACAGCGATTGTACCCGGCCCAACATGGGTACCAACCACTGGGCTGATCTCAGACAGGATGCACTCGATTGGTGAAAAGCGTACTCGAGCAGTTTCGAGCAAATCTTCAGCAGTATCTCGCGCCAGGGCATGAAAAACTGAAAGACGCACCGGTGAGCGCCCGTTAATACCTTTTTCCACTAAGTGAAGCATACTCTCGATTGCTTTACGCCGTGTCCTGACACTGCTGACCAGTTCGATATTGCCGCCGCGGATCTCGAGAATGGGTTTTATATTCAAGGCTGTACCTAACAACCTTTTTGCACTGTTGATACGCCCGCCGGCGGAGAGGTACTTGAGTGTATCAACAGTGAAGTATACGCCAATATGCCCGTAAGCCTGCTGCGCAGTCTGTTGGCATTCTGCCAGGTTCGCCCCTGCAGCGGCAGCGCGTGCCGCCTCCAGAACCTGAAAACTCAAAGCCATCGAAACCAGTTTTGTGTCCAGCACAGCCACACGTTCAGCAGGGAAGCTTTTTACTACGCAGGCAGCTGTCTGGTAAGTGCTTGAGATACCCCTGGAGATGGGCAGCAGCAGCACATCGTAATCTGCCGCTAGAAGTTCGGAGATGTTTCTTTCAAATTCGCCCGCTGAGATCTGGCTGGTGGTCGGAAGACTGCTCGATTTCGAAAGGCGGCTATAAAATTCGGTTGCCAGAATATCAACGCCATCGCGGTATGTTCGCCCATCCCAGTTCAGTGTAAGTGGGATGACGCGGATCGGTTGGTTGGCGACCAATTCCATAGGTAAATAGGCGCTGCTATCTGTGACAATCATGACAGAGTTCATGATGGGCAAATCCTTTCGAAAATAATTCGATATCCAAACAATCAACCCGAAAATCGACCCCACCCATTCTTCAGCGATTTTAGCACAAATCGAAATGGATCTTAACACACGATGAAGTCGACCCCGATTGCTTTATTTGTCTGCGAGAGTTAATTTTGAACATACAAGTCTGTTCGGCTTATCGGCAGGTTGGTCTTACCGACTAGAGGCTTTGCCAATAATCGACTACCGGCTCTATTGTTATCATAGTAAAGTGTGACATTTTTCCTCCTTAAGCGCTTGTTTTGAACTGATTATCCAATCCTGTCATCCCAACCGAAGTTGAACCAGCATGCAAGGCTTGAAAGGTCTTGTAGTCACCGGACGGGATGCATATCTTGCGTGAGTCAAGATGCTTTACTGTGTAGTTGCTCTTCCAGGTACATCCTGGAATGGGCTATACCCGGCATGAATTGGTCTTTCGATAACCAATCTGCCATCGATTGACGTGCCGTCTCATAGCCAACCCGGATCAATTCCCGGTGTTTACTGAAGTCCCAGATCGGGACGGGAGGGGAACTTTTTAGCAAAATATGTTGGACGGTCACGTTACGCTCCGCTGCCAATGCCATTTCAACGACCGTTTGACGACGGGTGACTGAATAAACGAGTTTCTCCATGTACCGGTTCTGGCGATTGTCAAGATCGAACATCCCGTTTGGATCGTTCAAATCGAGAGCAATGATCTCGGTAGCTCCCAGCGCCATGGCAGGCTCAACCGGTAAACAGCTCACCGCACCGCCGTCCACAATGCAATGACCGTCCTTTTCAATGGGAGAAAACCAGGGTTGCAATGCAGTTGAAGCAAGTACACCCTCTAGAACAGATTGTTCGGGCTGCATACCATAAATAACCGGCTCGCCCGTATCCAGGTCAGCCCCAATCAACCCCAGGCGTACATTCGTGATCTGGCCAAAGCGCAGATCCGGTGTGACCCCTTTCGAGATCAGAAACTTTGCAACCTGGCGGCTGGCGCGCTGATCCGAATGTAGAGAAATGGCTTTTAGGGCAAATCGGGCGAGGCGTGGATCCATTAATTTTGAGACAGCTACCTCCTGGTAGGCCTGTTCCAATGCGCTCACCCCAGTTAGATTTACGCCCCACAACGCTAATCCAGTAGCATTCACAGACCCGATCGAGGTGCCCACGAGCAGGTCGGGTTGATAGCCGGCCTCTAACAAGGCGCGTAACGCGCCCACCTGCAGCGCACCGCGCGCCCCACCGCCTCCCAGTACAAATGCCAGACATGTTTTCATCATAACCTCGTCAACTCCGTCACGATTGGCTTCCGTAATCATCCGGTAATAATCTCCACTGGCCCTGATCTAAAGACTGCGGCAACTCACAATGCCCTTCCGGCTCAGGGACATGTGGTACCGAGCCAACAATTCGTCTCTGGCTGCCTTGCGGTGCTGGACTTGGTCTTCTGAAATGCTGGCAATAACCTTTTCATATTGCTTCCTGCTTCTCGATCAGACGCGAGATGTCCGGAAGGTCACCGATAGAATGATCTGCCGGTCCTACCTCACGTAGATAATGCTCCTGCCAGATGACGCTTGATAAGGATTGGTACTCTCGATCATAGTGGTCCATGCCAGCCGCATAATCCAGGTCAAGGAGTGCCTCTCGGGCACTCTCATCGGACGGTTCTGGTTGATGAACGGCGATCATCTTTCGCAAGTCGGCATGATGATCACGGATGGGACAGGGCATAAGCCAGTTGCCATTGCCGTCCTTATAGGTTTTCTGCCAATCTCGCAATGATGCAAAAAACGGTTCCTTCCACACGTCGTTTAGTGTCTGGCCGCGTTGGTATGCCTCGTTTATATTGACCGGTGAATAAGGCATGAACACGCAGGGACTGACCGTGCCATTCCAATCGATGTAAAAATAACCGCCACCGGTATCGCTCCCCGCAGAAAGGCATCCGTCGCAAACCGTGCCGTGGTTCCAGAAATCCGCCAGGAAATAGCTCTTTTCCCGGATCAATTCCCAGGATTTATGCCACATCCACAGGCGCTGTTGCGGCGTCGGCATCAGATTCAGGGAAACGGACCTGCCGATTGGCATGTAGTGGAAGATCCAACTGTAGATCACTCCCTGCTCTTTGTAGAAATAGTCCATGAATTCATCGGACAGGATTTCCTCGGCGTTTTCGCAGGTAGCGGTTAGCGACATGCCATAAGGAACGCCAGCTTTCCGCAGGCGTTCCATCCCGGCAATGACTTTGTCGAACACGCCTTTGCCGCGGCGGGCGTCCGTCCGTTCGCGCCAGCCTTCCAGCGAAAAAGCAGGGGACAGGTTACCAATTTTCGCAAGGCGTTCTGTTGCTTTCTCGTTGATCAGGGTGCCATTGGTATACATCATGAAAAAGCAGTCGTTATGTTTTTCGGCCATGTCGAATAAATCTTTGCCCTCAGAGCGATACGCCATGGGTTCGCCGCCGCTGATGACAAAGAAACGCACGCCCCATAATATTTTTGCTTCCGTGATGATCCGATCAAAGATTTCCCAGCTCAGCTTTTCGTTGGTCATGATCCCTGCGTTGGCGTAACAACCCGTACATTGCAGGTTACACGCTTTTCCTGGGCTGATGACCATAAAAGTCGGCGCATTGCTTCCTGTTTCTATACGGAATTGTTCGGCAATGTTCCTGTTTTCTCCTTGTTTTAAGAACAAATCCTTGGCAACGATATCAAATAACGTACGCATCACCTTATCAGAAAAGTATCGATTCTCTATAGCCCGGTCCAGGGTATTTACAATGGCTAATCCGAACGCGGTTTTGTCGTCATCAACTCCGGGTACGGTATTGCCTTCCTGACGTTTCGTTTTTAGATCTTCAAACATCTGCTTCTTCAAACGCTTGACGATCATTTTCCGCAAGGGCTTGTTTTGGATTAATTGCGGTCCTGACTGTGCCAACAAATTGGCAATGGGTTTGAAGGTCGTGTTAATCGTTTGGGCTGAGTCTCGCATCTTTTTTCCTCTTTCTCAAATTGCATTCATCCAGATCAGACAGGGCCCGGTCTACTCAAGCGGTTGGTCTCTTTCGAAACCGGGCCCCTATTCACTTGTTCTTTCAGTCACCGTACTTGTAAGCCACAGCCCGTAAACTCGGGAGCATTCTCGAAGATCCATTATCAGGATGTCGATTTCCGCTATGGCGTCCAGGGGGGATTGTCTAGTGGGCACCTACGGATTGAGGTGACTTCGAGCCGAACCACTTGATCCCAGTCCAGACCGCGATGATGGCGCCGATCACCAGTGAGGTCCAAAGCGCGCCTGGGATTGCGCTGAAGCCTAAAATAAACGGGGAGATAAACACCCAGACGCCCAGGACAAAGGCGGCCTTATACCACTTGCCGATACCGGTGACCAACAGTGCGACACCCACAATCAGGCTGGTCCACAAAGCGGCGACGCTGCTACTGAACCCCAGCACGAGGGGTGAGATGCCGAGCAGGATGCTGAGAATGATGATGGTCCAATACATGATTTTTCTCCTTTCAAAAAACGTAAATGGTTTGAAATACGATGGAAGGCGTTCAAATTTGTAGCTGCGTATGTCTGATTCAGGTGCTAAAGCTCGTTGTAGTGGACCAAATCCACCTGCGGCGTTTGAGCAAGCTGTTTCATCAGCCATTGCCGCCTGCGGCAGTCTACGGTGACCAGCACCCGCCTTCCTGGATCACGAGTGAGCGTTTCAAGAATGTTTTTGAAAATTGTGTCATTTGCCTCCTGCCAAACTTTTTTGGCCGTTTGTCCACCCAGGTTCAATTCCGCGGCGCAGGTCAGATTACAGCAAAACGAATAAGCAGCTGAGTTGATCGCAGCCGGGTGGTTGATGACCGCCCACGAGATTCGCTGCATGCCATTTAAGGCACGGATGACCTGCGTCTTCAAGAAACGATCCGCCGGGGGGACACCAAATTCTTTGAGCGCGGACCCTCCCACCGGGATGATGACCATATTCGTACGCCGGCACAGCGGAACGATTGCTTCGCGAATGGCACGGGGTGCAGCCGCTAAATTGCCGGACAGCCAATCGACCCATTGGATTTCAGCGCAAATCAGGTCCGGTTGGATCGCTAATATCAACCGGCGCAGCGGCTTTAGATCGTATTGAACAGCCTCGCCATGAAGATCGGCCAAAACGCCCAAGACTGCGACCCGGTTCGTTGGTTGGTTGTTTGCATCTGCCGTAATCACAATCTCAGGATAGCCGGATCGAGACCTTCCGAAAAGCGTAAGGCTGCTGAATTTCATCCCAGCATAACTACCGATAAAAAAAATCCTACGGATGGCAGGCATCAGTAGGATTACGGATATGGGCGTTTCTATTTTTAGATCAGGGAAGTCTTACACCAGCCCATGCTGCACGGCAAGCAGGGCAGCCTCGGTACGGCTGTGAACGTGGAGCTTTTCATAGATGTGGGCGAGGTGAGACTGCACCGTACGAACGCTAATAAACAGGAGTTGCGCAATCTCTCGATCTGTCAATCCGCGCGAAAGGGCGGATAAGATGTCTCGTTCACGCTCCGTCAGATCATTCGGGGTGGGTGAAATCGGTTTACTTTGTCCTGCCTCTACTTGTTGGATTATCGCAGGTAACATCGAAGGGTGAAGGGTCAGCTCTCCCCGACTGACCGTGTAGAGGACGCGGACCAGTTCATCCATGTCGACCCCCAGCGGGAGATAGCCGGTCGCGCCCGCCGCCAACGCCATTTGTACCCGCGCATTTTCGACATGAGGTGAAATTACAAGAATTGGGATTTGGGGATGATCTGCCTTTATTTTCTTGACGATGTCAGCGCACGAGCATTCTTCTCCGCCCCAGCCGTCCGCGACGATCACCACATCGGGGTGAAGTTCTGCAACGCCAGCAATCCCAGCCGCATCATCTGCTGCATCTCCAACGACCTGTAAATCCTCATCCTGTTGGGTTAGAAGGATTAATCCTTCCCGGGCAAGGAGCTGAGAGCAGATGATAAAAAGTCGGAGTTTTCTATTTACTGGTTTTTTCATGCAAGCGCCTAATCATCCTGATACATCAAGGTAAAACTGGCAGCATAGATGGCAAAGACTCGCGCAGACGCGCTAGCGAAATCGCTTTTTGAACAGAAGCAATGGCAGAAAGAGTAACGCTGGTCTGTGCTACGATTTCTTTCTCAGTCAATCCATGGTTCATTCCCCATAGAATCGCGTCCAATTGTTCATAGGTCAGCCCAATTGCGCTTTCGTTGGGCAGTCCGGCAGCCAGATCACCCGAGGAGGGTTTATTCACGATCCATGCAGGAACTCCGAGGTATTTCGCCAGTTCCCGGATTTGGGTCTTGTATAAATGCCGAAGCAGCTGGACATCGCTTGCCCCATCGCCATACGGATCATAGAAGCCAACGCTCCACTCCGACCGGTCCGTCGTCCCTACCACCAGGCAGTTATTTATCATGGCGTAGAAGTACAGCGTAACCATCCGCTGGCGGACCTTTGTTATTGCAAAAGCATGGATGCGTCCTAATGGTTTCCAGAAGATCTGGCGAGCCAGGCGCAGCCAGAAATTTGCCCGGCTGTTATAAAGCATTGCGATCCCCTCGCTGAAGGCGGACGGGGCGGACGATAACCGGCAGATCCAGCGGATACCACGTTCGATGAGCTGTCGGTCACCTGCCTGTTCAATGGAAACCAGGTCATATACACCCAGCGTCGCCAGCACTGGAGAAATATCGATGTGCGTCGCTTTCAGACCCAGGGTCTTAGCTACCAATTCGGCATCGGCCATGTTTTGAGCATCCGTATCCCGCTCCGGAAGCATGTAGGTAAGTACATGTGCTCGCCCAAGGGCGCGCACACATAGAAATGCGCAGGTGGTCGAATCAAGACCACCGCTCAAACCCAAAACCACGCCGCGTTTCCCCAGGCGGTGAACTTCGCTGCGAACGAATTGTTCGATATCGTTCACAGCCTGCGCAGCGTCAAAGTGCAACCCTTCCTGAATGCTGAGCATTTCACCTCCTGCAAAATTCCTTTCGGGTCCGGCAGGGGATTGAATGCTCCCTGCCGGACCGAGGCGTTGAAATGATTACGACCGCAGCATACGCAAGCCGCTGCCAATGACCACAAACTCACTGATCTCATGAGCCAGCACGGCGATTGGCAAGGTGAACCAGCCGCCCACAGCACCGATAACGAGCACGCCAATCACAACTGCCGAAAGGACCAGGTTCTGGTTGACGATGGATTGATTACGCTTTGCCAGGCGTAACGCATAGGCTAACTTCTCCAGGTCGTCGGCCATCAGGGCCACGTCAGCGGTTTCCAGGGCTACATCCGTACCCGCTGCACCCATCGCGACACCCACCGTCGCCTCGGCGAGCGCGGGGGCATCGTTCACCCCATCTCCGACCATCGCCA
>JAJZTR010000045.1 GCA_021848775.1 Chloroflexota bacterium | reverse complement strand
TTTAAGCGCCTTGCCCTTCATCCGGTCGACTACTTTGACAGCTTCATCACCAAACACATGTTGCAGCAGCGCTTCTGCCAGGATCAGTTTTTCCACCCCGCCTTCAGGCAATCCGCGTTCTACCACAACGTATTCGACATTAGGATGAGCCGCGACAGCCACGTTCCCGGGCAAAGTCCACGGGGTTGTCGTCCAAACGAGCAGCGAAGTACCGGGTTCCTCTACCAGAGGCAGGCGCACGTACACGGAGGGATCCACGGTCTCCTCGTAACCCTGAGCGACCTCATGATCTGAAAGCGGAGTGCCGCAGCGCGGGCAGTAAGGAACCACCTTGAATCCCTGATACAACAGGTCTTTTTCCCAGAAATTCTTCAGGATCGACCAGATTGATTCGATGTAGTCATTTTTGTAGGTGACATAGGCGGTATCCAGATCAACCCAATAGCCAATCCGGTCCGTCAGGCGCTCCCAATCCTGAATGTAGGCAAAGGCCGACTCACGGCAGAGCGCGTTGAACCGATCGATGCCGTAAGCTTCGATTTGCTGTTTATTGGTAAAGCCGAGTTTTTTCTCGACTTCAATTTCAACGGGCAGCCCGTGAGTATCCCAACCACCGCGCCGGCTGACATGAAATCCCTGCATGGTTTTATAACGCGGGAAGATATCCTTGAAGGCCCGGGCAAGCACATGGTGTACGCCAGGTTTGCCATTGGCTGTAGGCGGGCCTTCATAAAACACATATTCAGGGCCACCTTCGCGTTGTTCCATCGTTTTATGGAAAATTGCGTGCGATTTCCAAAACCGCAGCACCGCTTCTTCCATCAGGGTTATATTGAGCTTGGGTGAAACAGGTCGAAACATTCGCGCTCCTCACACATGGACTTGATTCATTAATATCAAAACCCCTCAGCCCACCAGGGACGAGAGGGGTTCTCGCGGTACCACCCTGTTTCCTGCGAGTAAGCAGGCACTCTGTCAGGTACGCCTTCTGGTATGGATATACCTGTGCCTCGAATAACGGTGAGCAAGACCGGCGCCCCTACTTACAAAGAAGCCTTTGTGTTCAGTTTGCAGCTCCGGAAGGATTTTCAACTCCATTTTCCGTCCCGGCTCACACCATTCCCGGGGTCGCTGTCAGAAAATCTGGAGCTTACTCTTTTCCATCTTAGCTTTTTAAGGTTACGTCGATACTACCATTAAAAAGGCCAAAAATCAATCGGTTGAACGCAACGGGGCTCAACCAACCGTCACCTTACCCGATCACGTCGTAAAATAACGGCAGCCGCGGGCAGGGTTGGTCGCTCCATAGGTGCGCTGCCAGCAGGCGATCCTTTGCCTGTGCCAGTTTATCTTTGCTGTTGGCGTGGATGGTGAACAGGGGATCGCCGATGCCGACCCGGTCGCCGACCTTGCGGTGAATGATGATACCCACACCGGGATCAATCGTATCATCTTTGCGTACCCGCCCGGCACCCAGGTCAACCGATGCTTCGCCGACTTCACGGGCATCGATTGCTTTAAGCCATCCGTACATCGGGGAATTAATCACCTCAACGAATGGCGCGCCGGGGAGCAGGGATGGATCATCCACCTGAGACACATCGCCGCCCTGGACATCAACCAGTCGGCGAAATTTTTTCCAGGCCCGGCCATCCTTCAATGCCGATTCAGCCAGGTAGCGTGCTTCGTCCAGCGATCCGGCTTTTTCACCCAGCAGCAGCATCTGGCTGGCAACTTCCATACAATGCTCATAAAAATCACGCGGACCGCGCAGGTGGAGCGTGTCGATGGCTTCACGCACTTCAAGCGCATTTCCCACCGCATGCCCTAATGGCTGGTTCATGTCGGACAGCAGGCAAACCGCTTTTCGGCCGCTTAAGCGGGCAATTGCTGCCATTAATCGCGCCAGTTCGGTCCCTTCTTCGAGGGTCGCCATAAAAGCACCCAAACCCACTTTAACATCAAGCACAATTGCTTGCGCGCCGCCAGCAATTTTTTTGCTCATTATCGAGGATGCGATCAAGGGCGTGGAAGGTACCGTACCGGTCACATCCCGTAAAGCATAAAATTTTCCATCCGCTGGCGCCAGATCGGCAGTTTGTCCGGTCAATACCAGGCCCTCGGTGCGCAATTGTTCAATGAATTCTTCGGTGGACAAATTGGTGCGGAAACCGCTAATCGATTCCATTTTGTCAAGCGTGCCGCCGCTGAACCCCAACCCTCGTCCAGACATCTTTCCAACCGGTAAACCGCAGGCTGCCACGGTAGGTTCGACCACCAGGGTTGTCTTATCACCCACGCCGCCCGTAGAGTGCTTATCCACCGCCAGCGGCACCACGCCATCAAGGTTGAGCACCTCTCCAGAATGAGCCATTGCCATGGTTAGATCCGTGGTTTCCTGTTCGGACATTCCGTTGAGCGTTACCGCCATCGCCCAGGCAGATGCCTGATAATCAGGTATTTCTCCGCGGGTATAACCATCAACAAAAAATTCGATTTCCTCCCGTGAAAGCTGGTGTTTGTCACGCTTATTGATAATGATGTCGACGGCCTTCATGCGGCGTACCTCCAGATTTTATGCCATCAAAAATATAAAGGCATTGACGGGATTTTCCCCCAACAATGCCTTTGATCCGTGCTGATTTGTTATACGTCCTTTTTTGGAATAATGGTGACCTTGCGGTTCGGTTCCTCACCCATGCTTTCGGTGGTGACATCCGGGTGCTCCCGCAGTTCCAGATGAATAATCCTCCGCTCGTTGGCCGGCATCGGTTCCAATGCCATTCGCCGCCCGGATTGGATGACCTGCTCGGCCATGCGCCGGGCCAGCACCCGCAGCTGACGCTCGCGCCTGGCACGGTAACCCTGCACATCGATCAACAGCGGAACCCACTGCCCTGCCTCTTTCGAGATAATGAGGCTGCTGATGTACTGCAGAGCATTTAGGGTTTCGGAACGCCGGCCGATCAGGATCGACAGGTCGTCCCCCTGGACTTCCACCAGAATCAGTTTCTGGTCGTTTTCATCCTGGGGAGGAACGATCTGGGCTTTCAAACGCGCCCGTACGCGCATTTTCTCCAACAGCTCGCCAACGACCTGCTCGGCAATTTTCAGAACCTGGTCAAGGTCCAGCTCTTCCTCAGCAGGAACCGCGGCTTTCTTCACACGCGCTGGTTTTGCCGAAGTAGAAGGCTTTGGCTCAACCGCAGGTTTGCGCACCGCTGGCGGCTTACGGGTTTGAACACCAGCAGCAGGTGCCTCTTTCAATTTCAATCGGACGCGCGCGAGCCGGTTGCCAAGTCCGAAAAATCCACGGCTGCCTTGATCGAGAACCTCGACCTCCACTGCCTCTTCAGGTATTCCCAGCTGGCTTAATCCCTTAGCCACAGCTTCTTCAACGGAAGGTGCGATAATTTCTAATGTAGTTTTCTCTTGACTCATCTCATCCTCGATGATTGCTAATCACTGCATCCAAAGGGCGAGAGGCTTGCAAAGCCTTCACCGGTTATTTTTTCACGTGGCTGGTTTTCACGTCCTTTTTGTTCAAGAACGGAAAAACGTTATTCCAATTGACCTTACCAAGCATAGCATATTGGGCTATACCGACCAGGTTGGATGCGACAAAATACAAGGACAACCCTGAGGCCAGTGTGTACGCAAGGTAACCCATAAAAATCGGCATATACAGGTTCATCATTTTGCTCATCCCCGCTGCCTGATCCTTTGGATTGGCCGAAGGGGTCTGGATTAATTTACCCTGGATATAGGTCGTGAGTGCAACGATGACCACCATCACCGGGATGCCCCATTCCAGTCCGGGGATATAGAGCCGTTCTGGTTGAGAAAGATCCATCCAGAGGAACTTATTATTCAGAGGGATCAGCGACTCGACATTCAGCGCCGGGTAGATATGGCGTATCAGGTTCAGTAAATCAATCGGGGTAGTCGCCATGGCATAAATGACAGCTTGGTAAAGACCAAAAATAATTGGCAACTGAATCAAGGTTGGTAGACAGGAAGAAAAAGGATTGATGCCAAGTTCTTTGTAGAGCGCCATCTGTTCCTGCGCCAATTTTTCCTTGTCATTTTTGTATTTTTCTTGTATTTTCAGCCACTTCTCATTCTTTTGCAGATCCTGCATGCCCTGTGCGCCTTTGATTTGTTTGACCATCAAAGGATGGGTGACCAAGCGAATCAGCAGAGTAAATAGAATGATCGCAACACCAAAATTCTGGCCGACTAGATTGTAAATAAATAACAGCGTATTAATAAACGGGGTGATGATTAACGAATCCCAAATATTCATGGTTCGCTCCTACTTAGGCGGAATAAAAGTCCAAACATCTTGGCTAGCGGCATTAATCATTTTGAGCGGACTTTCGCCCAATGCCACCCCAACCAATAGTTTGTCGTCCATCGGAATTGGTCCAGTGTAAAGCTTGCCTTCAAAAGTCTTTGACCACAAGCGCTCGCCATCAAAATTCATTGCGAACAAAGAACCATTTTCGGTTGCAAAAATTACCGAGTCGGATGTAACGGTTGGCTTCCCGGTCACAGGATCGGTCAGTGTTTGCGTCCAGATATTCGTACCGTCCGCGTTGGAGATCGCATAAGCATTGCCACTCAGATCGCCGACGAACACTTTATCTTCATATAAAGCAGGTTGGCTCCATAAATTTTCTTCGAACTGACGCCGCCAGAGCACATCCCCGTTTTTAGAATTAATCGCGATGACTTCACGTGCCAGCGTTGACAAATAGATAACCCCTTCATCGCTCAACGTTGGCGAATAAATCACGGCTCCACCAAGGTCGGTTTCCCATTTTTTCGTGCCGTTTTTCATGTCGATTGCATAAAGGAATTGATCCATCGAAGCCTGGTAGACTGTGTCGCCATTTCCAACTGGCTGAGACCAAAGGGCTTTTTCAGCTGTGAACTGCCAGAGCAGGTTGCCGTTCAAGTCCAG
Organism: Chloroflexota bacterium; assembly: GCA_021848775.1. Classification (GTDB taxonomy): domain Bacteria; phylum Chloroflexota; class Anaerolineae; order Anaerolineales; family Anaerolineaceae; genus Bellilinea. The sequence continues at coordinate 12,021 of JAJZTR010000045.1, read as the reverse complement.
TGCATAAAGGTTTTGATCGCCATTGGGCGCGTAAATGATGCCGTCCGTTACCAGCGGGCTGGCAATCCATGGACCGTCAGCTTCGAACCTCCAATTTTCACTACCATTGGTCGGATTCAAACTGTGCAGCACCTTTTGGTAATCACCAACGATCAGTTGACCATCGACCAGCACCGGAGAGGCGTAATACATTGCCTTGGTCGCTTTTTCTGGATAGCGCCAGATCTGGCTGCCGTCAGATGCACGAATGGCATAAACATATGCCATATTAGCGAGATAAACTGTATCGCCGTTTGTAAATATTCCTGGCCAGCTGCTGCCGGAAAGTCCGGAACTGCATGATGCAAGCAACAATGATGCCAGGATCACAATAAAGATGAGTGTAATTTTTTTCTTGTTCATTCTATATGGTGTTTGTAATGTCTAATCCCTTTGCTTAATTCAGCTAAACTGGATTAAGGCACCGGATCATAACCACCTGGATTCCAGGGGTTGCAGCGCAGGACCCGCCAGATTGCCATCACTGCTCCGCGCCAGGCACCGTGCTTATAAATTGCCTGATAACCGTAGTGCGAACAGGAAGGATAAAATCGGCAAGTATTGGATGGCAGCGACGGGGAAACTGTTTTCTGGTACAAGCGAAATAAACCCAGGAAGATCCAGCGCAAGAAGGTTCGCAAATTAACCGGCAAATCCCGCAAACGCGGTTCATTAGGGTATTCGTTCTCGATCATTCAAATCGGCACTTTCTTGCTGAAGCAGTCCTGCTCGCTGTAAAACGGATTGAACTCCAGCTAAAATTTGGTCAAAATCAGCATCCCGAATGGGTGCGCGCGCGATCAATATTATATCCCAGCCAATTGGCATCCTGGGAAGCAGCCTGTCCATTGAAGCCCGCAGCTGGCGTTTGGCTCGATTGCGTGTGACTGCTGTGCCAACAGTTCGTCCAGCTGAGATTCCAACTCGGTTCGTTCCCTGTGGATTGGCGAGGACGATCAACACGACCAACGGGTGAGCAAAAGATTTCCCATTTCGCCGCACCCGTGTAAACTCGCTTGATTGCCGTAGCCGATATGCGCGTTTCACCCATGTACCTGTCCGTCCAGGTGTCCTTCCTGATCTATGGATGGGCCAAGACAGGCAAATTGGCTACCAGCGAACAGTTTTCTTGACGTGGTTGTTTTTCGACACCGTCAGACGCACTCGTCCACGCAGACGGCGGCGTTTCAGCACCTCACGTCCGTCAGCGGTCGCCATCCGTGCGCGAAAACCATGAACCCGAACACGGCGGCGGATCTTGGGTTGATAAGTCCGTTTGGTACTCATATCACTTCCCTTTCAAAGGATGGTGTAAGCACCGCTGTGTTCTGCGCAAATCGCCAAACACGATTCAAAGGTTTGATCTGTTTAGCCATTTCCGCAACCCACAGGTGCATTCATGCCAAAAGGCAAACCCGAATTATACCTCAAGGGTCTGCATTGGTCAAAGGAAAATCCGATTCCTATCGACCGTTTATTTTGCGGGGTCCAGCGAACAACTTGGCCAGTTGGACCGCCCCGTCCGCATCCGTCACAGCCAAAACTTCATCGCCAGCTTCGAATACCGTCGACCCGCGTGGAACAACCACCTCGCCATGCCTGATAATCGCAGCGATGACGCATCTTTCCGGAAAGGATAACTCCATGATCGGCTTTCCTAAAGCAGGAGCACCTTCGGGGATTTTTTCTTCAACCAGCGAGTAATTTCCCCGGCGCAGTTTAAGCAGCGTCATCATATCTCCCATGGACATCTCTTCCTCGATGATCGAGGCCATGATGGCAGCCTGGTTGACAGCCACATCCACATGGAAGGTATCATCGAACAACCATGCGTTGCGCGGGTTGTTGATACGCGCAATTGTGCGCGGGATCTTAAACCTATTTCGGGCCAGGAAACAGATGATTAAATTGGCTTCGTCATCCGGGGTGCAGGCAGCTAACACTTCTGCTTTGGATGCCCCTGCAGCTTCAAGGACATTCGGATCGATTGGATTCCCTTCAAAAATGACCTCGGTTGGTAGTTCGCGGTGAATATGTTCCAATATTTCAGGGCGTGATTCGATCAACCGGACCTGATGATTTTCCGATACCAGAATTCGGGCTAATTGGGCGCCAGTCCGGCCGCCGCCAGTGATAATTACAAACATATTATTCCTCCCCCCCATTCTCTAACCTGGCCCGCATCTGATTAATCCCTTCAAAAGTCGCGCTGAAATGGATTATGTCATCCACAGCCAGTAGCATCTCTGGATCGGGTAGGACAGCCCTTCCGGCTCGAGTCACCGCAATTGGAACACAATCACCTTTCGTCAGTAATTCGTGTAACGCCTTGCCATTCCATTTGGGCGAAACCTTGAATTCATAAATTTCAACTTCGCCATTGCCCGCTGAAAATACGGAATTAAAATCGGCATCGTAAAGCAGCTCTTTTACACGCTGAGCACCCCAGCTGGTTGAGCTGATGACTTGCAAGCCAAGATCTTCATACAACGATCGCAGCATTGGATCGTAATTGCGGGCGACCACATTCCGAATATGATATTTTGCCTGCGCGACCCTTGCGACGACCGCATTAATGGCATCTGAATCAGTGACAGCTGCCAGTCCGTCCGCGGTTTCGATACCGGCCCGCACAAGGACATCCTGCTGAAGTCCATTCCCCTCATGTGTCCGGCCAATGAAGTCTGACGGAAGCTTATTGAACGATTGTTCATGGCTATCGATGACCGAGACGGAATTACCAGCCTTAGAAAGACGGGAGGCTAATTCAGCACCCAACCGGCCGCACCCAACGACAATAATTTTCATAAAAACACCTTTTTCTTTTTGAACCTTAGTCCACTTGATAGGGAATATTGGTGATGACAATATCTTTGCGAAACAATAAGGCCATGCGAAGGGTTGAAGCAGTTTTGGTATGCAGCATATTGGACCACCAGTGCCGCGGTACGAATTCAGGCACCACGATGGTGATCAATTCTTTAGGCTGTCGCATTTCGTCAATTTCATCGATATATTCCAGCAACGGTTCAATAAATGTTCGGTAGGGCGACTCCAAAATGACCAGCCGGTGACCATCGCCCCAGGTTTCCCATTTTTGGCGAACTTTTTCCGTTTCTTCCGGATCGATCGAAACATGCACCGCGGTGATATCATCGCTAAGTGTGCGGGCATAGCGCAGCGCTGCCATCGTACCGCGATGAACACCGCCTATGGGTAGAATCACCCTCTGACGGCTGATCTGTGGTGGGGTTCCGTAATTATCCAAAGAGAGATCTCCAGCCAGGTTTTTATAATGGCGGTGGATACCCGAGAACAAAATTACCAAAGCTGGAATAATGATAATAACCAGCCATGCTCCCTGGGTGAATTTGGAAACCGCAAAAACAATCATAACCACGCCGGTGAGGACTGCGCCAATCGCATTTATCACCATCTTAAATCCCCAGCCCTTTTCATATGACAACGTGGAACCGCGTTCCTTCAAAAACCCTCCCGGTATAATCCGCCCAATCTTCCGCCATCGGATTGACATGCCTGTTTGTGAAAGCGTAAAGGACAAGAACACACCAATCGCGTATAAGGGAATCAAACGGGTCACACTGGCGTTGAAAACCAATATTAATCCGGCAGCAATGATTGCCAGCAAAACAATACCGTAAGAATAAACCAATCGGCTTCCTCGGTAAGCCAGCTGCCGAGGCAAAAAACCATCCATGGCAACCAGAGCGCTCAACCGGGGGAAACCGGCAAACGAAGTGTTAGCTGCAAGAATTAGAATAATCGTGGTGGAAGTGACTGTTAACAGATAGAGTATTCCACGATTCCCGTAAGCTGTGCGGACAATTTGAGAAATTACAGTTTCCTGTTCCGATGGTACAGCCTGAATCTGCGAGGTAAGGAATGCAATGCCGAGAGTCATGACAGCGAGAATTGTGGCCATGATAATCAGAGTGATTCCGGCATTTTTTGAACGCGGTTCTTTAAAAGCCGGCACCCCATTCGAAATTGCTTCCACCCCGGTCAAAGCTGATGTGCCTGATGAAAATGCCCTGAGGATGAGGAATGCCAATACGCCTTGGGTAAGATGAGCGGTTTCCAAAAGAGGAGGGTCAACCACGGTTCCCAACGACCCGTTCATATATTTATAAAGTCCAACCCCTATCGCCAGTAGGGTCGATACGATAAAAAAGTATGCGGGAATGGCAATAGCAGCCCCGGATTCTCTTACCCCGCGTAAATTTAATATCATAATCAAGAAGACTAAAATGATAGCCAGAATAACCCGGTAGTCTAACAGGCTGGGGATCGCAGAGACCAGATTGGCTACGCCGGATGATATGGAGACGGCTACAGTCAGTACGTAATCGGTCATCAGAGCGGCTGCTGCGACTTTCGCTGATAAGTCTCCCAGATTGTCGCGTGAGACAATATACGCACCGCCGCCATTGGGATAAGCGTGAATTGTTTGCTCGTATGAAATAACCACAATAGTCAGCAACAATACGATAGCCAGAGAAAGTGGAAAGACATACTGGTACGCACTCGATCCCAACACTGCCAGCACTACCAACATTTCCTGTGTGCCATAGGCTGACGACGACAGCGCGTCGGATGCAAAAACAGCCAGGCCGATTAGTTTACCGATCGTCTGGTGGGGGGCGTCCGCTGTGGGTAATGGCCGGCCTATCAACCAGGACCGCCAGGAGGATTTTGGTTTGAACTGCGTGTCGCGCCTTACAACAGTCGTCCCATGGTCATCATTAATATTCATTGTTTAGCCGTTTCTTGTATAACGACAATATTCAAGGCAAAGGAGCAGATTATAATGACAATTCCAACCCACGTCAATTATAATATTAAGAGCAATATTAAATTTATTGATCCATAGCATTAAAACAATTTGAATCGGTTCGATGAATCGGTTTGCCGGGATCGAACTGATTCAATCAGCTCAAAATTTTTCGCGAATTTAGTTTGATGTCTTAATATTTACCGGAACGGAAAATCCGCGAAAAGAAATCGAGATTTAGGAATTAAGGCAGACACCTGAAACCAATTACTCCAGGATGCTGCCATGCAGGCCGTTTGCGTTTTGCATTTCGATTCGCACCCGGCTAATTTGGTTCCAAAGGTGGTGGGCGGAAACCGTCTCCACTCGCAAATAATTGTCGGTCAGACCGTGCAGCTTCCAACCCGATGGCCCGTAGGCATCGGTGGCTTCCCACAGCACACAGGCTTCCGTTCCGATAAATTGCCCGCGGAACCGATCCGCTGATTGCGCCACAACCTGCCGCATTTGCACCCCGCGAGACCGTGCCACCCCACCAGGGACGATATCTTTCAACCGGGCTGCCGGCGTGCCCGGCCTGGTGGAATAAGTGAATACATGCCCGCCGGCAAAATTCATTTCCTGGACAAACGCCAGGCTTTCAGAAAATTCGCCTTCGTCCTCTCCCGGGAAGCCGACAATGATATCCGTGGTGACTGCCATGCCGGGGGCTGCATGCCGGGCGACCGTTACCAGCCGGCGGAATGCTGCCGGACTGGTGTTTCTTGCCATACGCCGCAATGTACGGTCGCTGCCCGATTGCAGCGGCAGGTGCAAATGTCGGCACAAACGCGGGTTCTCCCATAACCGGAAGAATTCCTCGTCCAGATCCCACGGTTCGAGGGAGGACAGTCGTAACCGCTCGACATCCGTATCGGTTAATATTGCCCGGATTAAATCAGCCAGATGGTATTGCGGAGAAAAATCCTGGCCCCAGGATCCAAGGTGAACTCCTGATAACACCACTTCCCGAGTACCGCCTGCCACAGCCAGGCGAATGTCCTCAACCACGGATCGGACACTTTCACTGCGCCCCGGACCGCGGGCAATACGGGTGATACAAAAAGTGCAGTGGTTGTCGCAGCCGTCCTGGGTTTTGATGAATGCACGCGTGCGCAGGTGGACGCCCGGTAATGGCTCGCGCGCCACGGGTTCCAGGTCAAAATCCATTGGTTGCAGCCTGAGCGTATCCGCCACCAGCCGGTCTTTTTCGAGGTTTGGCACCACCCGGCGGACATTGGGCAAACCGGCGGCGCTTTGTGAATCGAGCGTCGACCAACAGCCAGTCACCACGATATCTTCGGCACCCTGACGGGCCGCCTGCCGTATTTTTTGCCGCGAATCGGAGGCTGCCGCGCTGGTCACGGCACAGGTATTAACCACCACCAGGTCGGCTTCTCCTGCCGATTCGACAATCGCATGACCGGCTGCTCTGAATTGGGAAGCAAATCTTTCGATTTCGCTCTGGTTCAACCGGCAGCCGATAGTGTCCAGAAAAATTTTCATACCTCTAAGGTTTTAGTACATAAAAATTGTCAAATAAGATATCCACCCCGGGTTCATTGTACGAGCCTGCAATCAAACCAACATCGCCTGTTGAAAAATCCGCGTCTTCAACATCCAGAAATTTTTCCTGGTTCACGTACAAGGTCAGCCGGGTTCCAATACAGTCGGCACGGATCTGGTTAGCAGCGTCTCCCTGCTCGATCATTGGTCCAAACTCCAGACCATCGGGGCTATTCAGGGTTTGGTACAAACCGTCCTTAACCTTAATAATGCCGCCGTAACCATCACTGCTGATCAAAAAAGCATAAAAATTATACTCGTTTTGAAAGCGGCACAGCAGGCCAAAATCATTGTCCGTCGGACCGGCGAGTAACCTGGCATCCACACCCAGCGTGACATCCGTGAACCTTTGCCCGGGCAACGACCAGTAATCGTAATTGGCTTCCTTAATGAGAAAGCGTAATCCATCAGCGTAGTAGGAAATCGCTGCCTTGTCTGAATCCCAGACTTCCCACCCCGATTCGGGATTGCTGAAATTATCGAAATAAATCACACTGCCCGGGTCGATCTCTGATAGAGCCGAAGCTGTAATCCGGTCGGAAAGGTTGCAACCGCCCATTAACAGAGCGAAAAGCGCTATTGCAAGCAACTGAGTGATTTTCGATTTCATTGCGCGACTCCTTGGTGCCCTCGGATGAGGTCTTCGCGGCGGTCAGGTGGAAATTCCTGCTGCCATTGGGCTGACCGGGAGGATTTTTTGGTTATTTTGGCTGAGTTGAGATTATTGACCGGGGAAGTATTTATCCAACAATCTTTGTGCAATCAAGGCCAAGGTACGATCATCAATCTCTGTAACTGCATCTTTGAGCATGGGTAACGCCAGGTATAATCGGTTGGTTTCGATGTAAACTTGCGCCAGATGCAGCTTGGCTTCGCCAAAATCGCCATCCTCTGCAATTGCTAGTTGCAAGAATTGTTCCGCCTTTTCCATATCCCCGCTGGTCAAATAGACCCACCCGGCGGCATCCAACACCTGCGGATCTTTCGGTGCCAGTTCCAAAGCCCTGGTGATCGCCGGCAGAGAATAGAATTCGACTTCAAAGCCATAGGTGGCTGAAAAAACAGCCAGGGATTGCCAGTTCTGCGGATCATCCGATTCGATTTCTGTTGCGCGCTGGTAGGCAGCCATCGCCTCGATCATATCCCCCGCTTCGACCAGTGTGCTGCCGATTTCGAGCTGCCAGCTTCCCTCATCCGGGTATCTACCTGCCAGTTTCCGCAAGTATGCTAGAGCCACATCGTACTTTTGTTGCCGCCTCCAGTACAGCACAAGGGCTGAGATCACCACATCCGATTCGGGATTGAGGGTTTTTGCGCGCAGGAGCGGCGTCCAACCATCTTTGGCAAGTTGCTGCCGAACTTCTCCCAGCAGAGCCCAGGCTTCGGCGTATTCCGGATCGAACTTCACGGCTGTTTGAAGCGCTTCCTCCGCCACATCCCATAGTTCCATGTCTGCCAGACGCTGTCCGATAATCACCATTTGATAGGCCTGATTCGGCTGGAGTGCAGCCTGCCCCAGCACTTCCAATAATTGGTTCGCCCTGGCAGCCTCTATCCCGTCACCATTTCTGGCAGCTGCCAGAAATGGCATCGCTCCCTCCAAACTTTGCGTGGAAAGGAGAAGCCCGGCGGTCCAGGCAGCCTGAACAGATTGTGGGTCCCTCCCGCTCCAGCGTTTGGCTGTTTTCGCCGCGCTTTCGAAGTCGCCAGATTTCCACAGCTGATCCGTCATCAAAGCCAGCTTTTCGACATCTATACCTTCATTTTCGGTCACACGCAGCCAGGTACTGGAAGCCGCCTTCAAATCGCCGACCTGCAGGTAGGCGCTGCCAAGATTAAATAATCCATTTAATGAAATTTTATGGGATTCCTCTGCACTTTGATAGGCGGTCACAGCCTCAGCATAATTCCCGGCGCTGTATTCATTGAGGGCGATGCGTTCCCAGAGATCAGTCCGCCAGGGCTGAAACTCCAATATTGTCAAGTAATATGGACTGGCTTTTTCCCCCTGGTTGTTCGATTCGTAGAGCTGCACTTTATCCCAGGCTTCCGTCAGCTGAACAGGTCTTGGTGCCAAAGTGACCACGCCCGCGAACAGCACAGGAGCGACGACCAGCAGAGAAATAAGCACGCGCTCGAGGAATTTCATCAGAATTATTATACGCAACCGATCAGGTTCTCACCAGGCAAGCACAACGCCGCTGGCTTTTTGAATGGAAAATCCACCTTTGGTGCGAATCTCCTCGACCACCCATTGCTCGAGGTCTTCCAATGCGCCAGGCACAAAATGCCACATGCCGCTCATTGAACGGATATAGGCGGTTAAGGCTGTGGCGTCGGTAACAAAAAGGCTGTCGACAAACGGAATCACTTCGACCCTATCAAAGTGTTCGCCCAGGATTTGAGGTGCGTTCTCCAATCCATACCTCGCGGCAAAATCAGGCAGCGTATTAACCGACAGGCCAAAGCGCAGCAGCAGCTCATGTAACTCGCGCATGTGGTTGTTGCTGTTGGTTGCTGCGCAAAGCACACCACCTGGGACCAATACCCGCCGCAATTCGCGCACAGCCTGGGAAATATCGGGGACATGGTAAAGCATATAGTTGGCAATCACTCGCTGGAATTGGCTGCTGGGAAATGGCAAATGCTGGGCATCAGCCGAAGAAAAGTTAAACCGCGAGTCATTGCTGACAGTAGTTCTGGTATCCGCGGCCATTCCCGTTGAAAGATCGAACAGGGTGATTTTCAGCCCGTCAGGGAGTCGCTGCAAATTCGCCCGCCAGAGCTCACCGGTACCGCACCCTGCTTCCAACACTCGCATGTTCGACTGCAGCTGAAGATGATCGTACATCCATTCAAAATAGACCGTGGGGTTGGTGCTGAACCGCCTGTGCAATTGGACGCGCGCATCCAGCCGGTCGCCTTTGCGGTATTGCTCTTTTTTCAAATAGTCCTGGTCGGAAATTGGATCCATTCGATAATCTCCATTGACGCCCGTGACGAAAATTCAAAACTTGACATCACTATTAAACCATGATAAGCTTGCGCCCTGATGGATTTGGCTGAAATGCCAGATAGTTTCTTCCTAGTTTGATGGAGTAAAGCATGTCAGATCGTTTTGTTGGGACCGTAAAGTGGTTCAACCCTGCCAAGGGTTACGGGTTCATTGGTCGTGATGATGGCGAAGATGTTTTTGTGCACTTTTCCGCTATCGAAATGAATGGCTATAAACAACTCAAAGAAGGCCAGAAAGTGGAGTTTTCGATTGAGAAGGGGAATAAAGGGTTACAGGCAGCAGCAGTTATCGCGGTAGAATAAACATCACGGAAAATTAAATAAAGACAGAGCCACATTCGTGGCTCTGTTGTTTTATTAACCGCCGCGCACCCCGAGAACAATAGCGCCGATTTTAGCAATTTCGATGAGGGTTACCCGCCAGCCCTCACGGCTGAACATCCAGGTGAGAGGCTGGTACCAGTGATCAGATGCCGTTGTTACCTTGACCTTCACCCCCACGTCCCGTAATTCTAAAGTGAACAAGATGCGGGCGCGGAGAGAATGGTATGGATCGGTGACCACCAGAATGGATTTGAAACCCTGTCTTTCTGCCAGCGCTGCCACCTGACGAGCCTCATCAAAGGTGCTGGTAGCAGTTCCTGTAGCGGTTTGAATCTTGTACATAGGCACGCCGCCGAGGTTAAGCTGTTTGTACGTTTCAACGGTGGTGGCTTTACTGCCCGCGCCAAGTGTCTGGGTCACAACAATGGAGTCGGCAGCTCCGTTGTTATACAACTTGACTGCTTCTTCGTTGCGTACCTTGCCGCCCCCGCTCAGCAGCACGATGGCATCGGCCTTTTTGATTGGATCCGATACTCCCAAAATCAAACCGATAAAAACCAGCAGCGCAAACCCGCCGATGAAAAATATTAAGGTCCAATTGAAAATAGTTTGAAAACACCCCCTGGATGGGGATTGAGTCGTATTTGTCAATTTAAAGGATAAACCTTTCACAAGCTCGCTGTAACATTCTCCAGCGCTGATCGGATGCGATTAAGCCCTTCAAGCAGTGTGCTTCGTGGACAGGCAAAATTGATCCGCACATGCCCGGCTCCTGTCGGGCCAAATTCCATGCCGTCGTTCAACCCGACCCTGGCATTCTTGATCAAGAATTCGCAGGGTGTGGGCACTAGATTGTAAGCGGATAAGTCGATCCAGGCAAGGTAGGTACCCTCTGGGACAGTTATTTTTGCCAGGGGCAAATACGTGTTCACATATTCGACCAGGATATCGCGATTAGATTCCAGGTAAAGCCGCAATTCAGTCAGCCAGGATTGGCCCTCGGCATAAGCGGCCCGGGCTGCAATCATGCCCATCAGATTCGGCCAGCCCACAATTCCTCGTCGGCTGGTATTGAACCTTTCACGCAATTCGGGATCAGGTATGACAGCAAAGGAAAAGCCTAAGCCAGGGACATTGAACGTTTTGCTGGGCGCCATCAAGGTAATGCTGTTTTTCGCGATTTCAGGCGACAATGACGCGATGGGTATATGCCTGTGCCCGGAATAAATCAAATCGGAATGGATTTCATCCGAGACGACCGGCACCCCATACCTCAAGCAGATTTCCGCCATTCGAGCCAACTCTTCCTGCTCAAAGACGCGGCCAACCGGGTTATGCGGGTTGCACAATAAAAACAGACTGGCCAGGTCAGCGATGGCAGCTTCGAACCGTTCCCAGTCCACCAGGTAGCGTCCGTGACCGTCCTGATGCATTTCCACCTCGACCTGCCTTAATCCCGCGTTACCCGCCACGCCAAAAAAGGGTTTATAAACCGGGGTATGGAAAACGACGCTTCCGCCTGGTTTTGCCAGCGCCTGTGCTGCCAGGTTGAAACCGACAATGACGCCCGGCAAATAAACAATCGCTTCACCCGGCACCTGCCAATCGAAATGGCGGGTCAGGTGAACTTGAATCGCCTCGGCCAGCCCGGGGAGATCATGTGTGTAGCCGTAGATTGGGTGGTTAACCCGCGTTTTCAAAGCCTCCGTCACTGCCGGCGGAGCTGCAAAATCCATATCGGCGACCCACATGGGCAGGACATCGGAACTAAATTTGTGCCATTTAAGGCTGTCGGTCGAACGGCGGTCGTGCAGGGCGTCGAATTGGCTGGTCATAAGTCTTCTCGCTGTGTGGTATGGGTGCCCAAAAATTATAAGCCAGCCATCTATAACTGTCGAGACGCCTGAAAACTGGTATACTTTTGATCAACTTTACTCCAGGCGAATTCCCCATGCCATCCAACAGTGTACAGTCCCCTCCTTTAACAATCCTGACCTCACCCGAGTGGAAGGACTATGAGTTGTTGGACAGCGGCGACGGTCAAAAATTGGAACGCTACGGCCCATACCGGTTGCTGCGTCCCGAACCTGAGGCGGTTTGGCAGCGAAGCTTGCCTGAAGCCGAATGGAGCAAAGCGCATGCGATTTTCAAACCAGCCCCCGAAGAAAACGGCGGGCATTGGAAAATTCTGCAAAAGTTACCCGACCGCTGGGTGATGCAATACAAGAACCTGCATTTCTATGTCC
>JAJZTR010000241.1 GCA_021848775.1 Chloroflexota bacterium | reverse complement strand
TCCAGCCTCTCAGCATGATTACCAGCACATCCAACCCCGCCATAAAATCGATTCGGAAGCTGGCCGATCGCAAGGACCGCCGGCAAACCGGTTTGTTTTTTGTCGAAGGGCTCCGGAATGTAGGCGAGGCGGTGCAACAAGGCTGGGATCTTGAAACTTTGGTTGTTTCTCCTGAATTGCTGGTGAGTTTGTTCGGTCAGCAGCTGGTAGACCAGGCTGTTTCCGCCGGCAGCGCCGTGCTCGAAGTGAGCGCTGATGTTTTTGCGTATCTGTCGGCCAAAGAAGGTCCGCAAGGGATTGCTGCTGTCGGGCGCCAACGGTGGACGCAATTAGTTGATGTTCAGCTTGCCCCGGGCGACACCTGGATCGCGCTTGATTCCATCCAGGACCCCGGAAATTTGGGTACCATCCTTCGCACCTGTGATGCAACCGGATGCAGGGGTGTGATATTACTCGATCAGTCAACGGATCCTTATGATCCTGGGGCAATTCGCGCCAGTATGGGTGCAATTTTTAACACGCCGGTGGTGAAAACAACATACACCGACTTCGCCCGTTGGAAACGAGACCAGCTGGTGCCGGTGATCGGAACCTCCGATAAGGCCCCATTGGATTACCATGCTTACAAGTATCCTCCCGCACATGTAGTATTGATGGGCAGCGAGCGTCAGGGGCTGCAGGAGCACCATACCGCTATCTGTGATGCAGTTGTGTCCATTCCGATGGCGGGAACATCCGACTCGTTGAATCTGGCGGCAGCGACTGCCGTGGTGTTATATGAGATATATAATCAACGCCGTGACAAAGCTGTGGGTAAATAACCAAATGATGAAATTGGAGAGAGAGCGATGATCGTTCATATTCAAGGTGAGATCGTAACGACCGGGAAAGACAGCCTGACCTTGCAAATGGGAGGATTCGGCGTGCAGGTGTACGTGCCGTCTGCGCTCTCCCATCAATCCCAGGCGGGGGAAATGGTATTTCTTCACACTCATCTGGTGGTACGAGAAGACGGGTGGACTCTGTATGGATTTGATCATGAAATCGAGCGGGACTTCTTTAATTTGCTGCTGGGGGTAAATGGAATCGGGCCCCGCTTAGCATTAACCATTCTGTCAACTTTATCCGTCGATGTCATACGCCGGGCGGTTTTGGCCGAGCAAGCGGATATATTTACCCGTGTGCCCGGGATAGGCAGGAAAACCGGTCAAAAAATTGTGTTGGAACTGCAGGGAAAAGTGGGTGAATCCGGTGATATGCGGAAAGAAGTAAGCCTGCTGGATAAGGACACGGAAGTTCTGGAGGCGCTCATCGGCCTGGGTTACAGCGTAATCGAGGCGCAAACAGCGATCCAATCCATCCCGAGGGACGCACCCGACGACGTGGAATCCAGGCTGCGTCTCGCGCTGCAGTTCTTTAATAAATAACTTTCGAATGTGAATTGGCGCTAATCGCTGCTAGACAAAGGCCTGCCTTTCGAGTATCATTTAACCCGTCGTTTATCCAGCCAAATTGGTTGAATATTGCATTTGTTATTTCTTGGTAATTCAAAAATGAATAAATCCACTTGTTGCCCGCCCGGGAGGCTCGATGACAGACCTGATCAAGAACCTGACCACAGACCTGCAGCAAAAAATCGAAGCGTATGAACCGCAGCTGGAAGTAAGAAATGTTGGCACAGTAACTGAATCGGGGGATGGGATTGCCCAGGTAGACGGCCTGGCCGGGGTACGATCGCAAGAGCTGGTGGAGTTCGAAAACGGTGTCATGGGAATCGCGTTCAACCTGGAAAAAGACCGGGTTGGCGTCACCATTGTCGGTGATTACACGACGGTCTCCGAAGGTATGCAGGTGCGGTCCACCGGGAGAATTGCCTCTGTTCCGGTTGGTGATGGCCTGATTGGCAGGGTGGTGAACGCGCTAGGTCAACCCATCGATGGCAAAGGACCGATCAATTACACCCACTTCCGACCGATCGAAAGAATTGCTCCAGGCGTTGTGGAACGCCAGGATGTGGATACGCCGGTTCAAACGGGCATTAAAGCCATTGATGCCATGATTCCGATTGGTCGCGGTCAGCGGGAACTGATCATCGGCGACCGCCAGACGGGGAAGACAGCTCTTGCCATCGATACGATCATCAACCAGAAGGGGAAAGACCTGGTATGTATTTATGTTGCGATCGGGCAGAAAAAAGCCGCCATCGCTCGAACGCTAGGTCTGTTAGAGCGTACCGGCGCCATGGCACACACCATCATCGTGATGGCTGCCTCGGACGAACCTGCCGCCATGCAGTATATTGCTCCGTATTCGGGCTGCACTATCGGCGAAGAGTTTATGGAGTCCGGCCGCGACGCGCTGGTGATTTATGAGGACGGCTTAAAGCACGCCTGGGCGTACCGGCAAATTTCGTTATTGCTGCGGCGGCCGCCAGGCCGGGAAGCTTATCCGGGCGATGTTTTCTACTTGCATTCGCGCCTGTTGGAGCGCGCCGCCAGATTGGCGACATCATTCACGATCGTTGGCAAGAATTATGCCGCTTCGAGAGCCAAATCAGAGGATGCCTATCAGGGAAAAATTTATATGGGCCCGATAGCAGAAGCAGAGGCTGGTGAGGCGTTACAAAAGATGCCGGATGCAGCCGATTTTAAAGTTTTACCCATCGAAGGAACCGGCGGTTCGTTAACCGCCTTACCGATCATCGAAACACTCCTTGGAGATGTTTCGGCTTATATTCCTACGAATGTGATTTCCATTACCGACGGACAGATTTACCTGGAATCGAACCTCTTCAACGCGGGTATCCGACCGGGAATTAACGTCGGTATTTCAGTGTCGCGGGTGGGCGGCGCGGCACTAACCAAAGCCATGCGGCAGGTAGCCGGACGATTGCGCCTGGACATGGCTTCTTTCCGCGATCTGGCTGCATTTGCCCAGTTTGGATCGGACCTGGACAAGACGACATTGGCGCAATTAAACCGCGGCTTACGTTTGCAGGAAATCTTGAAGCAGGCTCAATATGAACCCATGTCGCTGGAAAATCAGGTTATGGCGCTATTTGCCGGGGTCAACGGGTTTGTGGATCAAGTGCCGGTCGACAAGGTGAAGCTGTGGGAACATACTTTCCTGCGTCACATGGAAACGGCGAAT
>JAJZTR010000240.1 GCA_021848775.1 Chloroflexota bacterium | reverse complement strand
AAATTTCATTTTTGGCTGGATTACTAACGGATTCTGTTTCAAGTTAATCTAAAATTCCGCCAGGGCGTTTCTTTGTAGAAACCTGCCTTTGCGAAAATCCATCCAACTGCTTGGCCTTGAACTAGTACATTTCGTCCAAATGCCGGGGAAATAGTCACGTCACTCATGCCTGAGGACTAGTTAGGTTCATAGAATCGCGCCTCATCCCTCAATAATATTGAAATGTGTTAATGGATGGTTTGGAGTGGTTGAAATGCGCGTACTGGTTATCCAAAGCAAGTCGATATTGGCCGCTGGCATTACCAGTCTCCTCCAGCAGCAAGGCACATTTGAGGTGGAAAGATTTGGTTTTCAAAGCAAGGTCAGAGTATGCGAAGAGCTCGACCGGTTTCGACCCGATGTCATCATTTTGGATACAAGTTTAGGCCCTACCAAGATCAGTTCCCTTCTTTCCCTGCTGGAAGTACACCAGCAGTTGCGCCTTTTGGTCATCAGCCTGGAAAACAATAAAGTCCAGGTTTACGAAAAGCAAGATCAGTCCATTAACACACTTGAGAACCTGATCAAAGTGATCCACGGGGAATATTCCCATAAAGGGGTGATCGAAACACCTGCTCCATGATTTGAGATTTTACCGGTTACAGAATTAAGGCCAGACCATCTGTCCGAGGAGGAAAACCTTATGTTACGGGGAATTATCAACACCAGTCTGAAGTTTCACGTCCTGGTTTTAACCAGTGCTGCGGTCCTGCTGATCGTCGGGTTTACCCAGATTCAGGATATGCCGGTGGATGTTCTGCCAGAATTCGAACCGCCTTTTGTCGAAATCCAAACCGAAGCCCTCGGGCTGTCAGCCAAAGAGGTCGAGCAGCTCATTACTGTTCCAATGGAACAAGACCTGCTTAACGGCGTTGCCTGGCTGGATGTCATTCGTTCCGAATCAGTCCCCGGTTTGTCATCGGTTCTGCTCTTTTTTGAGCCCGGCACCGATCTCTTCAAAGCCCGTCAAATGGTTTCCGAACGACTTTCACAGGCTGCGGTGGCGATTCCCAATGTGTCCAAGCCTCCGGTCATGATTCAACCTCTTTCCTCCACAAGCCGCTTTATGATCGTTGGACTTTCCTCGCAAGAACTGTCGCTCATCGAGATGTCCGTTCTTGCGCGCTGGACGATTGGACCGCGCTTAATGGGCGTGCCCGGGGTGGCGAACGTCGCCATCTGGGGCCAGCGCGAACGTCAATTGCAAGTCCAAGTTGACCCGGAAAGACTGCGGGCTAATGGCATTTCCCTGGAGCAAATCCTGGAAACAACCGGGAATGCTCTGTGGGTCTCCTCGCTAAGCTTCCTGGAGGCTTCCACCCCTGGCACCGGCGGGTTCATCGATACACCCAATCAGCGGCTGGGGATCTGGCATGTACTCCCCATCACCTCACCAGATGACCTGGCTCAAGTGCCTGTCGAAGGTGCGAGTTATTTGCGCCTTGGGCAGGTAACCAATGTCGTCGAAGACCACCAACCGCTTATCGGTGATGCGATTTTGAACGACAGCCCCAACCTGATGCTGGTCGTCGAAAAATTTCCCGGCACCAACGCCCTGGAAGTAACCCGCGGTGTCGAAGATGCGCTCGCGGCATTAAAACCCGGCCTTGGCGGCATCGAAATCGATACCAACATCTTCAGGTCAGCCTCCTTCATCGAATTGGCGGTCAGCAACCTCTCTAAATCTTTGCTGATTTCCGTGCTCCTGATCGTGTTGCTACTGGGTGCGCTGCTGTTTGAATGGCGGGTCGCCCTGGTCAGCTTTATCACGATACCATTAGCCATTCTTGCTGCTTTACTCGTCTTTTACGCGCGCGGTTCGACCATTAATGCAATGGTACTCTCCGGCCTGGCAGTCGCAATCGGCATCGTAATTGATGATGCCATCGTGGACGTGGATAGAATTTCGCGAGCCTTGCACAAGGCCCGCGAAGCAGGCCAAACCCTTTCCGTTGCCGACATTATCCTCACAGCCTCCCACGAAATTCGCGGTATGTTGATTTTTGCCACCATCATCATCGGGCTGGCCATCCTGCCGATTTTCCTCGTCGAAGGGGTCACCGGCGCGTTCTTCCAGCCGTTTGCAGTTTCCTTTCTGCTGGCGGTGCTGGCTTCCATGGTTGTCGCTTTAACCGTAACACCAGCGCTGTCGCTCATGCTGTTTTCGAAAGCGCCGTTAAAAAGGCTGGAATCTCCCATCATTGCCAGGGCTGCACGTGGCTATCACAAAATGATTGCCCGGGCGGTTCAAACCCCAAAGCTAGTTTATATCGCTGCCGGGATCATGCTGGTAGTGGGCATTGCCTTGATCCCGTTCTTGCGGATCGAACAGTTGCTGCCATCCTTCAAAGAGCCTTACGTCATGATCGAGTGGAATGGAGCCCCGGGAACCTCCCGGCTTGAAATGGACCGGATCATCGCGCGTGTCAGCCAGGAGTTGGCTACCATCCCCGGGGTGCGCAAGGTTGGCGCCCATGTCGGCCGGGCAGTTTTCGGCGACCAGGTCGTTGGTATCAACTCAGCCAATCTATGGGTCAGCATCGACCCGGCCGCTGATTATGAAGCTACGTTAGCCTCTGTCCGCGAGACGGTCAGCGGCTATCCGGGATTGACCCAGGAGGTACACAGCTACCTGCAGGAAGTCCTGCGGCAGTCTCTTTCCAGGTCCAGCCAGGCCAGCGTGGTGCGGGTGTTTGGCGAAAATCAGGATGTCCTGCACGCCAAAGCAGATGAAATTCAACTGGCGCTTTCGAAAGTCAACGGAGTCGTTGATCTGAGGGTTGACCTGCCAATCGAAGAACCCACTTTACGGGTAGAAGTTGACTTGAACGCCGCGCAACGCTACGGCATCAAACCGGGAGACGTAAGACGGTCAGTTGCCACATTAATCTCAGGTTTACAGGTTGGCAGCCTGTTCGAAGATCAAAAGGTATTCGATGTCGTGGTCTGGAGCGCCCCTAGCGTCCGCCAGGATCTAAATGACATTGGCGAGCTGCTGATCGACCGGCCAGGCGGCGGGCATGTTCGTCTGGCGGATGTTGCCAGCGTGATGATCACTCCCACCGCGAGCGTTATCCGCCGGGAAGGCGTTTCACCTTACCTGGATCTACGC
>JAJZTR010000044.1 GCA_021848775.1 Chloroflexota bacterium | reverse complement strand
GCAAGCGATTTGCATGACTTGCGGTGAACCAGCCTCGCGCACGCAGCGTTTGGTCAACGGGCGTCCGGCACGTTATGATGATCCCATTATTATTGTTGGTGCTTCCGAAATGTACGAAGCCCGCTGCCGAAAACATCATGAAGTTCCGCGTGGGTAATTAAGAGGTGAGCATGGGTGATTATCACGACTTTTTGGAAGAGATTTTAGTTTCCGAAGATCAGCTGCAGCAGCGGATTGCGGAACTGGGCGCCAGGATCAGCGAGGATTTCAGCCACTCTGACCGTCTGGTTTTGATTTGCATTTTGCGCGGCGGCGTGCTCTTTTTGACTGATCTGATGCGTAAAATCACGGTGCCGCACGCGGTTGAGTTTATGGCAGTCTCCTCGTATGGAGCCGGGAGTCGTGAAACGACGGGTCAGGTTCGCATCACCCTCGACTTGAACATGAACATCCATGACCGTGATGTCCTGCTGGTTGAAGACATCATCGATTCGGGTCATACGCTGTCGTCGGTGTTGGATTTGCTGGCTGCCCGCAAACCACGCACCCTTAACGTCTGCACCCTGCTGGATAAGACTGAGCGGCGCGAGGTTCATGTTCCTGTCCGTTATGTTGGATTTAATATCCCAAATAAATTCGTTTTCGGATACGGCCTCGATCTGGATGAGTTATATCGCAACCTGCCATTTGTGGGGGTGGTGAACGAGGAAAAATACCGGCAGAGTTTGACCAGGGAAAATGACTAATACCGTCGAAGATATTTTCCCCCTTCCGGCAATATTAGAAATTTTGCGCCAGCAGGTAAGTGAAACAAAAAAAATATATCTGGTGGGCGGCGCAGTTCGTGATCTCTTAATGCAGCGGCACGGGCACGATCTGGATTTTGTGGTCACCGGTGATGTGCTGCCCGTGGCTCGCAAAGTAGCCGATGCCATAGGGGCCGCTTTCTATGTACTGGATGCTGAACGCCAGATTGCCCGTGTTATTTATCAATCTGAGGCTGGGCAGCGCTGGTATCTGGATTTCTCGTTGATACGCGGTGCGACCATTCAGGAGGACCTGCAAGCGCGCGATTTTACTATTAATGCCATTGCTATAGGGTTGGATCAGTTGGACCGCGTCATAGACCCGCTCAACGGCGCACAGGCGATCAAAGACCGCAAGTTGCGAATCTGCAGCCAAAATTCCTTTATGGATGATCCACTGCGGGTTCTGCGCGCAGTTAGATTGTCAGCAGACCTTGGATTCAAAATTCCATCGGACACTCTCGCCGGGCTGAAGGCAGCGATACCTGAATTGAGCAGGGTGTCAGTCGAACGACAACGCGATGAATTGTTCCACATCCTTGAAAGCCGCCATGCGACTTTGGGGTTGCGCACCGGATTTATGCTTGGGATTTTTCAAAAACTGCTTCCTGAGGTGACCGCACTTCAGGGCGAGATACAGGCTGCACCCCATGTCCATGATGTCTTCGACCACACCCTGGCGCAAACAGAATCCTTAAGAAATTTATATGATTTGTTGGTTGAACCTTACGCGGCTGATAAAGGGTCCAATTTAATTTTTGGTCTGGCCTTGATGGAAATTGGACGTTATCGGGAGGATTTACAGCGCCATTTTGCTGTCAGGTTAAACCCGGATCGCAGCCTGTTCGGCTTAATGATGTTGGCCGGTGTGCTGCATGATAGCGCCAAGCCCTTCGTGCGGACTGTTGACGGTAATGGTCGTATGCACTTTTTTGAACATGATGCTCTGGGCGCTGAAATCGCTGCTCAGCGAGGTAAGGACCTCGCGCTGTCAACCGGCGAGGTGGACCGTTTGACAGTGCTGGTACGGCATCACATGCGCATTCACCATCTGGCAAAAACTGGTCATGAGGTCAGCCGCCGCAGTATTTACCGGTATTTCCGTGATTTGGGCGACGCAGGGGTTGACATGGTGTTATTTTCGCTGGCTGATAAACTGGCAACTTATGGTGTTACAATTACTCCAGCTGATTGGCAAAAGGAACTACACATTGGGCGGCAGCTGCTGGAAGCCTGGTTCGTGAATAAAGAAGCCCATATTCAGCCAGTCAAACTGATAACAGGATCAGATTTAATCGCCGAATTGCAACTTCAACCTGGACCGCAATTCGGAGACCTTTTGGAAGCGGTTCGCGAAGCACAGGCAATTGGGCAGGTTGGTACACGTGAGGAAGCGCTTGAATTTGCCAGAGAATGGGCAAACAATACAAGTAGAGGGATGAATAAGGACGCACGATGGAATTAAAACCGGTTGATTTATTCTATGAAGATATCGGTCAGGGGATTCCCGTTTTATTGGTTCATGGCTATCCTCTTGACCATACGATATGGGCTCCGGTTGTGGAGGGGTTAAAGGACACTGCCCGGTTTATCCTGCCGGACATGCGGGGGTATGGCAAATCTCCTGATACGAACGAAGTCCACTCGATGCGCTTATTGGCGGAAGATTTACGCGCATTGATTGATAAGCTTGGTCTTGAAAAGGTGATTTTAGTAGGTCATTCCATGGGCGGATATGTCGCTTTGTCGTTCGCACATGCTTATCCTAACTATTTATCCGGCCTTGGATTGGTAGCCACGCAGGCGGATGCAGATTCACCCGAAAAACGGCAATCGCGGCTGGTAACTGCACGCGAGGCTAAACGCCGCGGTGTCGGTTATGTCACGGGTGGGATGCCGGCAAAATTAACTCAGAATGAAGCCATTCAAAAGCAGCTGAACGAACTGATGCTGAACAATCGCACCGGGTCGTTGATTAACTCTTTGAAAGGCATGGCAGAAAGACCTGATGCCAACCCTACCCTGGCGGCCATTAAAGTTCCGGCAGTCGTAATTGCCGGCACGCAGGATCAAATCATCCCGCTGCAACTCGCTCGCACTTTAGCCCAGATGCTCAGCAAAGGCTGGCTGGTTGAGGTCGCGGATGCCGGGCACATGCCCATGCTCGAGAACCCCACCGCTGTCATCGATGCCGTGAAGCAATTGATTTGCCATGTCGGAGAATGTAAATAGCGATTAAACGCGGCTATATCAGGGACAATAAAAAAGGACAGCCGTTCATTTGCAGCTGTCCTTTTGGTTTTAAAAACGTCGAACCGGTGGCTTATGGAAATATTTCATCCAGCATGGGTTCAAAAAAACAGCGGCAGCCGTTCGTATGTGAGCAGCCCTCCACCGGCAGGGTGGGAGTCTGGTCCTTCTGGTAGGTGCCTTCCAAAGCCTGGCACGCCGGACAGGCATCGTCTGCCACAACCAGTCGTAAATTTTTCACGCGTGGATTGTCGCGCATCTTTTGCAGGGCGACCGAAATTGTAGAATACTGCCGCAGATTTGCCCCACAATTCGGGCAAGTGGCTGCCTGATCAGGGGATTGTGTTTGACATTTTGAACAAGTCTGCACGATGAATTGCCTTTCGATGACAGAGATCATGAAGATGTTGCGCAATCGCTAGAAAACACAATAGTTTGAGTACCTTGATCGAATTCCTGCGATCAATGTGAATTTTACTACAATCATATAAAAATTGAACGTAATTCTATGATCGTTATACGGTTGCAGGTGACATCGAGTGTTTTTTTGCGGTAATGCGGCGTGATAATTTCTGTAAATGGGCAATCAATATGGTGCTTGAAACAGGTTTTACCAAATAATCATCCGCGCCGGCATTGAGTGCATCCACGATATAAACAGGTTGATCCAGCGCTGACAAAATCAAAATTGGCGCCTGGCTAAATTCTCGAATTTTTTTGCAGGTTTCCATTCCATCCATATCTGGCATCAGTAAATCGAGGATGATGATATCAGGATTGTATTTACGCGCTGATTTAATTCCTTCTTTCCCGGAATACGCCACCTTCACCTCAAATTCAGTGGATTGCATCTGAATTTTGAGCAAGTCTGTCATCGCAGGATCATCATCAATAATTAGGGTAAGCATTTAATCTCCATTCTCAACCCTTCACATCTTTATTATCAGGCAACATGCTCCAAAATTTCCTTTCAACTTCTTTACAGAATATGTCGACTAGACAAGTGAACATTTAGGACGAATGCGGTGCCTGACACGGATGATAGTCAAAAATGAGACATGGAATGATCCTCGCAGACCCACGGAGGCGGCCTGAAAAGGCTGAGTATGTGAAAAATATCATCTTTATGGTAAAATCATACGCTTAATGGCAAAAAACATACCCCTCACAAATTACGGTGAGATAGCAATCATTTTCTAGTAGAAGAAAGGGAATAATATGAAACAGTGGGTTTACTTGTTCAATGAAGTAAATGCTGTGGAGAAAGTAGTTGGGGGAGATTGGGAAGGAGTACGTGCACTGCTTGGTGGTAAAGGGGCGAATCTGGCGGAAATGACTCGCCTGGGTATTCCTGTTCCGCCTGGTTTTACGATCACAACCGAAGCCTGCAATGCTTACCTGGCAGGTGGAAATAAATTCCCTGAAGGCTTGTGGGATCAGGTGCTGGTAGCGTTGAAGGAAACCGAAAAGGCTTCGGGCAAGAAATTCGGTGGAAGTGAGAATCCGCTGCTGGTCTCCTGCCGTTCTGGCGCGAAATTTTCCATGCCCGGCATGATGGATACGGTGCTCAATATCGGTTTGAATGACCAGACAGCCGCGGCCATGGTTAAGCTTACCAATAATGAACGTTTTGTCTACGACTCATACCGGCGATTGGTCCAAATGTTTGGCGCGGTTGTGCTGGAGATGCCTGACGAAGCTTTTGAGGATGTGCTGATCGAGTTCAAAGCCGAGAAAAAAGCAAAATCAGATACCGACCTGACTGCTGAAGATCTCAAAGAATTAACGGATATGTTCAAGAAGGTCGTGCGCAAACACCAAGGGTTCGACTTCCCCAGCGACCCGATGGAACAGCTGAAGCTGGCCGCTGAGGCGGTATTCCGCTCCTGGAACGGTAAGCGGGCTGTAGATTACCGGAATGCCACTAAAATTGACCACAACCTTGGAACTGCGGTAAACATTCAGACCATGGTTTTTGGCAACACCGGCAATGATTCAGCAACCGGAGTGGCTTTCACCCGTGATCCGGCTACCGGCGAGAAAAAGATGTATGGAGATTACCTGCTCAATGCGCAGGGTGAGGACGTGGTTGCCGGTATTCGCAACACAGAGAAAATCCAGCACCTGGCAAAAGATATGCCTGAGGCGTATGCCCAGTTCCTGGATATCACCGCGAAACTGGAAAAGCATTACAAAGATATGCAGGATGTGGAATTCACCATCGAGAACAAACACTTGTACATGCTGCAAACCCGCAATGGAAAACGCACATCCCGTGCAGCGGTGAAAACAGCTGTCGATATGGTGAATGAAGGTCTCATCACCAAGGAAGAAGCCCTGCGCCGGGTTCGCCCCGAGGACGTGGACACCCTTCTGCACCCGCAATTCTCTCCTGAGACCATCAAGGCGGCCAAGAAGGCGAACCAGCTGTTCGCGGTTGGGGTGAATGCATCCCCGGGTGCTGCAGTCGGGCAGGTGTATTTCGATGCGGACACAACCGAGCGCATGTTCAAGGAGCATCACCAGGATGTGCTCATGGTGCGTCCCTTTACCAAGCCGGATGATGTGCATGGCATGCTCGCAGCGAAGGGTATCGTCACCAGTGAAGGTGGCGCCACCTCTCACGCAGCGGTTGTTGCACGTCAGTTCGGCGTGCCTTGCGTGGTTGGGGCTTCATCCATCCGCATCGATTTAGACAAACGCTTGATGGAAGTTAACGGTCAGGTTGTCCATGAAGGCGAGTGGATGTCGATGGACGGCACCTCTGGCGAGGTATTCATTGGCAAACTTAAAATGACCGATGCCGCTCTGGAAGAACAAACCGATCTTATGACCTTGCTTACCTGGGCTGACGAGATTTGCGCCCGTCCTGGGCTGCGCAAAGGCCCAGCCGGTTCACCCACGACCGGTTTGCAGGTCTGGACCAACGCAGATTACCCGAAGGATGCTGTGCGAGCGCGCAAATATGGGGCTAAGGGTATTGGCCTGTGCCGCACCGAGCACATGTTCTTCGAACCGCAGCGGTTGCCGGTAGTGCAGCGCATGATTTTGGCCAAGACCAGCGAAGAACGCACCGAAGCCCTTAACGAACTCCTGCCGCATCAGCGCGATGATTTTGAAGGCCTGTTCGAAGCCATGACCGGATTGCCTGTCATCATTCGCTTGATCGATCCGCCGCTGCATGAATTCCTGCCCGCTGCCTCTGACCTGGAAGCCCAGATTATCACCAGCCGTGTCAACGAGATGGCCGGGTATCTGCTTGGGAAGAGCGAACCCAAAGAAATCAAAGATCTGGAAATGGTGCTTGAAGCCGTTGAAAGCTTGCATGAAAGTAACCCCATGATGGGTATGCGCGGTGTGCGCTTAAGCATCGCTATGCCGGAAATTGTCGAAATGCAAGTGCGCGCCATCTTCGAAGCCGCCTGTAACGTGAAACTAAAAGGTCTCGAACCCAAACCAGAGGTGATGATTCCCTTAACAGGGCATGTCAACGAATTGAAATGGGTCCAGCCCAGGTTGGAGCGGATTGCCAAAGCGGTGATGGAAGAAAAGGGTGTAACCGAGCTCCATTACAAGTTCGGCACCATGATCGAGATCCCACGCGCCTGTGTGACCGCAGACGAGATCGCTGAAGTGGCTGAATTCTTCTCATTTGGTACCAACGATCTTACTCAAATGACCTTTGGTTACAGCCGCGATGACGCTGAGCGCAACTTCTTGGTGACCTACGTCGAGCAGGGTATCCTGCCCAAGAATCCCTTCCAGACCATCGATTTCGATGGGGTTGGCGGACTGATGAAGATTGCTGTCGAAAAAGGCCGCACAGCCCGCCCCAATCTTGAGGTTGGGATTTGTGGTGAACACGGTGGGGATCCGGAATCGATAGAGTTCTGCCACACCCTTGGAAACAATTACGTCAGCTGCTCGCCTTTCCGCGTCCCTGTGGCGCGGCTGGCCGCTGCCCATGCAGCCCTTAAACACGCTGCGAAATAAAAGTAATAATCGGTCAATGGCTCCTTTTCAGAAATGGAAAGGAGCTTTTTTTATGGGCTGAAAAATCAGACGATGGTACCGGAAGGTACTTTGCTATTCAAGTTGTTTTTAGATTTTCACGAATGATTCTGGTATAATTATGATAATAAAATTCATAATAATTAACTTTCGAAATTCAAAACCCCTGTTTCAGGGGTTTTAGCACGAAAGTATCAAAGAAGGAGCTCCAGGATGGAGAAAAGTGATTACCTGAATTTATATCACCAGATGGTGCTAATTCGGCGGGTTGAAGAACGTGCAGCTGAACTTTATCAGCAGGGAAAAATCGGCGGTTTTTTACACCTCTACATCGGTCAAGAGGCGGTCAGCACGGGGCTGATTTCAGTGCGCCAGCCTGAAGATCGAATCATTACTGCCTATCGTGACCACGGTGTTGCCATAAACTGCGGGTTGAGCGCCAAAGAAGTCATGGCCGAATTATTGGGTAAAGCCACAGGCATCTCACACGGGATGGGCGGATCGATGCATATGGCAGATGTCACCAAGAACTACTGGGGCGGTCATGCCATCGTCGGTGCTCACCTGCCCATCGCTGCCGGTCTGGCACTGGGCGATGTTTACCAAAAGAATCAGGCTGTTACCATGTGTATGTTCGGTGAAGGTGCTACGAATATCGGTTATTTCCATGAGGCATTAAATTTATCTAAAGTGTGGAATCTGCCTGTTTTATGGGTTTGCGAGAACAATCAGTACGGAATGGGGACTTCCGTGGAACGTGCTTCCGCTGTGACGGAAATTCGCCAAAAAGCTGAAGGTTATGGGATGAAAAATGCCTGGGTGGATGGCATGGATGTATTGAAAGTGCGTGAAATAGCAGAAACCCTGTTTGATGAAATTCGAGCAGGCAGCGGTCCGCAGTTCCTGGAAGTCGGCACGTACCGCTTCCGAGGTCATTCCATGGGTGATCCTGAACGCTACCGTTCATCGGACGAGGTGCACCGTTGGCAGGAAAATGATCCAATTGGCATTTATCACAAACACCTGGTCGCGATGAATATTTCCAGCGATGCTGAACTCAATCAGCAAGTGGAATTGGCCGAGCAAGAGGTTGCCGAAGCGGTGGCTTTCGCCGAAGAGAGCCCTGAGCCCACCGTCGATTTCCTGTTCAACAATATTTACGTCGAGAATTAAGGCGGAGGGATCATTATGGCACGAATTACGATGCGGGAAGCAATTTCACAGGCTTTATGGGAAGAGATGGAACGTGATCCCAATGTATTTATTATGGGGGAAGAGGTTGGCGTGTGGGGCGGTACGTATGCCGTCACAAAGGGTTTTTATGACCACTTTGGACCTGACCGTGTAAAGGATACACCCATAGCGGAAGCCGCAATTATTGGCGGCGCAATCGGGGCAGCCCTGACTGGTTTGCGCCCGGTGGCTGAATTAATGACCATCAACTTCGCCTTCTCTGCTTTTGATGGTATTGTCAATCAAGCCGCAAAAATGCACCTCATGTTTGGCGGTCAGATGGTGCTGCCGCTGGTAATCCGGGCAGTAGGGGGTGGTGGGCGCCAGCTGGGTGCCACCCACTCACAGACCCCTGATGCCATCTTTGCTCATTTTCCCGGTCTAAAAGTGGTCGCGCCAGGCACTCCCGCCGATGCCAAGGGCCTGCTAAAAGCCGCTATTCGCAGCCAGGATCCGATTTTGTTTATCGAGCATGCTACACTTTACCAGATGCGCGGTGAAGTGCCCGAGGGTGATTACATCGTTCCCATTGGTAAATCGAACGTCGCACGTCCGGGGCGCGATGTGACAATAGTCACCTACAGTAAAATGCTCGAGATCTCGCTCAAAGCTGCGGATCAACTGGCGAAGGACGGAATCGAAGCTGAAATTGTGGACTTACGCTCGCTTAGACCGTTGGATATGGGACCAGTGCTCGAATCTTTCAAGAAGACCAACCGCGCCGTTATTGTGGAAGAAGGCTGGAAATCTTACGGTGTAGGTTCTGAAGTTTCAGCTCGAATTTATGAAGAAGCTTTTGATTATGTGGATGCCCCCATCAAGCGGGTTGCACAAATGGAAGTACCGCTGCCTTATAATCGTACGCTTGAACAAATGGCTCTTCCTAAAGTGGAAGATGTGGTCAGTGCGGTCAGGGAGGTGTTGTAATGGCTGAAATCGTTGCTATGCCTAAACTTGGTTTTGATATGGCGGAGGGCACCCTGGTGCGCTGGATGATCGAAGAAGGCGGCGAGGTTGCCAAGGGAGCGGTGCTGGCGGAAATCGAGACTGATAAAGCGACGGTCGAGGTCGAGTCGACCGCCTCCGGGGTTTTGTATCGCCAGCTTATTGCTGAGGGGACGGCGGTTCCAGTTGGCGAGCCGATCGCGGTGATTGCTGCTCCCGGCGAAGAGGTGAAAGACCTGCCAGCGGCTGGCGAAGTGCCTGCGCCGGAAGTCAAACCAACCGGGGTCAAAGAAGAAAAAGACACCCCGCCTGCCGCCCCTGTAGTCGAAGCCAAACCTGAAGAAATGCCTGCCGCAGCAGAAAGCGGAATTGTGAAAGCTTCACCCCTCGCCCGCAGGATGGCAGAAGAATACAATTTGGATTTGGCAAAAATGTCTGGCAGTGGTCCAGGCGGCCGGATCGTTAAGAAGGACATCGAAAAAGCGATGGAAAGCGGACAAAAGGCGACCGCGGAAGTTCCTGTGACGAAAGGGGCTGTGGTTGAACCCGTAAAATCCGGGCCGCCAACCCCAACCTGGATTTCTGGCGCCCCGGTTCCAGCTGACGAACGCGTCCCGGTCGATAAATTGCGGGCGATCATTGGCAAGCGCATGCTGGAATCCCGGCAGCAAATTCCGCATTTCTATGTCACATCAGCTTATGATGCTGCCAACCTGATGCAGGTGCGCGGACAAATTAACCGGGAGCTCCCAGAAACTGCCAAAATATCTGTCAACGACTTCGTCATCAAAGCGATTGCGCTGACCCTGCGGCAGTTCCCCAACCTGAATGCTTCGCTGGCAGAAAAGGAAATCCTGCGGCATGGGCATATCAATTTAGGGGTTGCTGTTGCGCTGGATAACGGCTTGATGACGGTGGTGGTTAAGGACACCGACCAGAAACCGCTTCGTGTCATCAGCCAGGAAGTGCGTGAGATGGCTGCCCGGGCTCGCGAGGGGAAAGTTCGGCAGGATGATATCGAGGGATCGACCTTTTCCATAAGCAATCTGGGCATGTTCGATGTCGAGCAATTTGTGGCGATCATCAACCCGCCTGAGGCGGCGATTCTGGCTGTGGGTTCTGCTCAGCAGGTGCCGGTGGTACAGGATGGCGAAGTCAAGGTTGGATGGCAGATGAAGGCAACCCTTTCAGCCGACCACCGGGTTACCGACGGCGCTGAAGCCGCGCGTTTCATGCAGGCGTTGGGAGGGTTCATAGAAAACCCGCTGCGGCTTTTACTGTAGTTGAATATGTGAAAATATAAAAGGGAGCGACGATGGGTGTCGTTCCCTTTTTGTCTTAATGAAGCAGGCCGGATCAATTTCAAGGTGGAGTATGACTCTCTCCAACCCCGGTTGACCTCCCCGGTGACCAAAGTCGTGCGGACTTTTTTACGGCGTCTCGTAGAAAACCCGATAAAGATTCATGAACTCTGCGATTTGTTTGATATATAAACGAGTCTCATCGAAGCGGACCACTTCAAGGAAAACATCCGAGTCACCACCGGAGAGCTCATTCCAGATATTCGCGTTTCCCGGCCCGCCATTGTAGGCTGCCAGAGCAACATAGAGACTGCCGAAATAATCGTTTTGCTCATCCAAATAGGCTGTACCCAGGCGTAAATTAACCGATGGGTTTAACAAATCGCTGGTGGAGTAATCAGGCGGCCAGTTGTAGCGGTCTGCCAGCTCCTGCCCGGTTGCGGGCATAATCTGCATTAAACCACGGGCTCCAGGGCCGGAAGACACATAGCCTTCGAAAAAGCTTTCCTGCCGGATGACGCTCAAAAGCAGCAGCGGGTTGAAGTCGTAGCGGTTGGCTTCTTCCACCACAAGTTCGCGGTAGTAGACCCCAAACCGAATGTGATTGAAGTATTTTGGCGCTTCCAGCGTTTGCGTATCATCCATCCCTGCCAGGGTTAGTATTTGGCGGCTGGCAAAGATGGCCGGGCGGTAGGCGCCGATGGACAAAAGATGATTCATCAAGCGGTAGGTATTGAGGGGATCCTGCTCGAAGTTCATACGTACGGTTTCGAATTCATCACGCCCCTGTTGATACTTGCCGAGCTCCCAGAAAGCCTGGCCGCGTTGGAAACTGCTGTCGCTGCCCAATAGTTCAAGACTCGCGAAATCGGTGTCTCCAGGCAGGCTGAAGGTCACCTGAAGCCAATCTTCAGCTGCCTGACGCTCTCCTGCATAATCGACGCCCAGACTATACTGAAAGGGTTCATGCAGGACCGGTTGATCAAGAGCTAATTCAGCCGAGCGCTGCGAGTAGTAGCCGGTCGGGTCGAGCACGGCAGCCTGCTGCCAGGTTTGCCGGGCTGATTCGGTATCGTCCAGAGCCTGCTGGGATTTGCCAATCCACATCAACGCGGCAGATTGGTCCTCGGGGTTGACACCCAGCACGGCATTCCGCTGGAAGACCGTGAGTGCCTGGTCATACTTTTCGAGGCGGTAGTACGTCACGCCTGCCAGCAAATGACCGTAAGGGGTTACCTCTGCTGCGGGATATTCCTGCAGTAGCCGCTCCCAGGTCTCGGCTGCGCGGGTGAGCCGACCGCCGCGTTCCAGGATCCGCCCGGCGTTGAAAAGCGCATCTGCTGCTCCTTGTCCGGTGGGTTGGAGCGCAACCAGAGCCAGCAGGGTTTCAGCACCCTGGTCGAATTGTTCCAGCCAGGCCCACTGCGTATAGGTAATCTCGTTCCAGGCGGTTGTCCACAATTCATCTTCAGGGTGATCATTAATCACCGCCTGCCACTCAGCAATGGCTGCCTGGGGCTCATCGAGTTCGCGCAGCGATAAGGCTCTCAGGTGGTGCGGCGTCGCGTCATGTGCCGAATTGGAATTAAGGAAACGCAATAAGGCTTCATTGGCGTAGCCGTACTGCCCGGCATAATAATCGACGATGCCGCGGTCCAAATCACTGACCGGGATACCGTCGTTTACCAAGGCAACCAGCCCGGAGTAACTCTCGTATGCGGTAGGAAAACGGGTTACGGAGTCAAGAAATCGGGCATAGGCTTGCTCGGGAAAACCAAGTGCCAGGTAGGATTGTCCGGCGAGCAAATTTGCCTGGGCTTTTTGAGCGTCGCTATCCCCGGTTTCCAAAATTTCCAGGTAAACGGGGACGGCATTCGAGTAATCGCCCTGGGCGGCGTACGCCTGGCCGATTTTGAGCCGGTAGGAACCGGTATTCTCGGCACTGGCAGTGATGGCAGCTTCGTAAGCCGAAATTGCCCCGGCATAATCTCCTGCAAGTTGGAGCGCATCACCCCGTTCCGCCTGTATGACTTCGTCGATCACACCGGGGTTAAGTTCGACATATTTTTCCAACGCCGCTGCAGCCTGGGCATATTCCTCGCGCTGCAAGTGTGCCTGGGCTAGAAAATAATAAGTGTTCGGCAGCCAGCGGTTCTCGGGATGTTCGAAAATAAGCGCGTTAAAGGACTCGATTGCCAGATCGTAATCGTGATCGATCAGATACGTGCGGCCAATTCCAAGCAGTGCAGCCGCTTGGATATCGACATCCTCTGTTCCTGCCGATCCATTGATATATTCCGAACGAGCTCGCTCGGTCTCACCCTGTAGTAAGGCCATATCCCCGGAGAATATGCGAGCTTCAGGCGTTGGGGTAGGGGTGGGTATTGAGGTTGGGGTTGGTGTGGGAACGGCTGGATCATCCGTCCGAACAATTACCATCTCGGTCGGCGAGTCGGGATTCTGCCTGCCGATAACGGGCAAATTACAACTTGTCAGGATGAGGATAGAAATTATGGCAATTCGCCATGGGGAGCTCATTTTGGTCATATCAGCCTTGTTATGGGTTTATCCCGTTCGGACAGCCCTTGGATTTGGTTGGTGAAACTAAAAGGAGATTTCATGGAAATGTTCAACCATTCGCGGTAATCTGATGATATAATGGACACGCTCCCGCGAGGGAGCGGTTTTGATGATTCTAACTGATCTTTGCAGTAAAAATCTAGCGGGTTGGATGCGTCCA
The DNA here is from genome assembly GCA_021848775.1 of Chloroflexota bacterium. Classification (GTDB taxonomy): domain Bacteria; phylum Chloroflexota; class Anaerolineae; order Anaerolineales; family Anaerolineaceae; genus Bellilinea. The sequence goes on along the minus strand of JAJZTR010000044.1, from coordinate 3,826 downwards.
TGAATGTTGTTATTACCGGCTCAATTGCGTTTGATTACTTGATGACTTATCCGGGGTATTTCCGAGATCACATTGTACCAGAACGGCTGGATTCGATCACGCTGTCATTTTTAGTCGATCAACTTGTGCGTTTACGCGGCGGGGTCGCGCCTAATATCGCTTACACCATGGCATTGCTGGGCGGTACACCCTACGTTTTTGGTACCGTTGGCGAAGATGCCGGCGAGTATGTTGCCTGGTTGAAAGACCAGGGGGTGGATACCCGCTTTATTAAAACCATACCCGGCGTTTTTACTGCTTCATTTTTTGCCAACACTGACAAGGCGAATAACCAGATTTCCAGCTTCTACACCGGGGCGATGGCGCATGCCCGTGAGTTATCCATCAATGATTTGGGCGACATAAAACCAGACTTGGTGGTTATATCGCCCAACGATCCGGCTGCGATGGACCGGTACGTGGCGGAATGCAAAGCTGCTGGCATCCCTTACCTGTATGACCCCGGGCAGCAGGTTGCCCGCTCGAGCGGAGAAGAACTACGCCGCGGTGTCGAAGGTGCGCAAATTTTGTTCGTCAACGAATACGAATGGGAATTGGTGCAGAAACATACCGGACTTTCGGCTGAGAAAATATTATCCACCGTCCCCATTGTTGTCATTACGCTTGGAAAATCCGGTGTGGAAATCCATGTAGACGGCAGCGTTCAAAAATTACCAGCCGTCCCGGAAGATAAAATTGTCGATCCCACCGGAGTGGGCGACGCATTCCGCGGTGGTTTCCTGCGCGGCTACCAGCTGGGACTGGATTGGAAAATTTGCTGTCAAATAGGTAGTCTGGCTGCAGTGTATTGCCTGGAAAACAACGGGCCGCAGGGCCAATCCTACACCCGGAGCGAGTTTGTTAAGCGCTTCCGCCAACATTTTGATGACCAGGGCTTGCTCGACGCCTTGATGAAGTAATTCTGAAACGCTATTGGAGGATTTGAATGACCAATTATGATGTTAAAGATTTGAAACTGGCCGAGGGAGGCCGCCGCCGCATCGAATGGGCAGCCCGTGAAATGCCAGTTCTGCGTTCCATTCGCGAACGATTTGAAAAGGAACGACCGTTGCAAGGTTTACGGGTTTCAGCCTGTTTGCATGTCACCTCCGAAACAGCCAACCTGATGCAAACGTTGAATGCCGGCGGCGCTGATATTGTGCTGACCGCTTCCAATCCGCTTTCCACCCAGGATGATGTGGCTGCCTCGCTGGTGTCGCATTCAGAAATTCCCGTGTACGCTGTCAAGGGCGAAAATAATACCGTTTATTACAAGCATATCCATGCTGCCCTGGATCACAAACCACAGATGACAATGGATGACGGTGCTGACCTGGTGAGCGTACTGCATAAAGACCGCCGCGATCTGCTCGCGAATGTGATTGGCGGCACGGAAGAAACCACCACCGGTGTCATTCGCCTGCGCGCCATGGCGGCTGATAAAGCATTGAATTTCCCCATCATCGCCGTCAATGACGCCTTGACCAAGCATTTCTTCGATAATCGCTATGGTACGGGTCAATCTACTATCGATGGTATTGTGCGCGCTACCAACGTTCTTTTGGCTGGAAAGAATTTCGTGGTCGCCGGATATGGTTGGTGCGGACGTGGTTTAGCTTCCCGCGCGCGCGGCATGGGCTCGAACGTAATCGTGACCGAGATCGACCCCTTGAAGGCGCTGGAAGCGGTGATGGACGGTTACCGGGTAATGCCGATGGTAGAAGCAGCCAAGATCGGTGATATCTTCTGCACGCTCACCGGTGATTTAAACGTGCTGGACGGCTACCACTTCGAAGTCATGAAAGACGGCGCAATTGTGGCAAACTCCGGCCACTTTAATGTCGAAATCAATATCCCGGCGCTCGAGGGAATGTCCAGCGACAAGAAACTGGTGCGCCCGTTCGTTGAAGAATATGACATGAAAGACGGCCGCCAAATTTTCCTGTTGGGCGAGGGACGTCTGATCAACCTGGCCGCGGCTGAAGGTCACCCTGCCAGCGTGATGGATATGTCATTTGCTAACCAGGCGCTTTCGGCTGAATACATGGTCAAACATGCCTCTGAGTTGGAAAAAACCGTCTATTCGGTGCCTGAAGCCATTGACAAAGAGATTGCCCGTCTGAAATTAGCCGCGATGGGCGTTCAAATCGATGTGCTCACCCCGGAACAGCATGCCTACCTGAACTCCTGGGAAGAAGGCACGTAGATCATCGGTTGTGTTCAATCGGTTTTCGCTGAAAGCAATGCAAAGGCAGCCGTTGGGCTGCCTTTTTTTAATCGAACGCTTGTGTAAAAGGGTCTGAATGGCTCGGCTTTTGGCAGTTGCGGCATCTTCAAACGAGAACCATCCGTGCGAAAGACCCATTTCCATGTAGGGGAGTAGATTTACTCCACCCATTACAACGATAAAAGGACGTTCGCCCAATGAAAGATCTGGCAGGCGATCAGCCTGCCAGATGCGTGTGGACTATTTTTGCGGGAGCGAACACAATTTTATGTCAGATACGACCGCTTGATTTAAGTTTCTTCGTCGAAGGATTCTCCGTCGTCGCTGTCAGAACCCCCAAACACAATCGGAATTTCACCGCCGATTGCCCTCTGGCGCACCGCTGTTTCGATTTCGAGGGAGAGCTCAGGGTTTTGCCGCAGATATTCTTTGGCATTTTCACGCCCTTGCCCCAGCCGGATATCCCCATAGGAGAAGAATGCGCCCCGTTTGGTGATAATTTCCAGTTCGGTAGCAAGATCAAGAATATCGCCTGATTTCGAGATGCCCTCGTTGTACATGATATCGAATTCAGCCGTGCGGAATGGGGCTGCGACTTTATTCTTGACCACGCGAACACGTACGCGGTTGCCAATAATTTCCGTGCCGACTTTGATCGATTGGACGCGCCGGATATCGAGACGGACCGAGGAATAGAATTTGAGCGCCAAACCGCCCGGCGTGGTCTCCGGGTTGCCAAACATGATGCCAATCTTCTGGCGCAGCTGGTTGGTAAAGATGACGGCAGTTTTTGTCTGGTTGATTGCCCCGGATAATTTTCGCAGCGCCTGAGACATCAAGCGGGCTTGCATCCCCATTGTGGCGTCGCCCATGTCGCCCTCGATTTCGTTGCGCGGTACAAGGGCAGCCACCGAGTCGATAATCACAATGTCGATTGCACCTGAGCGCACGAGGGTCTCTGTAATTTCCAGGGCTTGTTCACCCATATCGGGTTGCGACACCAATAAGTTATCGATATCCACGCCCAGTTTAGTCGCGTAGACGGGATCCAACGCGTGTTCCATATCGACATAGGCCGCGGTGCCGCCCATTTTCTGGCATTCTGCCACCAGGTGCAAGCACAGGGTGGTTTTACCGGAGGATTCAGGTCCAAATATTTCGGTGATTCGTCCGCGGGGAAGCCCACCGACTCCCAGAGCAATGTCCAGCGATAACGATCCGGTGGGGATGGCTTCCACTTGCAAATGGGTAGCTTCGCCCATGCGCATTATGGAGCCTTCGCCGTACCGCTTGATGATGTCCCCGAGCGCCTTATCGAGCATAGCGCGGCGTCCTTCACCTAGATTACCGGAGGGGGAGGAAAGGGGTTGAAAAGGTGGGGTGGGTTTACGCGCCATGAGGGGTTACTCCTTTTAGAGGGATCAATAGGATGATTATATCCAATTTTGGATATGGATTTAACAGAACAAGGTATGTATATTATAGTACATTTGTTCAATTCGTCAAGCCGTTAAATTGAATGCTTCAACCGAAAATAAAGGACATCCAATGAGAACTTTA
>JAJZTR010000043.1 GCA_021848775.1 Chloroflexota bacterium | reverse complement strand
TGTGGTTTTAGGGCCACAAAAATAGGGGAGCGGCAGGAGATCTCTTTTACCCATGAATGCTTAGTTTGTGGAGGTGAGTATGCGTACAAATCGTCTTTTTTGGGGACTGGTGCTGGTAATCCTGGGCGGCTTGCTATTATTGCAGACCCTGGGAATCATCACCTGGAATATCTGGATGGTATTTTGGCCGGCACTATTAATCCTGGCGGGAGCCTGGATGTTGCTCGGCCCGGGATTGTCGAAGCGGACAAACACTACTGAGAGTCTCTCCATCCCGCTCGAATCGGCGCAGGAGGCGGTGATTGATATTAATCATGGCGCTGGATTTCTCAAAATAGGTGCCGGTGCCAACCAGGTTAACCTGGTTGACGGAACGTTCGCTGGTGGAGTGGAGCACCGTGTCGATTATTCTTCTCAATGGGCCAGCCTTACCCTTTCGACCCCGTCTAATTTGATTTTTGGTATCCCCGGGGGAGTGGGATCTGAAGGATTGCGTTGGGATGTGCGATTGAATGAGACAATTCCCATGGAGGTTCGTCTGCACACAGGTGCGGGCGAAACACGGGCGGATTTCAGTTCAGTGCAAGTCAGCAAGGTCAGCCTTCAGACCGGTGCCAGCTCGACTATTATCACGCTGCCGGCCAGGGCGGGATTCACCAGCGTCGATGTTCACGCAGGCGCCGCTGCGGTGGTATTACGCGTTCCACAGGGTGTGGCAGGACGTATCCATTTGAAAACTGGTCTGGTTGGTTCCAAAATTGACACCAACCGTTTCCCATTCAACGGCTCGGTTTATGAAACACCTGATTACGAAGGCGCGCAAAACCGGGTTGAAATCTTTGTTGAGGCTGGTGTTGCCTCCATAGAAATCACGAGTGCTTAGGTCAAGAGAGGAAATGAAATGAACCCAATGCGTTGGCGCACCTTAGCTGGCGGCCTGCTCATTCTGGCAGGCGTAATTGCCCTGCTGAATTCAATTGCCGGTATCAATCTTGGCAGTTACGTCTGGGCGATATTATTCGTGCTGGGTGGAATAGCGTTCCTATATGTCATGGCTACTGACAAGAGTAATTGGTGGGCGGCTATCCCGGGTTTCACTTTAGTGGGCATTGGCAGTGGAATAGGGGTTGCAGAATTGCTGCCCAGGACTGCGGATGTACTGACACCCGTGTTTATCCTTGGCGGCATCGGCATAGGCTTTCTGGTAGTCTATCTGCTCAATCCGTCTTTCTGGTGGGCGATCATCCCTATGGGCGTAATGCTTTCGATCGTCATAATGATTGGGTTGGAACCGATTATCGCTCATGCGGAAATCCTGTTCTTCCTGGGGTTGGCAGCTACGTTTGGCGTATTGGCACTATTGCCAATCAATAATGGAAAGCGTGACACCTGGCCCTTATACCCGGCCGCGGCGATGCTGTTACTGGCATTCATCAACGGCGTGGGTGAAACCACCTGGGCAGGGTATCTCATGCCGGTGATTATCATCCTTGCCGGCGGGTATCTGGTATTCCGCGCAGTCCGGATAAAAGCATAAGGAGGAGAAAAATGGAAAGACGAAACCGTCCGAGTATCTTTTGGGCGCTGCTGCTGATTGTTCTGGGGGCGGTGTTGTTATTGAACACCATGCAGATCCTCCCTGGCAACTTGTTTGAATTGATCCTGAAGTTATGGCCGCTGCTCTTTATCATTGGCGGTCTGGACAATCTGATTCAAGGACACGGATGGGTTTGGGGAGTCATTTCGCTGGGGCTTGGAACAATCTTCTTGTTGGCGAATTTTGGTTATCTCGAGTGGAGTTCTTTGAGCCTGCTGTTGAAATTATGGCCGCTTCTGCTGGTGGCATTGGGGCTGGATTTAATATTCCAGGGTCGATCGATGGCTACAACGATTATTGGTATTTTATTGGCCATTTTGATCGTGGTAAGCGTTGCCTGGTTTGCGATCTCGAGTTCTCCCACTGCTCGTCTCGGAAATACTCCATTGATGCAGTCATTGGAAGGTGCAACCAGCGCCAATATCCGTATCTCGGATCCGGTAGGACGCCTTGAAATTTCAAGTGGTGCCAATGATGATCTGCTGATGGAGGGGACTGTGGACCTGCCTGGCAACCAAACGCTGTCGCAAGATTATGAGGTGAAGAACAAGCACGGCAGCCTGAACCTTTCCACATCCGGAAAGTCTGTCGGACCATGGATGACAGGCTTCGACGAACCCTTATGGTTGATCGAGGTGACTGACGATGTGCCGCTCACATTAAATACCGAGACCGCTGCAGGAAGCATGTCGGTAGACCTTACAGGCCTGGACGTCACTGAATTCACCGCCACTGTTGCGGTTGGTTCCCTGGATGTCACCCTCGATTCAGAAGATGAGATGCAGGGCAAGCTCTCCAATCCGGTCGGGAAGATTACCATCCATATTCCGGACGGTGCTCTGGTTGAAATTACTTTTGAGACCGCTATTTCAGCTCAAAATGTCCCCGATGGATTTACGAAAATTGGAAAGACCGTATATTCACCAAATGCGACCGCGGAGAATGCCAGAATTAGCCTTATCGTGGAGCAGCCAATTGGGTTTGTCTCGCTGACTGGTGTAAAATAGCCTGCTCTCACAAACAGGTTTCAGCAGAATCTTAAACTACGGGAACTTTGCAAGGTGCATATTCGTCAGAGACTTAATATCATACAAAACGCTCCCAAATTAAGGAGGAGAAATGAAAAACAAAATTTTTGTCGTTATTGCAAGTCTAGTGATCGTAGGTCTTTTGGCAGCCTGCCAGGGTACAGCACCCGTGAGTTCCAATACTCAGATACCGATGATTAATGTGTCTGGCACGGGCAGGGTATATCTGGTTCCCGACATCGCCTATGTCTATGTTGGGGTTCGCAGCCAGGCGGAAGATGTAGCTGAAGCCTTGAGCCAAAATAATGCTCAAGCCAGCGAGATCTCTTCTACCTTGATGGAGAAGGGTGTTGCTGCTGAAGATATTCAAACCACTGCGTTCAATGTTTATCCGCAGCAACAGTACAGCCCTGAAGGCATCCCGATGGAGACGGTATATGTGGTCGAAAACACAGTCTTCATCAAGGTGCGCGATCTGCAATCGTTGGGCACGCTGTTAGACGCTGTCGTCCGCGCGGGCGCGAATACCATCAATGGCATCAGTTTTGACTTGGAAGATCGGGTTGCCGCTGAGAAGGAAGCTCGTCAGCTCGCAATCGAAGATGCCAAGGCGAAGGCTGTCGAACTCGCAGGGCTCGCGGGTGTTGAACTGGGTCAGTTGTACGGGGTGAATGTGTATAGTTCTGGACCATCCCCGGTGTACGAAGCCAAAGGCGGAGCCGCATTGCAATCCGGAGCACCAATCGCTGCAGGGCAAATGGTGATCCAATTCGAAGCCAACCTATCCTACGAAATCAAATGACCCTGGTATAGGGTTAATAAAAAGAGGCCGGTCGGTCGTGCCCGGTCTCTTTTAGTTAATCTAAAAAAGGGGTGCTAGTAAGGTATTTGGCTGATTTTCGATAGTTTGGTCAACCGGTGGGTGGCGATAATTCGCCGGCTGGTTCCGGTAAGCCCGCGCATAATTACCGATTCGGTTGTCGCCCCGTCGGCAAAATAATCCACACCTTTCAAGAACTCTCCGTCGGTTATTCCCGTGGCGGCAAAGAACACATCCTCGGATGAGACCAGGTCTTCGAGTGTGAGAACTTTATTGAAGTCATATCCAAGCTCTTCTCCAAGCCGGCGTTCTTCTTCATTGCGGGCATAAAGTTTTCCTTGAATATTTCCTCCCAGACAGCGCATGGCACAAGCAGCTAAAACCCCTTCCGGCGTTCCTCCAATCCCAAGTAACAGGTCAACTTTACTGCCGGGCATGGCCGTCATAATCGCGCCTGCCACATCGCCATCTGGTATGAGTGTGATGCGGGCTCCTACCTTACGCACCCGCGAGATCAATTCGGTGTGCCGCGGGCGATCCAGGATGACGACCATCAAGTCGTCAACATCTTCACCCCTGACTCTGGCAACTTTACGCAAATTTTCTTCAACGGGTGCTTCGATGTCGATAACATCCTTCGCTTCAGGCCCGGCCGCGATTTTGTCCATGTAAACAAAAGGCCCGGGATTGTACATTGTCCCGCGCGGTGCCAGGGCAACGGTGGCAATGGCATTGGGCAGTCCATGGGCAGTGGGGCGGGTACCATCAATGGGGTCAGCTGCGATATCAACCATCGGAGGTTCCCCGGTTCCCAGGCGTTCGCCATTGAACAGCATAGGCGCTTCATCTTTTTCGCCTTCCCCAATGACAATAATCCCGTCCATTTGGACGGTATTCAGGATGAGCCGCATAGCATCCACTGCTGCTTTATCGGCGGCAATTTTATCACCGCGGCCGACAAAACGACCTGCGGCTAAAGCGGCTGCCTCGGTAACGCGAACAAGTTCAAGGGCCAGGTTCCGGGTTGGCTGGCTGTCAATCATTTCATATCCTCCTGTTAATGATCCTCCGAAATTGGTTGAAAAAAGCCGGGCATCTTCATCCGTTCGAAATTACCATAACCCTATAATCAGATAGAAGCTTATAACCGCGCCCCATATCCAGGTGTCCATCCGATCCAACATACCGCCATGGGCAGCAAATATCCTGCCTGAATCCTTAACGCCAAACTGGCGCTTCAACATGCTTTCGCCCAAATCTCCAATGGGAGATAGAATTCCAAGAACAATCCCTAATACTAGGCCGTGTTCGAGGCGGATGGATGGAGTCCGTAGCCCCCATAAAAAAGCCAACAGCACACCGCCAAGGATTGTCGAAATCACGCCACCTATGTATCCCTCGACGGTTTTATTGGGGCTGACATGCGGTGCCAGTTTGTGGCGCCCAAAGGTGCGCCCAACGAAATAAGCGCCCGCATCCCCGATTGAAATGGCTGACATGGCAAGCAAGATCCACCACATGCCATCTTCGATGAAACGCAGCGACACCAGGTAACTGCCAAGCCAACCGATATACATGAGGCCGCCGATAGTGATTGTAAAATCAACCGCGGAAGTTTGACAGCCTTCCTTCTGCCTTACAACATGATAAACCATGGCTGCCAATATCAACCCTGCCAAAATCCCATCACTGTATTGGAACTCCCAAAAATAGCGGGAAATGGAAATGAATATCACGCCGGGGATGAGCACCCAGCGAGCAGGGGCATAGCCGCCTTTGGAAAACAGATCGCTGTACTCCCAGGCGGCCACTGCCAACATGCAAGTGATCAGCCCGAGATAAAAAAGGCCGCCTGCGAAAATAAACAGAACGGCAATCGGGATCAGGATTATGGCAACTTTAATACGGCTTGCCAGCATCCGGATTAAACCTTGTCACAAGCGGTAGATAATTTTCCAAAGCGGCGATCGCGCTGGTTATATGCTTGCAACGCTTTTTGTAATTCTTCGCGGTCAAAATCTGGCCACAGGGTGGGTGTAATGTACCATTCAGAATAGGCAGATTGCCAGATAAGAAAGTTGCTGATGCGCATTTCACCTGATGTGCGGATGAGCAAATCTGGATCGGGAATACCCGCGGTGAACATATAACGATTGACCCGGTCTTCATCGATTTCCTCTGGATCCACCCCTTCTTTGATCATGTGTTTGATTGCGCAAATAATTTCATCCCGGCCGCCATAATTCCAGGCAATGCACAGGGTCAACTTGCTGTTGTTTTTGGTTGTTTCAACGGCATGCAGTACTTTTTCGCGCAGACGCTGGTTCAGCTGATCCAACCGGCCAATATGACGCAGCTGGACGCCTTCTGCATTCAGTTCATCCAGCTCTTTATCAATTACATCCTCCAATATCATCATCAAGCCTTCCACTTCTTCGCTTGGGCGACCCCAGTTTTCCGTGGAAAAAGCATATATGGTGAGGATTTTTATGTTGAAATCAACGCACGCTCGAATTATCCGCCTCAGGTTCTCGGTTCCGGCGCGATGACCTGCCAGTCGCGGCAAACCGCGTGAAGCCGCCCAACGGCCATTACCGTCCATAACGATGGCGATATGGGTGGGGACTTTCGGCAGATTATCGGGTGAATTCGTTGGCGGCTCAGAGGTCATAGAAAGGAATTAGACTTCCATGATTTCTTTTTCTTTACGTTGTCCGATTGATTCGATATCGGTGACAATGTGGTCGGTCAATTTTTGAAGCTCTTCTTCCGCGTACTTCAGGTCGTCTTCTGAAATGAGTTTTTCTTTTTCGTATTCGCGAAGTTCCTTGATGATGTCGCGGCGAATATTCCGAACGGCTATTTTGGCTTCTTCCAATCGGTGACTTACAACCTTTACAAGATCTCGGCGCCGTTCTTCGGTCAGCGGCGGCAAGTTTAGGCGTATGGTTTTACCATCGTTATTAGGGTTAAGCCCAAGGTTCGAGACGATGATCCCGCGCTCAATCGCTTTTAGGGTGGATGGATCAAATGGTTTGACCAGTAATGTGCGCGGATCAGGAACGCTGATGGAGGCCAGCTGCATCAGTGGGGTAGCCATGCCGTAATAATCGACCGGGAGCTTTTCGATCAACCCGGGAGATGCGCGGCCGGTTCGAATCCCGGACAGGTCCTCTTCAAGGCTCTGGATAGCGCCTTTCATTCGGTTTTCGGCGTCTTTGACGGTTTCTTTAATCATGGCAGCCTCCTTGTTACTTTCGGCGGGAAGGGAAGATTGAGTCGTGTCCCAGGCGAGCGCGAAAGGGTTGGAACATGGTTAAGGATACCGCAAAACTTGAAAAAATACCACGATTTTAGGTTACAGGTGCATCCGGGAATAATCTTTGGAAATTTGGGCAAATGAGGAGTTGCCTCTTGACAAACCGAAATAATGTTCTATAATACGTAAATAGAACATTATTTCTGTATTCTAAAAAGGTCACAGGTGAGTGCCATGATGCAACTGCCCATTGTTGATTCAAGGAAAAAGTCTATATTTCCACTGGCGCGTCCTAATGCGAAATTTAACCAGCAGACGGTCGAATTGGATAGGACTCATAATCAGGAAATCCGTTCGTTTTCGGAACTTTTCCAGCTTGTGCCTGGGGCACCGAAGCATACTGCCATATTAGGACAAACCACGGATGGTCTGCCGCTGCTGTTTAACCTGACCGATCCACGCCCAGGGTCTTTACTGGTTACGGCCGACCGGTTCAGTAACAAAACCACCTTGTTGAAAATTATAGCGACCTCTCTGGCGCGGCTCAACCGGGCAGAAGAGGTCAGGTTTGCGGTTATTACCGCGAAGTCTGAGGAGTGGGCAGACTTGGAATCCCGCTTTCCCGCTCATTTCATGAATATCGTCAGGAGCAATTCGGTCGAGGCAGAGGATTTAATTTACCACCTGTGTGATTTGGTCGAAGCAAGGCAGAACGGGATGCGCGCTGGCACTGCTTATGTGCTGCTTTTCGATGGGATGGAAGCTTTGGCGAACATGGACATCGATTTAAAGGCCAATTTCGAATGGCTGGTTCGCTGCGGGGCTTCTCAGAGAATCTGGCCGGTGGCTGCCATTGATAGCAATAAAATTCTGGCAAACAACCGTTATGTCGAACTGTTCCGCACACGCATCGTAGGATCGGTAAATGACCCTCAACTAGCCGCGCGGCTGCTGCCGCCCCGATTCCACAACAATTCGATTGAAGAAAATCCGCGGACCTTTACCGTTCGCATTCACCAGCACTGGCTGCAATTTTTTATTCCCGAAAATTTGGTTTGATGAATGGAGGTCGGCATGGTCACCGGGATGTTGTGGTTCGATAATGATCCGAAAGTAGATTTGACCAGTAAAATTATCAAAGCGGCTGACTTCTACCGGAAGAAATATGGAATAAAACCCGATGTTTGTTTTGTTCACCCCAGCATGATCAAGAGCGAACCGCCAAACCGGAATGGCATAGAAGTGCGGACCAATCCCAGAGTCTTGCCGCACCATTTCTGGCTTGGCAAGGCGGATTAACTCTCAGGCGTCCGGATCGACTGTCTTTTCTGGAGGGCCTTCTTCGGGTTGATCCTTTGCATTATCATTCAATAAATCATCAGGCACGGTGCCGGTTTCCATGGTTGGAGCATCAGCCATAAAATCTGCTAATTTATGGAACAGGCTGGTAATCCGGTTGAACGGTCTTTTGGCAAATTCGCGCTTGAAATGACTGGCGGCTTGCTCCAGGCTTATTTCTTCCTGGTATTGCTCCCGTAGAAACCACAGGTGCTCGATGATCCACAAATACAGGTCGGTCACTGTGCGCTTGGGGAAATCCTTAAGGGTATTGTGCTGCTGGATTATATTTGCCAGAGGAAGATAAACCTCGTCATACCATCCAGCAACCGCGTCCGCATCCGATATTTCACTTTGATTCCGTTCACCCATAAACCAGCGGTGAACACTGATATGCTCCATTAATTTTTCATACTGTCCAGGGATGGATAATTCAATCCCCGATTCAGGCCGGATGCTGTCGATATTGGTCTTTTGGTAGAAATCCAGCTTTTCCTGTTCAAGAATGAGGTCAAAGATGTCATCCGGGTTGGTGATGGGGTGCTGAGTGACAATTTCCGTGACATGGGCATCGATGAATGCCTGTCCTTTTTCACGCGCCACAGACACGCGGTGATTGCCATCTTTTACAAAGTACATTTCACCGATTTTATATACCTCGATGGGCGGTAATATCACATCCTGCAGATTCGCCATGTCAATACTCACCCAGCGCGACTTTGTGTGGCGTTGGCGCGGGATGAATGCCCGGTCAAAATCGTTATAGCGGGCAACACTTCCAACGATTTTTTCGATTGAAATTGTATGCACCCCGGCGTCATGTTGTCCATGGATGGGTAGAATTCGCCGGATCTCATCGAAAGGCAGCAGCTTATTGTTCTTTTGGGTTAGCCAGCTCATTACGCTGCGCCAAAAACCACGGCGGACTGCAACTTCGAAATCCGAGATAGCAGCTTGCTGTACAATTCTTGATTCTCGCTTATTTTCATTCGTCATAATTTCTCGCAATTAAATAAATGATTGGTTCTTTTCAGGCTGACCGGCTTTCGCATGGGCAAATTCAGCATTAATTTCCCTGTATCCATAGCAATTAATCACACAGGTTTGATCAACCTGAGACTGTGTGACGGCGTTGTTATGATAAACATGGATGTGCCCGTGCAAGTGGTACCTGGGCTTGAATACTTTGATCAACCAGCGGAAGGCTTTAATTCCATGGTGCGGCACATCATCCATATCGTGAACACGCCAGGGTGGGGCATGAGTCACAAAAATATCCAGAAAACGCCCGTAGCGTATACGGTTATACAGCAATGCGGGGACCATTTCGAGGACCATATTCCACATTTCATGCTGCGTGTATTGATGGTCACCTTTGTTGTACCGGTTGCAGCCCTCGATGCCTGCCAGCAGGAGCCCGTCTTCAGTTCGAATCATCTTGCGATGCAGATTGACCGCCCCCCAGGGGGAGAGCCGCTCACCACCTGTAGTACTTTCGACCTGGCTGGAATGATTACCGCGCACGTAATATAGCGGTTTGTCGAGCATGCTGACCATGAATTCAAGGTAATAGTAGGGTAAATCGCCACAGCCGACTATAAAATCAACGTCTCTAAACCGCTGTGCTATCTGAAGGTTGTAAATATAACCCAGCTCGATATCACTGACTGCCAGGATTTTCATGCCCGCCTTAAACCGACTGATTATTGACCAATTGCCACAGCAACCGCGACAGCATGCTGGCGTGAATGGCTGATGCTGACGGACCAGGTGTCCAAACCCAGCCTTTCTGCAATTTTAACTGCGTTTCCATACAAATTTAGCACTGGCTCTCCGTACGGTCCGTCCAACACCTCGATATCCTGCCAGCGGACGAAACCGATTCCTGAGCCAAGTGCCTTGGAAACGGCTTCTTTGGCGGCGAACCGGCCTGCCAGGGCTTCATTATCATCCTTGATGATCGCCAGTTCGGCGGAAGTGTATACGCGTTGGATAAATCGCCTGCGTATTGCAGGGGATACCGAATCAAGACGGTCTATTTCTACAATATCTACACCAGTACGAATAATCATGGCTCTATTGTAACGCCGTACCGGCCGAAACTGTAATGAACCGGTCAATGTCCAGATGTTTGCGCGCGCTTTCGACCACGTCTTCGCGGGTGATTCTTTCGATCAACCCGGCGTATTTCTGAAAATAGTCCAGGCCGAGTTGAAATCGTTCGATATTTAGGATGCTTCGTGCTACGCCAGTGTTCGATTCCAAAGACAGCGGCACCCGACCGATAAAATTTGACTTGACATCCTGCAATTCATCTCCGGTGACACCATCCCGGGTGAAATTTTGAATTTCCGTCAAAATCATGTCAACAACCAGCTCTAAATTAACCGGGTTGACACCTGCTGAAATTTCCCAGGAACCAGCTGAAAGCCAGGCATTTAAGCTGGTGGAAGCATAATATGCCAGTCCTGATTTCTCACGCACGGAATCGCCGATTCGTCCCATCATGCCAAATTGACCAAGAATACTATTGCCAATAGAGGCGGCAAAGTAGTCTGCGTCGGTACGCTTTGGACCTAATGAACCCATAACCAGGTCGGTCTGGGTTTTCCCGGGAATGAACACATTCCTTCTCGCTGGAAATTCTGGAGCGGCGACCGGAGGTAAGACCGGTTCTGGCGGTTGTTCAGGATTGAGCCAGTCCCCAAGGACCTGGTCTGCAAGGTCGGCAACCTGCTGGTTGGTCACAGCTCCGGCCACGACCATGACCATTCCTTTTGGACCGAAATGCGTCCTATGAAATTGAACAAGATTTTCAGCCTTGATCTTGGAAACGGATTCGGCTGTTCCATCCTCCGGAAGCCCATAAGGATGTCCGGGAAACAAAAGTTCGTCGAATGTCAGTGAAGCCATCTCAGCGGTATCCTGGGCTCGAATGGCAAAGCCGGTCAATGCTTGAGCCCGCAGCCGGTCAACCTGTGCCGGCGGAAATATCGGGTGCCGCAAACACTCTGCCAGCAGCTGCATGACCATTGGTAAATCTTCAGACAAGCACCGTCCGCCAAAACTGACATTGTGGACGCTGGCGCCAAAGCCCAGCGAAGCTGCCACCGATTCCAGGTCGTTGTAAATGTGTTGAAAATTTCTCTTTGCCGTCCCGCGCATTAATGCTGACGCGGTAAAATGCGCCAGGCCCCGGTACTCAACCGGATCGAAGAGGCTTCCAGCGCTTAAATAGCCACTGATAACTACCGAAGGACTTACCAGATTCGTTCGAACCAGGAGCGTGATACCGTTATTGAGAACAATTCGCGAGATATCATCCGGCCCCGGCAAAGAATGAGAAGTATCCGCCTGAAGCCTGGTCATGAACATCCCCCCTTGGTTCCATCGGGCAGATACGTCCCAACAACTCGTTGAAGCGGGCTCAAATAGGTTTGAGCGATTCGATTCACATCAGCCGGAGTGACCTGTTCGAGGTACTGCACATACCCGGTAAACCAGCCATACGATGCGAACATATCTGCATATCCCAACCAAAACGCCTGGTTGGTGATGTTTTCACTACCATATGTGAAAAGGGCACGGGCTTGTTTTGCTGCCCGGGCAATCTCATCGGATGAAACAAGTTCCTGTTGAAGGCGCGAGATTTGGTCATCCAGTGCTGAAAGCACCTGCCCTATGGTTCGTTCCGGACGAAGGGTTACCCCTATTTTATAAATATAGGGATCAATGGTTGCTTGCAAGCCTCCCCGAACACTCACGGTAAGTTCGGTCTCGACCAGCGCGTGGTAGAGCCGGCTGGTCTTATTTGATGTACCGCCTCCGCCAAACATATTCAGGCTGGTAGGACCGCAGAGAATAGAATCGAGGATCATGAATGAGAAGAAATCCGGATCAACTGCTCGGGGAGCGCGGTAAGCCACCTGTAAATAGGTTGTCGTACCTGGTCCGCACATCTCAACCTGGCGGGAAGTGAGTAAAGGACTTTCGGCAGTTACCTTAACTACCTGATCAGGCGCAGATGGGATATCCGCATACAGGGTCGTCAGGAAGTCCAACATCCCCTGAGAATCGAAATCGCCTGCCAGGGCGATGACGGCATTGTTGGGCGTGTAGTATTGATGGTAATGGCTGAGAAGGTCGTCACGCTGAATTCGGTGAAGATCTTCCTGCGAGCCGATAACCTCATTCCGGTATGGATGAGAGTCGAAGGCGGCTCTGTGCACAGCCTCGGCTAACCGGTAACGGGGTTCGTTCTGGTTGCCTTCCAATTCGGCGAGAATGACATTTCGCTCTGATTCGACTTCTTTTGGGTCGAACAGGCTATTGTTCATCCGGTCTTTCTCTAGCAGTAACCCCAGTTCGATATGACTGGCTGGAAGTGTTTCGTAATACGTCGTCCAATCCAGATACGTGAATGCATTCCACGATCCACCCGTACGGGAGATGGCTTTATCCAATTGGCTGGCAGGAAACCGGGGGGTACCTTTGAATTGCATATGTTCCACCCAGTGCGAGATACCGGTTATTCCAGGGACTTCATTGCGTGATCCCACCCGATACCAAACCCAGTGGCTGATGATGGGGGCGGTATGGATTTCCTTCAGGTGGATTGTCAGGCCATTGGGTAGAAATAACCGGGTGACGGATGAATCCATTGCTTCTCCTGGAAGCCGATCGCGCAAGAAATGAGAGGAGTCCCTGCACCCCACTATAGCATTAATTGGATAAACAATTGGTGGAAACCATGTATAATTTACGTTGCGGGTCGAACAACCCCATCATATCGCCATGAGAGAAAAAATGGATCAGACACAAAACTTCACAGTAGCAATTGTAGGCGCAGGACCTGCTGGACTGTATGCGGCAAAAGAATTGGCATCCCAGGGAATTCATGTAGCACTGTTAAATCGCGACATCAAACCTGGCGGTCTGGCCGAATACGGGATTTACCCAACCAAGTTGAAGATGAAAAATGGGCTGCGGGCGCAGTTCCATCAAATCCTGAACATGCCGAATATTCATTATTTCGGTAATGTGGTCGTCGGAGAAAATGGCGACATTTCACTGGATCAATTGCGAGGATTAGGATTTCATGCGGTGCTGGTCACAGCCGGCGCGCAAGGCACCAAAAGGGTGGGGATACCAGGAGAGGATCTGATTGGTGTCTACCATGCCAAGGAAGTGGTTTATCACTACAACAAATTACCTCCATTTAGTCAGCAGCAGTTGATCATTGGAAAGAAAGTGGCGGTGATTGGGGTGGGAAATGTCGCGCTGGACATCACGCATTACCTGATTGAGGAACGGCAGGTGGATGAGGTGATCACCATCGCCCGCCGTGGACCTAAAGAAATAAAATTCGACCGCAAAGAACTGGACTATGTTATTGGCAACCTCGATGTGCCGAAGGTGGAGTATGAAATCAACCGCGTTGCGCACATCATGACAGCGCTTGGACAAGATCCACAATCTGCTAAAGATTTTTTCCATGAGGCGAAACAGAAAGGGATTCCACCCATCGGCAAATCGATTTTCAAGCTGCGCTTCCTTTCCTCGCCATCGCGCATCCTGGATAATGGGAGCGGAGGAATAGGCGGGTTGGAATTGGAAGAAAACACACTGGTTGCATCGGGAGATAGCACTAAAGCCCGCGGCCTGGGAACGTATCACAACCTGGATGTTGACACACTGATCTTTGCCATCGGCGACACCGTGGATGACCACCTGGGATTACCGGTGCATTATTCAGCTTTTGACAAAAATCCTCAGCCGCTTTACCCGGTTGACGGCGATTCGTATGAAGCTTTTTCAAGTGAAAGCGGTGCGGTAATTCAAGGGGTTTTTGTGGCTGGCTGGTCAAGAAATGCCAGTGAAGGTCTGGTGGGAGTTGCGCGGCGTGACGGCACCAACGGCGCTAGAGCAATCATGCAATACCTGAGAACGAATCCACAGGGAAACGAAAACGCTCTTCACAACCTTAAAAATAATCTGCTGGCGTTGTCTCACCCGGTAGTGCCTTACAGCGCTTTGGCAGCTTTAGCAATTGCTGAAAGCGAAAGAGCCGCCATGCTGGGGGTTGAAGAATTTAAGTTTGTTTCCAACCTTGAGATGTTGGAAGTAATGGGCTTGCTGGGCGTTACCCCATAACTTAATGAAGATTTGGACACGATTCGAGAGTTTCAAAGCATATCATAACAGGGTGCTTTGAATCGTTTTCAGCAGGGTTGATTTTCCACAAAAAGATGAACCTATAATCTGATAAAATTTATCAAATAACTGAATAACGACTGTGAATTTGGTTAAACAGTCCTTGACCAACAACCCTGGCAACCGTAGAATTGTTCGAGGCAGTTTCGACGGAACACAACCTGAATGGAGGTGAGTAGTAATGGAATTGTCCAGTGAAACGAAAATGGAGATGTACTGGATGATGCTCCTTTCGCGCCGGCTGGATGAACGCGCGTGGGTATTGCATCGGCAGGGGAAAATTGCTTTCCACATTTCAGGAATTGGGCAGGAAGCTGCCCAGGTTGGCGCGGCTTATGCCCTGCGCCGCGGCGAAGATTGGGTAACCCCCTATTACCGTGATCTGGCGATGATGATCTGCCTGGGTTACACACCGCGCGATTTTATGCTGGCGTTAATGGGTAAGAAAGGCGAGCCAACTTCAGGCGCACGCCAGATGCCCAGCCATTGGAGCATGCGAAAAGCGAATGCTGTCAGCCACTCGGCTCCAGTGTCAACCCAGTGCCCGCATGCCGCAGGGATTGGACTGGGAATTAAAATGCGCAAGGAAGATAAGGTCGTGCTCACATCTCTGGGCGAGGGTTCGACATCTCAGGGAGAATGGTACGAGGCGGTCAATTGGGCGGCCATCCATCAGCTGCCGGTCATTTTTCTGGTCGAAAATAACCAGTATGCCATCTCTGTGCCCGCCGATAAGCAAATGGCGGTGGCGAGTGCAGCGGACAAAGCCTGCGGTATGGGGCTGCGCGGCATATCCGTGGACGGCACCGACGTTTTTTCGGTCTACCGGGTTGTGGCAGAGGCGGTTGCGGATGCCCGTGCCGGCAAAGGCCCGACATTAATCGAAGCCTTGATGTATCGCATTACACCGCACTCCTCCGATGATGATGACCGGACTTACCGTTCCCGCGAAGAAGTGGATGAGGCCAAGAAAAAGGATCCGCTGATTGTTGGGCGCCGAAGCCTGGAAGAAGAGGGGTTGATTGACCAGGCCCGGATTGAGGAGATGGAAGCACGCGCCAGGGAATTGATCGATGAGGCTGTTCAGTTCGCAGAGAAAATGGAGTATCCGAGTGTCGAAGATGCATTGTTCCCTGTCTATGCCGAGGAGGTAAATCGTGGCTGAAATTACAATGGTCGAAGCCATCCGTCAGGCTATGGATGAGGAACTTGCGCGCGATGAAAATGTCTTCATCGTTGGTGAAGATGTTGGTGTTCGCGGCGGGGTGTTTCGTGCCACGGTAGGTTTATTCGATAAGTACGGGGGCGAACGGGTAATCGACTCACCGCTGGCCGAGCTTTCCATTGTCGGCGTGGGCATCGGCGCGGCTTTATACGGCATGCGCCCGATTTGCGAGATCCAGTTCGCTGATTTTATTTACCCGGCATTCAACCAGATTGTCAGTGAAGCGGCTAAAATGTGCTACCGTTCGAACGGTGAGTGGACGGTCCCCATGGTGATCCGGGCACCTTACGGCGGCGGTATTGGCGGCGGGTTGTATCATTCGCAATCCGTGGAGGCATTTTTCACCCATATCCCGGGTTTGAAGGTGGTTATCCCATCGAATCCGTACGATGCCAAAGGATTGCTCAAATCGGCAGTACGCGATCCAAACCCGGTCCTCTATCTGGAACCGAAAAAGGGGTATCGCTTGATTCGCGGTGAAGTGCCTGAAGGTGAGTTCACTGTTCCAATCGGTCCGGCCAAGGTTTCGCGGGAAGGGACAGATCTCACCGTTTATGCCTACGGTATGATGCTCCATTACACCTTACAGGCTGCTGAAAAATTGGCTGGCGAAGGCGTCAACGTAGAGGTTGTTGACCTGCGTACGTTGTACCCGGTGGATAAGCAGACTGTGCTCGAATCGGTGCGCAAGACTGGTAAAGCGCTCATCGTCCATGAGGACAATTTAACCGGGGGATACGGCGGGGAAATCGCAGCGATTATTGTCGAAGAAGCCTTCACCGATCTGGATGCCCCCGTGCGCCGGTTGTGCGGCCCAGATGTGCCTGCCGTGCCCTTCAGCCACCCGATGCAGGATTGGTTCATGCCCAATGCGGAAAAAATTGCCCAGGCTATGCGCGACCTGGCTGCCTACTAGCCGGGGAAGGAAAGGAGCAAAAAATGCCTACTAAAATTATCATGCCGCAGCTTGGCGAATCGGTGGTTGAGGGTACGGTAACCAGTTGGTTGAAGGCGGAAGGCGATACTGTTGCTGAGTTTGAGTCGCTGCTGGAAGTGAACACCGACAAAGTAGACACTGAAATTCCCAGCTCGGCCGGCGGCACCCTTCTCAAAATTGTGGTTCCGGCCGGCACCACTGTAACAGCCGGCACCACGCTGGCATGGGTTGGACAACCGGGCGAAGCCATTCCAGCCGAGGAAGGTCAAGCGCCATCGGCTGCACCACGCGTGACGGCTGAACAGGCTGGCGCACCGCCTCAATCTGTGGCAGCAGCCGAGCCGGCCCAGCCGCAGCCCACCCGTGACCTGGGATTCATTTCTCCTGTGGTTGCCCGCCTGGCAAAGGATAAAAATATCGATCTGAACCGGGTTAAAGGTACCGGGCAGGGCGGCCGCATCACCAAAAAAGATGTTTTGAACTTCCTTTCAGCCAGCCCTCAAGAAGCTGCCGCAGCCGCTCCCTGGGAGACTCCCGGCGAAGGCGATTTATTCCGGCCTACCGAAATGATGTTCGCAGCCGGCAGACCCGCCGAAGTTACATCTCAAACTGAGCCGGCCCCGGCGCAAATTCCGACCGGCGAGCGTGTGATTCCTCATACGACCATGAGAAAGCGAATTGCAGAGCATATGGTGTTCAGCAAGCATACCTCACCGCATGTGACATCGGTC
>JAJZTR010000239.1 GCA_021848775.1 Chloroflexota bacterium | reverse complement strand
CGATCTGCGCGGATGCATTGGCACGCTGGAAGCCCGCCAACCGCTCGCGGAGGATGTCCGCGAGCATGCCGCCGCCGCCGCACTGGATGACTACCGATTCCCGGCTGTTACACCGTCCGAATTGCCAGATATAAATATCGAAATTTCGCGTCTCACGCAGCCCCAGGTGTTGGAGTACACCAGTCCCGAGGATTTGATGCAAAAGCTGCGCCCGGGAATCGACGGTGTCGTGCTGCGCGACAACTACCGCCGTGCCACCTTCCTGCCCCAGGTGTGGGAACACCTGCCGGAACCGGATCAATTCCTTGACCAGTTATGCATGAAAATGGGTGTGCAGCGCAATTATTGGCGCTGTAATCCCTTGCGGGTCGAAACTTACCAGGTCGAAGAGTTTCACGAGGACTAACTGGAATTTTTGGAAGAAAAAACCCGCCATTAATTGGCGGGTTTTTTTTTAGTCAGTTGATCTGGTCAAGCGCATACGTTCATATTTAGATTACTTCGGGTGAGGACGGGGGGATTTCGACAACTAGTTTGTTTTTGTTGGCTTCATTGTGGGCCTGACCGTAAAAGTGACCCATGACCGCCATAGAATATGTGTAGGTCAACATTACCCCGATGATGCAGGCGATGAGCCCTATAGGGGCAATCAATCCGGCTACCAGCGTTCCGAGCACCACCATAAAATAGGCACCAGGGTTGAGACGCACCTGCTTGAACACTTCGCTGAAATCGAAAGCAGCGGAAAGGGATGCTTTTTCAAGGTATCGGGTGACAGCTGCTGGAACGATCAAAGCCACGAAAATCCCATAAACCAGCATGAAGAACCCGGCACAAATACTCAAAAAGGCAGCCAGAACTTCCGCGGTTTGTTCGGATCCTGAGTATGAACTAGCCACACTCAAAAGCATTATCATCCCATAAACCGACAACATTGGCAGCGAATACACAAACGAAATAACAAAACCCATAAACCCGCGCGACAAATCAGCCCCAAAATCCATGTCTGGGAGGGGGTTAGGGTCGCGGTCCATCACCCGTTTTGTGATATTCAACATCCATCCATAAACCACAATCTGACCAACGATCGGGATCAAAGCTACCAGGCTGATGATACCGATTTTCCTGAACCAGTCCTTGTCTTTGAATACGTACGAGAAAGCCAGTCCGAAATCCATGGTTCACCTCCAGGTAGGCCGGTATGAATCAAAATGCGATAAATGCTTATCGTATGAGCAGTTCTATACGATCCTAAGGATTGTGTATGCTGAAAAGGTTGTAGGAATTGAAGTAAAGCACATTAAACGGTACCGCTGGGTGTCAAGCCTTGATTACGGGTCACCCGGTTTATCTACAGGCTGCAGGGCGATTGGGGTTCCGGTATTTGCTGCTTAGAAATGGTCGAAGTGATCGACCTTGATCACAAAAATGACCGCTCGCTGTTCCTTCTCATCCTTCTCTGGTGACACGGAACTGCGGATAACCTGCAAAGCAGACTCTACCTGCTCATCCTCCACACCGATTAGCAGTGTCGTCTTACCCTTCCTCAAGAATCCACCGCTTGATGCGACGCCGGTCACACGGAAGCTGGCCGTAGTGAGTGCATGCGAGACCTGGTCGCTGTCAGTGTCGCGTACAATGGCGATAATTAGTTTCATGGCTACAGCTCCTCGTAATGTTCAACTTCAAGCGTAAAAATGGTCGCGCCACCGATGGTGATAGGTGTGGGGGTTGGCAGCGGTAAGGGCGCGCTTTCCAGCGGAACAGCGATGTATTCCACGCGTTGCCGGCAATTTTTTTCCAGTGAGCTTAGTGCTTCCGCCCGCCGGTGGTTGGGCAATGCTACCATCAGGGTCGAGTTTCGCCGCCCAAGAAAACCACCGAAGCTGGGCAGACGGGTAACACTGAAACCCAGCTCCTCCAAGGCTACGCTTGCACCGTCAGCATCCTGGGCTTGCACAACCACAATGAGACAAGTGTCGATAAACGGATGGTGTGGATTCATTTCACTCATCTCAGACTGCTCCTTTCTGTATCAGGGGAGGGTAATATGATGCAGGCTGTCATCTTGAACAACGGCTTTTTGCCCTCCAGCGAAAGTTACCTGTGTTTGGTCTAATAAAAATTCAATGGTCGTTCCTCGATATTGTACCGTAACTGGATGCGAAAATGGATTTAATCCATCTACTATTACCTGATTTGAGGTGATTTTTCGCAATCCGAGCACCTGCAAGAACAATCCGACCGGAGCCAGACCGCTGAGAACATTTCGTTCTCCCGTCCCTTTGCCGGTCAGGCTACCGTAGGATGACCAGAAGCTTTGGTGTGCTTTCAAACTGGCACTCACCGTGTCCATTAAGCTTGTGGTTATCCGGGCCGCCTCCTGACGATACCCGTAAAGCAACAGCCCGCCAACGATAAACTGATTCCAGGGCAGGCTGACCCCGTCAGCATTTGAACCAGCCGGGCAGCGGTCCAGCGGGCAGATTGTCAATCCATTGCCCTGCAGGTAACGGGAAAGGATAGGCCCTTTAACCATGGCTTCAGCCTGCTGCGAATCGGGAATTCCTGCCCAGAGCGGCAGCAGCAAGGAGATATCCTCACTTGTGAAATCAATGGTGCTGATCTCGCAGCAATCTCCGGGCAGGATCTCCCTGGCTACCACTTCGATCAGCCGGGTGAAATGGTTGTGTGAGGTGTAGCGCCCCGCTCCATGCAGCCAGTGAATGTTTCTTGGATTCACTTCTTCGGTGACAGGACCATTTGGTGTGTCACCATAGAGGTAGAGTTTACTCTGGCGGGTCATTTCGTCACGGGGGCGAAATCGCAGCAAAAGCCGGCGCGGACTGTCAAAGGATTGCATCACCGGGAAAGTGCCGGTGGTCGTGATCTCCAGTAGTTTCACCCCGGAGGGGTTATCCTGGATTTGAGCATCGCGGTAGGAATAACAGCTGCGCTCAGCAGACCAATTTAATTGCAGCTCATTGAGCAAGCTCTGCTGGCGATCCTTTAACCATTCTGTGTGCTCTCTTTCCCCCAGAATCTCTGTCATCTTGATGAGCGCAGCACATTCTCGGTAAAGCATAGCCGCCAGGGAGGGACTCTCGACAACCTCAGGGTCAACCCCTTGCGCGACTTCAGCCCAGGGGTGAAATATTGGAGCTTCATCGAGCCCGCTTTGAAACGGGTGT
>JAJZTR010000238.1 GCA_021848775.1 Chloroflexota bacterium | reverse complement strand
AATACTGTTGAATTCGTTCAAAACAGCCATTTATAAACTGGAGAGCATAGATGAAATCGTTACTCAAAATTGGTATTTTATCCGCGTTTGTTTTCTTGTTAGCCGCCTGTTCACCTGGCAAAGGTGCCCTTGCTTCACCCACCATGCTGGCCGGCAGCAGTTCTGAGCTGGTCGCCACTGCCACACCTGGAAGTATGAACAGCGTTGAAGGGAGCCATATGATGGAACCCATTAATGGAGAAAACCTTGAAACCGTTCCCGATGCAAAAGGCGGACAGTTGTTAGCTTCTGAAATTGATGGCGATACGAAAGTATTCGAATTAACTGCTAAAGCCGTTAAATGGTCTATCCTCCAGGATGTTGTGGCAACAGCCTGGACATATAACGGCACGGTTCCCGGCCCAATGATCCGGGTCACAGAAGGCGATAAGGTTCGCATCGTTTTCAAAAATGAACTTCCTCAACCTACCACCATCCATTGGCATGGGATTGCCGTGCCCAACGCAATGGATGGAATTCCGGACGTCACTCAAAAACCGGTCCAACCTGGCGAGACTTTTATCTACGAGTTTGTCGCCAGTCCGGCAGGTACTTTCATGTACCACTCCCATTATGAAGGGGACTTACAGGTTTCCGCCGGACTATATGCGCCGTTTATTATTGATCCAAAAGAACCTGTTGCACCCCAACCAGACGTCGATGTGAACCTGATGGTCTCGGAGATGTTGGTCAAGGGGGGACAGACTTATGCGGCTATGCCTATGGCCGGCATGGAGCCTAATTACTTTACGATCAATGGAAAGGCATTTCCGGAGACAGAAACCATTCAGGTTAAAAAAGGGCAGTTGGTCAGGATACGCATTGCGGCGATCGGCCAACTCGTCCACCCATTTCATTTACACGGGGTGCCATTCAAGATCGTAGCGACCGACGGTCATCCCGTCCCCGAAGCAGCACAACTGACAAAAGACACCGTTCTGGTTTCACCTGGCGAGCGCTATGACATAGAGTTCGTAGCTACCGAAGTCGGCCAATGGATGCTGCACTGTCATATCCTCCACCATACTACCAACGACAATGTCGAGCCCGGCGGTTTGATCTTGATGATCAATGTCACCGACTGACCCATAACCAATTCATCCAAGGAGATGACTAACCATGCGACCCTTAAAAGCACTGTTCATTCTATCGATCGGATTGACCCTCCTTTTAACTGCGTGCTCAGGAGCGGGGAGCGCCGCACCAGCCCAGGCTACCGTCGCGGTAGCCATGAATGTTTTACCGGACCCACCGGTCGTTGGGGATGTGCTGCTATATTTTAATGTGGTCGATGCCCAGGGCCAACCTGTTACCGGAGCAGACGTCAACGTCATGGCTGGTCACACCGAAATGAGTAGCATGACCATGCAGGGAAATGCCACGGACCAGGGGAAGGGAATTTACGCCATAACCACCAACTTTTCGATGGCAGGCCAATGGAAGATAACCGTTCAGGTGAAAACATCCGCCATCGATCATAGCGAAGATTTCAACCTGGCAGTTCGTTGATGGACAATCCCTTCGTATTCTATATTTCACGCGCATGGAGAACGCAGGATTCAAGAGCGCTAAGAGAGGATGGAGACCCTATCGCTTGAAAGGCAAGACGATGCGAATAATCAAACCGCCGGTCGGTCGATTCAATGCCCGGATCGTTCCGCCCTGGGTTTCGACAAGCTGTTTGGTGATGGCCAAACCTAAACCTGAGCCGCCGCTTGACCGAGCCCGAGACTTCTCTCCTCTCCAAAAGCGGTTAAAGATGAGCACGAGGTCGCTTTCGGCCACCCCGGGCCCCTCATCCATTACATCAATTTCGACGCCATCCGTGCTTTTACGAACTGCAATATCGATCCTGGTATTTGGCGGTGCGTAACGCAAAGCGTTGTCCAGTAGGTTGCTGATGCCTTGTTCAAGGCGTTGCGGGTCCACCTGCACACTGGGAACATCTGCATCGATAACGGGTTGGAGGGTAATGGAATGCTCAGACGCCTGGGCTGTGAATAGCTCGATAACCCGTTGGATGAGCAGACCAATCTCGACATCGCGGGTCTCGAAATGTAGTTGGTGTGCTTCAGCCAGTGCAAGAAGACGCAGATCTTCGACCAGTCTCTCCAGAAAATAAGTTTCTGCCAGAGCCGGGGCAATGACCTCCTGTGAAAGCGGGTAAACGCCGTCCATTACACCCTCCAGGCGGCCGCGCAGCACGGTCAGCGGCGTGCGCAGCTCGTGGGCAATATCGGCAAACAAATCACGCCGTTCGTTATCGGTACGCTCGAGGGCTTCAGCCATACGATTAAAGCCCTCCGAAAGAGTATGCAGGTCGTCATTGCGTTTATGGATCGGTACCCGCACAGAAAGATCGCCTTTGGCAACCGCCTGAGTAGCACCGATAACTTCTGAAAGCGGGCTGACGAGCCGATTTAAAAGGAGCATGCCAATAACAAGGATGATGATTCCGGTAATGATGGAAAATAAGAATACGGAGAGGATTAATCGTGCAGCGAGTGACCATCCCTGCGGAAAAGGTGGATTTTTAATATACAGTTTTCCAATGATTCGGTCAGACGCCGTGAGGCTCATCGCTCTGGCGCGCTCATCGGGCCGGTAAATGGTCCCAATAGCAGGAGTGGTGATTTCTCCATCTTCAAGTACGACCCGCCCCGTATTATCGACAAGAATTGTATTTTCCCAGAGACTTCTTCTGGTATGCTCAAAAAAACCGGGGCGCACCTTCGCGACATTTTCGACGCCTTCCCAGGACCCGTTGCCAAGAAAATACCCCTCGAGGATTGCCGCCGGTGGAGAGTTCAGATAAGGATTATTGCGCGATTCACGGCTCAGTTGGTCAGCCATGAAACCCAAATTGATCAAAACTGTTAAACCAAACACAATAGCGATTGCCCGGACGACAAAGAGTACCAGACGCCGCCGGATTATTTTGGTGGAAAGCGCGATATCATTCATGCGGCTTTTCGATCAATCTGTAGCCGACGCCATGAACCGTCTGGATATACCGGGGAGATTCATCCGTCGGTTCAATTTTTCGCCGGAGGTTTCGAATGTGAGAGTCGATGGCGCGTTCATAACTTTCAAAGCTGACTCCGCGAACCGCAGTCAACAGCTGGGCGCGGGAAAAAATCCTGCCGGGGTAGGCCGCCAGGGTGGC
>JAJZTR010000237.1 GCA_021848775.1 Chloroflexota bacterium | reverse complement strand
GGCTGGTTTTATGCCCGAAGCCGTCGATTTTATCCGAAGCCCGGCAACCATGCGGGGGTTGGTGGTTTTTATCCAATGGTGGATGTGGTTTGGGCAAACCACGATCCTGCTCATGGCAGGCATGACATCCATATCGGTAGCAGTTTATGAGGCTGCAACCATCGATGGCGCCACCATCGGGCAGATGTTCCGCTACATCACCCTGCCCCTGACGAAACCGGTCATGATTTATGTGCTGGTTACATCGCTGGTTGGCGGTATGCAGATGTTCGATATTCCTTTTTTGTTGACAGACGGACGTGGAAGTCCGGCCAACTCCATCCTTACCAACAACATTTTGATGTACATGAAGTTCCGCAGCAGCCAGGGGCATATCGGGGCTGCTTCATCGGTTGGCGTGGTTGTATTCCTCATGACCAGCTTCGTCGCGCTTCTCATCTTCTATCTGCTGCGCGAAAAGCACGAAAAACCCGTCAAAGAAGCGGCTTAAGGGGAAAGGTCCATGATAAAGAACTATACCCTTTCAACCAATATCTACCGGGCTTTGATCTATCTGATGCTTATCGTGATCTTGGTCATCACCATCATCCCGGTCTGGCTGCTGATCGTCAACGCCACCCGCTCCACCCTGGAAATTCAGCAGGGCATCAGCCTGCTCCCCAGCAAATACCTCGTATCGAATTACAAAATCCTGTTAAGCAAAGGATTGGATCTGCCGCGAGGGTTTACCAACAGTTTATTCGTGTCGGTCATGACCACAGTCGTGACGGTGTATTTTTCGTTCCTGACCGCCTACGGCATCGTGATTTACGACTTCAAGTTTAAAAAGTACCTTTACAACTTTATCCTGGTGCTCGTCATGATCCCGATGCAGCTGTCGATCATTGGCTTTTTTCAGTGGATGGCGAAGCTTGGCCTTGACGATTCGTATGCGTCGCTTATCTTACCCAGTATTGCATCGGCAGGTGCGGTGTTTTTTGCCAAGCAGTACCTGGACTCCATAGTGATTCATGAACTGATCGACGCCGGCCGCATCGACGGCGCCAGTGAGATCGGTATCTTCCACCGTATCATGATGCCCATAGCCGCCCCGGGTGCATTTACCCTGGGGATTTTCGCCTTCGTAGGCGCCTGGAACAATTTCTTCAATGCTTTTATCCTGATCACCTCCAGAGATAAATATACGCTGCCAATGCTGGTGCAAACTCTGCGCGGCGACGTCTACCGGCATGAATATGGCGCCATCTACCTGGGGTTAGCCGCCTCCGTGGTGCCCATTATGATTATCTACTTCCTGTTCTCCCGCTACATCGTCAACGGCATTTCCATGGGAGCCGTAAAGGAATAACCAGTACAAACCAATCCGTGAATTTGGGCACTGAACGATAGCCATGCCGATTATTTTCGAAGATGTGGTTTTTCCACATCTTCGGCGAATCACCAAAAACCGAGGTATGCCGTTGAAGTTTGGCCATTTCGACGATTCCCAGCTTGAATATGTGATCACCCGTCCCGATACCCCCTTGCCCTGGATCAACTATCTTGGTTCAGAAGCGTATTTTGGGATTATCTCCAATACAGCCGGTGGTTATTCCTTCTATAAAGATGCCCGTTTGCGCCGGATTACCCGCTATCGTTACAATAATGCCCCGCTCGATGTGGGTGGGCGTTACATGTACATCCGCGATGATGATTCGAGCCTGCCGGATTATTGGTCGCCAACCTGGCAGCCTACCCGCTGTCATTTAGACACTTACGAGTGCCGCCACGGGCTCGGGTACACCCGCATCCGATCAGAACGGGCTGGTATCGCCAGCGAAATCAACTATTTCGTCCCACTTGGTGAAAACCTGGAGATCTGGTCGCTGACCGTGACCAACCACCGCCCGCAGCCTGCGCATCTGTCCATTTTTTCTGCCATCGAATTCTGCCTGTGGGATGCGGTGGATGATGCCAATAACTTTCAGCGCAACTACTCGATAGGCGAAGTAGAAGTGCAGGATGGGGTGATTTACCACAAATCGGAATATCGCGAACGGCGGGATCATTTTGCCTACTTTGCCTGCTCCGAACCCCTGGCTGGGTTCGACACCCAACGCGAAGCTTTTCTCGGCGCCTACCGCGGCTGGGACGCTCCCCTGGCGGTCGAAAAAGGGAACGCCAGTGGTTCCATGGCACTCGGCTGGCAGCCAATCGGTGCGCATCATGTCAAAATAGACCTTAAACCAGACGAGTCGCACCGGATACTCTTCATCCTGGGCTACCATGAGAACTCTGCTGCAGAGAAATTCGACCGGCCAGGTTCGCAAACGATTAATAAACGCACGGTAAAGCCAATCCTGTCAAAATACCTGCAACCGGAAGCGGCGGACAAAGCCTTTATGACCCTGCAGGCATACTGGCAGGGGCTGCTGAGCAAGCTGCAGGTTGACAGTCCGGATGTCCACACCAACCGCATGGTGAACATCTGGAATGCCTACCAGATGATGGTCACCTTTAATTTTTCGCGGTCGGCTTCCTACTTCGAGTCAGGCATCGGGCGCGGGATGGGTTTCCGCGACTCAAACCAGGACCTGTTAGGTTTTATACATCTGATTCCGGAACGGGCACGCGAACGAATTCTCGATCTGGCTGCCACGCAGCTGCCCAGCGGAGGGGCATACCACCAATACCAGCCCATGACCAGGCTGGGCAACAATGACATCGGCGGTAATTTCAATGACGACCCGCTGTGGCTGGTCCTTTCGGTCGCGGCTTACCTCAAGGAGACCGCTGATTGGACGATCCTGAAGGAACCGGTTCCATTCGATAATAAACCTGGCAGCGAGCAGCCGTTGTATTCTCACCTGCAGCGCTCCATCCAATATACGCTGGAAAGGCTCGGGCCACACGGTCTGCCGCTCATCGGCCGTGCCGATTGGAACGACTGCCTGAATTTGAATTGCTTTTCCGAAGCCCCCGGGCAATCCTTCCAAACCACCACCAGCGCAGATGGCAAAACCGCCGAAAGCGTGTTCATTGCAGGACTGTTCGTGCTGGCCAGTAAAGAAATGGAAGCCATCAGCTCCCGCTTCGATTCGGCGGATTCTGCCCAAAAGGTTCGTGAATCAAGGCTCTTAATGGAAGCCGCTATCACGTCGGCTGGTTGGGACGGGGCATGGTTCCGGCGGGCATATGACAATTTTGGCGATCCAGTCGGCTCGAGC
>JAJZTR010000236.1 GCA_021848775.1 Chloroflexota bacterium | reverse complement strand
TCCTGGCTGCTGCCGGGATTTACTTTTAGATACTGTTCGAATTCATCCGCGTCGATAAAAATTCGGGCATCCGGGTTTAATCCATACAGGTTCTCATTGCGCACAATAAAAAATGGCGGTGTGGCTTTGGTGCGTGCCGGTTCCAACACATGGTTCAAGGCGTTCAAAGCTACTTTAAAGTCGCGTTGAGACGCTTCGGCAGGCAGGTCCGGCCAGAGCAGATCGACAATCTGGTCGCGCAGCAGCCACTGCCCGCGGAAGGTGACCAATAATTGGAATAACTGGCGGGCTTTTTCCCGCTGCCATTCGCCGGTGCTGACCGGGTTATCACCGCGCCACGTCCACGGTGAACCCAGGGTGCGCACCCAGATGGTATACCCAGGGTGAGATTCATACGCGCCGACCCCAAAGCTTTGCAGCAAACGATTCGCGGTCTCCGGTTCGATTTTCCGCCGGCGGGCTTCCATCAGAAGCGGTATGACAACCTGCGGGTCTTTTAAACCAAGCAGTGACTGGCGGGTGAAAAGCGTTTCATAAGCATTGACGTTCACCACCGGCAGCACTTCGCCCAACAATTCCATCGACCGCGGGAGATCACCACTCCACCAGGCGTTCACCGCCCGCCAGATTGTAGCTGCCGACCAGCTGTAAAGGTCGCCCACGCTTCGCATACCGTCCGCAGCGCGCATAAGCCATTTTTCAGCGTTTTCCACATTTCCGGCAAGGGCGAAACTGGCTCCCATGGAGGTGCGCGCCAGGTCGCCGATCCACTCGTCGCCAGCCATTTCAGCGATTTCCTGAGCCTGCTGTGCTTTCTGTTCTGCCGTCAGGACATCCCCGGTGTATCCATAGGCACGGCTGATGCCCCATAAGGGTTCAACACCGACCCTGGCAACCTTGAAGACATTTACCTGTTCGATTGAGCGTTGATAATGACGGACAGCCTCTTCACGCCGGTACAGTTCCCACGGCGGAAAAGAATTCACCTGAAGCGCGTGTCCCAGCCGCATATGACCAACCGCCTCGACAAAATCAGATTGAAGCTGGATGCCTGTTTCAATCCCGGCACGGGCAGTACGCTCCGCTGCTTCCACTTCCCCCAGCATGGAATAGATTAAGGAAAGCAGCATCAGGGTTTCGCGGTGAAACCGCTGCGGACGCAATTGACCAGCCTGCTGTTCCTCGACCGCCTGGGTCTCCAGCAGTTCACGGGCATCCATCAATTTTCCGGTGCGCAGCATGGAGCGGGCTTCCAGGTAAATATCATTCGGATTGGTCTCGGTCCGCAGCAGGAGCGCCTCGCGGTGCAGCGATTGCGCCTGCTCAGGATGGCCCAGATTGAGCTTGTTCTCCGCAAGCTGGTCGAGCAGTTCCGCGACTTCTGCCCGGTACTCCTGAGGTTCCAACATGCGCAGGGCTTCTTCCAATAAAGCATCAGCCTTCAAGGGTCGAATGGTATCCAGATACACCTGGGCTTGCCCGCGCAATGCCTGGGATCGACCACGGCGATGACCTAGGTGCTGGAAGATGCGATCAGCCGTTGCAAAATGCTCCAGGGCTGCATCAAACTCTGCCCGCAGCCGCAGCGCATCACCCATGAGCAGATGCAGCTGAGGACGTTCAGCCAGCAGCAGCTCCGGTAAACGGCCAATCCAATAAAGTAAACTCTCCAGCCGTCCGGTGCGCACCAGGTCAGGACCTATTTGTTCCAATGCGGTGGCAGCATCTTCCAGCTCTCCAGCCTTTAGCAAATGAAATATGGCTTCTTCAGAACGGTTGGTTTTGGAAAAATGACGGGCAGCTTTGCGGTGTAAGTCCCTTGACCGCTGCGGATTTTCGGATAAGTGCCTTTGCAGAAAATCCTGGAACAGGCGCTGATAGCGGTAGGAATCCTCGCCCAGAGAGTCTAAAAACAAGCCTGACTCATGCAGCCTTCGCAAAATTATCAGACTGTCTGAGCGTTCCCGCAAAGTGTCGCATGCTGGGCCGTCCAGGCGGCGCAGCACCGATGTGGTGATCATAAACTCGCTCAGTTCATCCGGTAACTGCGCCAGGACTTCCGGCGCCAGATAATCGAATAACCCTTCCAAAGTATCCGGCACATTTTCGAGTACTTCCTGAAGAGAACGGTTCGCGCCGCTTTCCAAAGACCGCCCGACCATTTGCAGGGCGATGATCCAGCCTTCGGTTTCATCTGCCAACAGTCTGGCCTGTTCGGTTGTGACAGGATGCCCGAGCATTTGGGAAAACAAGGCTTCCACCTCATCCGCTGTGAAAGCCAGATCGGTATAAGTAAGGGTGTTCAACTGACCCTTGATCCGCCAGCGGTTCAGATCAAGATGGTCAGGCATGACCCGGCTGGAAATCACCAGGTGTAAATTCGGCGGCTGATAGTGGATCAGCTGGCGCAGCAAGGCGCCAATCTCCGGCACGTCATGTACCAGATGATAATCATCAATCACTAACACGGCTTCTGTGATCAAGCCATCAGTCAGCGCATTGACCAGCGGCGTCAGAACCGCAGGAGTAGCACGGCCCCCATTGGCTTCCAACATCTGCATGGCGTTGTCGCCAAAACCTTCATTACGCTGGTTAAATGCAGAGATAAGGTTGACCAGGAAAAGCAGCGGATCGCGGTCCGGTTCGGAAATGACATACCAATACAGAGCATCGGTCAGGTCAGCTAACCCTGTCAGGGCGGTTGTCTTGCCATAGCCTGTGCCAGCCTGCACCAGCGTTAACGGGTAATCCAGCACGCTGGCAAGGCGTGCCTGAACCCGCTGCCGCTGCAAGATACCCTTACGCTGCCGCGGGGCAACCAACTGGCTTTGAATAACAAGATCCCGGAGGGGCATAGCTGCTTTTGATTGTATGTCAAATCAGAGGAGATGGCAACTTGGCGGCGCACGGTGTGGCATAAAATAAAACCGGGTGGCGAACTGCGCAACTCCGCTTCGCTTCAGGGGTGCACATCACTCCCTTCGGTCGGAAGTGCAACGTTTCCGCGTTCACACCGAACGCGGCTCTAAATTGTAAAAACGTTTACTCGTACCTTAATGCTTCGACCGGCTCAAGGTTGGCAGCCCTGTTGGCTGGATACAACCCGAAGAACAACCCGACCGCTGTCGAGAAAATGGTCGCCAGCAAAATCGCGTCCAGACCGACCGCCGGGTAGAATGGTGTGCCGGACCGTTCGGCAATACGTCCAACGATAAAAGCGAT
>JAJZTR010000042.1:15569-17440 GCA_021848775.1 Chloroflexota bacterium | reverse complement strand
TCTTATCATCCTGGGACTTGCTACGTTAGGCGTTGTTGTTGCCAGCGAATTGCTGGTTGGCGCGGTTGAAGGCGTGGTGTCCGAGTTTGGCATCTCTGAGTTTTTCCTTGGCATCATATTGATCCCAATCATCGGAAATGTCGCTGAACACCTGGTCGCTGTCACTGTAGCTTACCGCAATCAAATGGAACTCAGCGTTGAAATTGCCGTTTCATCCAGCTTGCAGATTGCTTTATTTGTCGCTCCACTGCTGGTATTTATCAGCCTGATCATGGGAAATCCGCTGACTCTGATCTTCAATATTTATGAGCTCATAGCATTGTCGACATCCATCCTGATTACAGTTTTGGTGGCAATGGATGGAGAATCGAACTGGCTGGAAGGTGCAGCTCTGCTGGCAGTGTATATAATTCTAGGCATCTCTTTCTTTATGATGCCGAATGGTGGGTAGATGTGAATTCTCGACGAGCTAAGCCACGATATTCATTATGGATCGTCCCGGCCGGGCTAATTTTGGGGGCAGTATTGCTCGGTGTGCTGGTGGCGGCTGCGAACATATTTCGCTCCGGAAATAAAGCTACTCAGGATGCAACCGCTGTGCTGACTGTAATTTACGCGCCAACATCAACACCAGTTTTCTTATCAACGCTGGCCGTTACCCCTTCCCCCACGCCAGGGGCAGCGGGCCTCACCATTGGTGGTATCGGACAGGGTATATTTGTGCAAATTTCTGGAACTGAAGGCAATGGTCTGCGGCTACGAAAAGATCCGGGCACGAATGCAGACATATTGTTTTTGGGCTATGAATCGGAAGTGTTTAAAGTAACAGACGGGCCAAAAGAAATGGATGGCTATATCTGGTGGCACTTGACCGCACCTTATGATACGAACCGCAGCGGTTGGGCTGCTTCGAATTATTTAACTGTCATTGAAAGTGAACCATAACCTCAAGAGGAGCACCGGACAAAATTGAATAACCCGATATCAATTTCAGCACACCGCGGTACGCAGGTGGTAACCATAACCTGGGGAGATGGACATATCAGCGAATATCCCTTTGGATTGTTACGCATGGCTTGCCCCTGCGCCAGCTGCCGCGGCGGGCATGAAAATATGAGCGCAGATCCCGATCCGATCGTGTTCACCCATGAAAGCTTCCCGGATGTACCAGAGAATCATATGGTGAATCTGGAGGGAGTGGGCAGCTACGCTGTCAGCTTCCATTGGGAAGACGGTCACCAGTCGGGAATATACAATTGGAATTATTTGCGCAAGCTTTGTCCCTGTGGAATTTGTAGGCCAAAAGAATAAACCATAGGGTTATAACCGGTAAAAAACTGAGAATGTGAAACCACCTAAAAAGACGGTTTAGGCGGTCTTTTTGTGTTAAATAGGTTTGATTTTCTAAATACATTTCGTATAGACAATATTAGAGATCGTAATACATCTCAATTTCATACGGGTGTGGCCGTGACCTAACTTGTAAATCCTCGGCCCTTTTGGCTTTGACCCAATCACGGATAATTTCAGCATCGAAGACACCACCAGCCAGCAAGAATTCATAATCTGATTCAAGCGCCTGCAGTGCTTCTTCCAGGGTAGTCGGCAATCCATGAATGGAGTTTCGTTTTTCTGGTGTCCAGGTGAAGATGTCTTCATCGATAGGGCCAAAACCGGCTGCGGTCGGATCGATCTTACGCTGTATTCCATCGATACCAGCCATCAACATGGCAGCTTCTGCCAGATAAGGATTGCAGGTGGCATCCGGAGGGCGGAACTCGAAACGGACTTTTTCAGGCTCAGTGGCGTATTTGGGCACACGGATCGCAGCTGAGCGATTGCCGGATGAAAAGAAGCAATTAACAGGCGCC
>JAJZTR010000042.1:0-15559 GCA_021848775.1 Chloroflexota bacterium | reverse complement strand
CGTGGGTGAGAAGTCCTCCAATGTAATATAAGGCGGTTTGACTGAGCAGGTTCGGTCCCTGGGGATCGTAGAAAGCATTTTTGCCGTCTTTTTTCAGCAATTGGTGAAAATGCATTCCGCTGCCGGCTTCACCGTAGAGCGGTTTGGGTAAAAAAGTGACCGATTGTCCTGACTCGTAAGCTACCATCTTGGTCACATACTTGATCAGCATGGAGGCGTCTGCAGCCGCCATGAGATTCATCAATGGCGTTTCGATCTCGCATTGACCTGGCCCCCCGACTTCATGGTGATGGTATTTCACCGGGACACCGATATCTTCCAGCACCTCGACCATATAAGAGCGTAGATTGTAGAATTGATCGCGCGGCGGGTTAGCGTGGTAACCGCCGTGAATTGGATTCAAGTGCCCCTGACCGCCATCGGCGCCATTCCAGTTGGCTTCGATCGACTCGACGCGGTACTTTGCCGTGTTGATGCTGTTCTTGTATTCGACTTTGTTGAACACATAAAATTCAAATTCCGGACCCCAAACCGATTCGTCCGCGATACCACAATCGATCAGGTATTTTTCTGCACGCCGGGCAATTTCACGCGGATCGCGAAAGAATAATTGTTTTGTATCCGCTTCGAGGATATTGCAGATGAATGCCAGCGTGGGAGAATCCCAGAATGGATCCATGAATCCGGTCGCAATGTCAGGAATCAATACCATATCGCCAGATTTGACGCTTTTGAACCCAACAGAAGATCCGTCAAAACCGACCCCAGCCTGCAGTAATGCCGGCGTAAACTCGCGCGCCGAAATGGTGACATGATGCCACCTTCCCCACAAGTCGCTGAACTTTAAATCAACCATGCGTATTTCATTCTCCCGCACAAATTCAGCGGCTTCAGCAAAGGATTTAAACATATTCTCTCCTTGAGGTCTTGCGGAAATAATTTCTATTTCTTGCTGTTCTTGCGTCCCAAAAGCACCCCGATAATCCCCAGGACAACGGCAGCCCCACCAATTGCCGCCCCGGCTTGGATCACGGTCTTAGGTTCCATACCGGGCATGACCACCTTGCCATCGCCGTAATTTTTAAACAACTGTCCCCAAGGTGTCTGAAGCGCCGCCTCGACACGTTTACGGCCGACAAAGGGGTACCAGTACACATTGTGATAAAAATTGCTGGCAAAATAGCTCCATCCAACAATGGGGCTTTGCAGCAAGGGTTTTTCCAGCGGCTTGAGGGGGCCATGGTAGATCAATTTTTGTCCGCGTGAAGCAAAGGTATCCTCTTGTACAAAATGCCAGTGTTTTTCCTGGTCAATGTCATATCCGATGATTTCAATCTGGTTGGGATCGCCAATTCCAAGGTCCATTTCGTGCGCCAGGCGGATGAAATCCAGAGAAAGCGGATCAAAGCCCTGTAGTTTTGCCGAGACCGCATCGATGGCAACCTGGTCAGCCGAAGCCAGCAGGATGTTTTTCTCATGCCAGCGCATGGCGCGCGGACCAGGTCCATCACCGGCAAAAGTGCCGTCCATTACGGCGAAGATGCCTGGATGAATTTCCTGCTGAATACTCAATAAATCGACCAGCGTTTCGTGGATGACACTGTGAGTCCAATGCCGGTTGCGGTGCAACAAACCGCCGAAGGCATTTTTCATTGCACCCGTGATGGTGGTGAAAACGTGCGTCTTCACGGTTGGCAAGTGGACGATATTCTTGCCAACCAGAGTTTTCGGGATGAAAACGCCATCAGGATAGACCTTGTCGAGTACCAGGAAGGGCTTGCGCGGTTTATATTCGATCCAGTCGAATTGCTCCTGGTAGAGATAGGTGCACGGAATTCCGTGCATATCGGTCACAAACTTATGTTTATTGTTCGCTTCACCAACACTGGTATCCACTACCACCGTGTCGTTATGAATCCCCACCAGATCAGCGTATCCAAGCTTCTTCAAGGTCCGAATGGTCCCGTCCAATTGCCAGGGCGTGGATGAACAAGCCGGGTACCAGGTTTGCCAGGAAATATTGATTTTTAGCCCGGTTGTGATGTTCTTTGGCAGAGATTGCTCGACCCCTGCCAGGATCATTAATTTTTCAATGTCGTCCAGAATAGTCTCTGGAGATGTTTTTAGGACAGCTACTTTTCCTTTGCCGGGGAAGTTTGCCATGATTAAGATCCCTTCAAAAGGTGATTGACATGAAGTTGAACTTAGTTATTACCTGGTTATTCTACTCGAGAGGGTCTTTGGCGTCTAGTAAGAGGGTGCCCAAACCATACCGTAGCGTGCCTACGGTTTTGTAATTAAGGTGGTCAAAATCTTTCATCACTACTATAATTTAGAGGAACAAGCTGGTTGAGGGACCGGCGTCTTTTTCATTTGTCTGAGGGCTCGCATTCATTCTGGAGGAGCAACTGGATACTCGAGGTATTACGCAGGATTTCAGCAACAGCGATCCATCAAAACAGCAGCAACTCGTTCCCGGGGCGATGCTGGAAGGCCGGTATTTGGTTCAAGATGTGATCGGTGTTGGCGGGATGGGATCGGTGTACCGCGCCCGTGATATGCACTTTCCAAATGTTGTTAAATTGGTCGCCGTAAAAGAGATGATTAATCAAGGACGCGACCCCATCATCAAACAGACAATTATTCAGAATTTCGAGCGCGAAGCCAATATCCTCGTAACCCTTAACCATTTTTCCATTCCAAAAATTTTTGATTATTTCTCGCTAGAAGAACGGTCGTACCTGGTTCTCGAATATGTCCATGGCAAAGATCTTGAGGCAGTTTTGAGCGAAACCACGGGCATGCTTGGTGAAGATCAGGTAATTGGCTGGGCTATCGAGATTTGCGATGTGTTGGAATATTTACACGGGCATAAGCCTGAACCCATAATTTTTCGCGATTTAAAACCTTCGAATATCATGATCAACCACCAGGGGCATGTCGTCCTGGTTGACTTTGGCATCGCGAAGACATTTCAAACGGGTCAGAAGGGTACCATGATTGGAACCGAAGGGTATTCACCCCCCGAACAATATCGTGGCGATGCGACCATGCGGGCCGATATTTATTCCCTTGGTGCAACCTTGCACCACCTGCTGACACGCCGGGATCCCAGACTGGAGCCGCCGTTCTCCTTTGACGAACGACCCGTACGCAATCTAAATCCGGAGGTGTCGGTTGAGCTTGAGGCGGTCCTGCAGACGGCCCTCCAATATAATCCAGAGGAACGATTTCCGAGTGCTGCTGACATGAAAAAAGCCTTGCTGGCTGCAGCCAAAAAGACGGGTGCCCTGGATCGCATCAATGTAGCGAATGTCTCGCCTGACCAGATGATTAAACCACTGTGGGTATTTCGCTGCGAAGATGAGGTGCGGGGGTCGCCCAGCTATGACCTGGGGATGATTTTTATCGGGTCCTATGACAATAACTTATACGGTTTGGACGCTGCGCTGGGTGAGTTCCGTTGGAAATACCCCACAGATGGCGGGATCGTCACGCGGCCATTCATTTCCAATGATCTGGTATTCGCAGGATCGGAGGATGGACGGTTGTATGCCGTTTCTGCCAAAACTGGGCGGCTGGCATGGAGTCATCAAGTAGAAAAACCAATTCGCAGCTCACCCTGGGTCGTGGATGGGCATGTCTACTTCGGCGCTGATGACGGCTATTTACATTCCATCAATGTTCTATCGACGGGCAGGGTGTTTCGCTTCGACGCGGGAGATGCGATCCGTTCGTCCCCAGCCATGTCGTCTGAGTTCATTTATTTTGGCAATGAAGACGGCGATTTCTTCTGCATTGATTACCATGGGCAGTTAAAATGGCGGTTCCGCGCTAAACGTGCGATAACCTCGTCAGCACTGGTTTCACAGGGGATGGTGTATGTCACATCGCTCGATTCAACCCTTTATGCTCTGGATGCGAAAAGTGGTTGGGTCTTATGGCGTTTCAGAATGCTTAAAGGATCTGTTTCAACACCTTGCCGTAAAGATAATTATATTTATGTAGGTTCCGCAGATGGGCATATTTACTGCCTGGACGCGAATAACGC
Organism: Chloroflexota bacterium; assembly: GCA_021848775.1. Taxonomy (GTDB): domain Bacteria; phylum Chloroflexota; class Anaerolineae; order Anaerolineales; family Anaerolineaceae; genus Bellilinea. The sequence goes on along the minus strand of JAJZTR010000042.1, from coordinate 11,508 downwards.
CAAAGAAATTTGGAATTTCGAGACCGGGCATCAGGTCAGCGGGTCACCGGTGGTATACAAAGATGCGATCTACTGCGGATCTGCAGATGGTATGATGTACTCGCTGGATTACAAAACGGGGCGGGTTAGATGGAAATTTGTTACAGGCGGTCCGATCACATCTTCTCCGGTGGTTGTGAATGATATTGTCTATTTCGGGTCAACCGACCATTTGGTTTATGCATTAATGGCTTAACCCGGCATTATGCTTAGGTTACTGGAGGCGTTGTGGTGGATTTTCTAAATAAATGGTTCGGAAAGAAGAAATCGGATACCAAACCGGCCAAAATAAAAACTGCTCCTTTGGATGCGGACGATCTATCCACGCTCGCGACGCCTCCGGTCAAATTACACCCGCTGCAATTTATCGTCGGAACCGGTCAGTCTGTGGGATTGCAGCGCGACCATAATGAAGACGCTTTATTTGCCTTGAATTCCACCCTCGCCGATGGTGCACATGAAACCCAATTTGGGTTGTACCTTGTGGCCGACGGAATGGGTGGTTATGAATTCGGCGAGGTAGCCAGCAGCGTTGCTGCGCGGACTGCCAGCGAATACATGCTGTCCAAAATCATTCTGCCACAAATTGACCCCAACGGAATCCATCCGGAAGAAAGCTTGCAGGAAATCGTTGAAACCAGCATCTTGAATGCCCAGCAACTGGTAAAACAGCGGGCGCCCGGTGGCGGGACGACTCTGACCACCGCGCTAATCATTGGTGACCAGGTGACGATTGGTCATGTGGGAGACAGCAGGGCTTATTTTCTGCATCCCGATGGAAGGATAGAACAATTAACCCATGATCATTCGCTGGTGCACCGGCTGGTTGAATTAGGGCAGATAACTGAAGAAGAAGCTTTGGTCCATCCTAACCGCAATGTCCTGTACCGCGCTCTTGGGCAGCCAGAGCCGTTCAAACCTGACGTGCAATCTTATCCAATGCCACACCCGGGGTATTTACTGATTTGCAGTGACGGACTTTGGGGAAGCATCAACGATAGTGAAATGTTTCAGATCGTAAAAAGCGCCAAGAATCCATCAATAGCCTGTAAAAACCTGGTGGATGCTGCCAATAACGCTGGCGGACCGGATAATATCAGTGTCATCCTTGTTCAATATCTATAGACTTCCATTCAGGGCGAGATGGAATTTTACAATCTGCTAAATTTGCCGTTTGATGCGACACCGGATGAAATTAGAACCGCCTATTTCAACGCTGCTCGTAAATTTCACCCGGATGCAACCAACGGTTCTGCAGATGGAAAAGTGTTTATCGGTATCCAAAATGCTTATGAGGTCCTTTCGGATCCCAAAAAGCGCAAAGCGTATGATCTCACGGTCCCCAAAAAAGCCAGGGAAAAATCAGCGGTAGATATAGAAGCAATTTATAGCCGGAAATACCTATTTCAGACGGATGACCCGCAGCTGCTATATGTCGTTTTGAATATCAGCACTACCAACGCTTTCGAACCTGAAAACCGCTCTCCGATCCATTTGTGCGTCATTCTTGACCGGTCGACCTCGATGCGGGGAACCCGCATGGACATGGTTCAGTCAAATCTCCATAAATTGATCCGGTGGCTGAATCCAAATGATGTGATCTCGATGGTTGCTTTTAGCGATCGCGCCGAAGTAATTTTGAAACCGACAGCGTGTAAAAATATAAATTCGATTGAAGCAAGTTTATATGGGGTTCAAACCAGCGGTGCTACTGAAATTTACCAGGGTTTAGAGCTTGGCTTTGATTTATTCAAACGATTTGCTGGCAATGGCACTCACGCCAAACACCTTTTATTGGTAACCGACGGTCATACATATGGCGATGAAGAACGCTGTTACCAATTGGCTGAACGTGCCAACCTTGAGGGAATCGTGATTAACGCGATTGGAATTGGCGATGAATGGAACGATAAATTCTTAGACCGGCTATCCGGGATGAGCGGCGGGAATACTGTATTTATTCGCGACGATCAGGATTTAAAAAAATATATTGAGCACAAACTACGGTCTTTACAGGTAAATTTCGCAAGGAAATCTGAAATTCATTTGGAACTACCCGATAACGTCGAGCTAAAGTATGCATTTCGCAACCAGCCCGATGTTTACCCATTGGAAATCAATCTACCAATACAGATAGGGCCGGTCGAATATAATAGAAAAACCAGCGTAATTTTTGAATTTAATATTAAAGAAATTTCAATGGCTGCAAATCCATGGAAAATCGCCTCTGGAAAGATATTTTTGGATATTACCGATAAACTGATTCCTCTGGAGCGTTACTATTTTCACTTAGAACTTCCATTGAGCAAGCAGTGGATCAATTATGCAGTTCCAGTAGAAGTAATGGCAGCGATGTCAAAAATATCGCTTTACCGTTTACAGGAAAAAGCCAAGGGAAAAGTTAACGAAGGAGATATCGAGGGTGCAACCAGGTATCTGAGATACCTGGCGACTCGATTGACTTCACAGGGTGACAGCAGGTTAGCTGTATTAGCCTTATCCGAAGCAGAGCATTTAGAAAAGTATGGAAATTACAGCAGGGATGGAGAAAAGGTTATCAAGTATGGCACCCGTTCATTATTTATGCTGCCAGGCCCGGAGATAGCAGATTATGATTAAGTGTCCTAATTGCCAGCATCAAGAATTGCCTGGAGCGCTGTTTTGCAGTGAATGCGGTGCCCGATTGGTCGCTGCTGACACCCTGACTTCACCGCTTGAAAAGGAGTCAACACCCTATATTGACTCTGGCGAGTTGGTTAATGGCGAGCCATTTCTTTCACCGGCTGGAACGCCTGTGAAAATACGGGAAACGATAATCACATTAAAATTAATGGATGCAAATCGGGTTATCCATCTTTCCGGGCGGTCAGAGTACAGCCTGGGGCGGGTCGCGAAAGGGCAGCCAATCCTGCCAGATTTTGACCTGACAGAATTCGATGCCTATCAAAAGGGTGTCTCGCGGCTGCATGCCGCGATCAAGGTTGGGGTACAACGAATTGTGATTATGGATTTGCGATCCGCAAACGGTACGCGGGTCAATGGGCAAAAAATTTTGCCAAACGTCGATTATCCCTTGAAACACGGTGATATTATTGCTCTGGGAAAGTTAAAATTTCAGTTCCTGCTAAACTTAGATTAGCGGATGGGAAATAATTATGCCAAGTGTTATCGTGCATTTTCTGAATGAAGATCCTATCGTGGGGGAGGTGGACGTCCTCCCAAGTCCGGGTGACACCCTGCTGTCGGTAAAAAACCCGCGTAAAAAGGACGGGAAAGACGTCCCTTATTTGGAACCGAACGTGACCGTTGTGGTCTGGCCGATGGGGCGGATCAGCTTTATCGAAGTTATGTCCACAGGCCCCGATGAAGAAATCATTACATTTGTGAGGGAGTAGACTCAAGGTGGACGATATTTTTAAGAATCGAGTCATCCTGGTTGTCGATGATGAAGAACGTATGGCACGTTTCATCCGGTTAAACCTGGAACATGATGGATTTCAGGTGGTTGAGGCTTATCGCGGGTTGGATGCCATTCATAAACTGCGAGATGCGATGCCGGATGTGGTTATTTTGGATGTGATGATGCCGGATTTGGATGGCTTTGAAGTTCTCAAGATGGTCCGCGAGATCAGTCAGGTGCCTGTGATCATGGTGACCGCCAAAGGCGAAGAAGATGACCGGGTTCGCGGATTGGAACTTGGCGCTGACGATTACATCACCAAGCCCTTCAGTCCGCGTGAGCTGGTGAGCCGAGTGCGGGCGGTTATCCGCAGGACTGAAGCTTCAGGATTTGCCCCGCGTGAAGTCTACGAAGTCGACGATAATTTGAAAATGGATTTTGGGCGCCGGGAAATATGGGTGGGCGGCAAGTTGATCAAGCTGCGACCAACCGAATACCGGCTCCTGTATCATCTGGTTCAGAATGCCGGCTGGGTAATGACCTACGACCAGCTGCTTTCGAAGGTGTGGGGTTACGAATACCGCGATGAACCGCATTATGTGAGGCTATACGTCAACTATTTGCGGCAGAAAATAGAGAAAGATCCGGCCAATCCCAAGTACATCTTGACAGAACGCGGGGTAGGCTACCGATTTGTGGATTTTGAGCGCGAACGTCCCGTTGATAATCCTTTGTAAAATGGATGCAACTTTTAGGTGGGGCCTGCATCTAAAAGTCTGATTTAGCATGTTATACTTTTAGTTCAGGTTTAATCAATGAAGGAGAAGAAAATGATTAATGCGCCCGTTCATGTTGCTGACGCTGAATTCGAAAAATCGGTTCTGCAGTCAACTTTGCCGGTAATTGTTGACTTTTGGGCTCCTTGGTGCTCACCGTGCCGAATGGTTGCTCCGACTCTCGATAAATTAGCGGCAGAATATGCCGGAAAATTGATCATCGCAAAAGTCAATACGGATGAAAATCCCGATTGGGCTACCCGCTTTGGCGTGCAAGGAATTCCGACGATGTTATTCGTATCCAATGGAAAACTTGTACACCGCCAGGTAGGTGCCTTGCCCGAGGGAATGCTGCGCGACGTGGTCAAGGAATTTTTGGAAGTTGTGGAAACCGTATCCTCAAACTAGATGAGGAAGGCTAGAGAAATATAAAAATCCCGGCGACCACCGGGATTTTTGTTTTATCGGCTTTGCGAAGTTTTACTCAAGGGACCTTTCGATGGAAGCCCCCAGTGCGGCTAATTTTTGATCAACTTTTTCATAACCGCGATCAATCTGACCGATATTGCGAATTACCGACTTGCCACGCGCTGACAGCGCTGCCAAAACCAGTGCCATCCCGGCGCGGATATCGGGGCTTTCCATTTTCTCACCATAAAAGCCGGTGGGTCCATTTACAATGCAGCGGTGGGGATCGCATAAAACGATCTGCGCGCCCATCCCGACGAGTTTATCGGTGAAGAACATGCGGCTTGGATACATCCAATCATGGAACAGAACAGTCCCTTTGGATTGGGTAGCAACCACTAAGGCAATGCTCATCAAATCGGTGGGGAAAGCCGGCCAGGGCATTACGCTAATTTCGGGGATAGCGCCGCCCAGGTCTGATTCGATGGTTAATCGCTGATCCTGCGGAACGAAAATATCATCTCCGCGGGTTTCCCAATGCACCCCGAGGCGGCCAAAAACCAGCCGGATCATGTCAAGATACTGGTTTCCAGCATTGTGGATGGTAATTTCACCATGTGTAACAACAGCTGCTCCCACAAAGCTGATCACTTCCAGATAATCGGAGCCAATGGTGAAATCAGTGCCGTGTAATTTATTCACACCCGTGATGTGCAGCGTATTCGAACCGATGTTTGAGATTTTCGCTCCCATTTGGTTCAGGAAATTGCACAATTCCTGAATATGCGGCTCGGAAGCGGCATTGCGAATCACGCTCTCGCCTTTGGCAAGCGTGCAGGCCATGATGGCATTCTCCGTGGCTGTGACGCTGGCTTCATCCAGTAGAATATCAGCACCGTTTAATCCGTTGGATTTGAAGTGGAAAACGCGATCATAGGTGACTGAAGTGCCAAGTTTTTCAAGTGCTAACAAATGGGTGTCAACACGCCTGCGGCCTATTACATCACCGCCGGGAGGGGGTAAATTTAATTCACCTCCCCGGGCAGCCATTGGTCCTGCAATCAGGATCGATGCCCGAATTCTGCGGGTGATGTCGGGGTCGAGGTCAGCGGGGCGCACATCTCTGGCTTCAATTTTCCAGACATGTAGATCTAAATTGGTTATCTTTACACCCATGCTTTCGAATAAGCGGCGCATAGTTTGAACGTCCACAATGTCTGGAACATTCCTCAGGATGACAGGTTCATCAGTAAGGAGGCAGGCAGCCATTAACGGAAGAGCCGCATTTTTATTTCCAGCGGGAGTGACTTCCCCTTTCAGCGGAATTCCACCTTCGATAATAAACTTTTCCACGATAACCTCCGGCGATTTTGATAGTATTATAGCTGGTAAGGAAAAATATTCCAATTCACACACACAGGAGTGGTACAAACACCAGATGGCTTCTGATAATGGCTCTGCCGACTTGATGGATAGGAAACAAAACCGGTCTGTCCTGATGTTGCATGGACTGGGAGTATATGGCGAATCCTGGCGGCATCAAATTCAGGCGTTATCGCAAAATGGCTATTTCGCACTGGCACCTGACCTGCCAGGATTTGGATCGACAAAGTCTGATCTAAAGCCATGGTCTGTCCAGGGTGCTGTGTTGAGTGCGCTCCACGAGCTGGACCGGTTTGGAATAAAAAAAACCGTGGTGTGTGGATTGTCCATGGGTGGGGCGGTTGCACTGCAAATGGCAATCGATTATCCTGACCGTGTATTGGGGTTGATCTTGATTAACACCTTTTCAGCGCTGAGACCAGCAAATCTTTCTGAGACGCTCTATTTCGTGCGAAGAGGGGTGAGAGCTTACCTGAGAAGCCCGGCTGACCAGGCGGAACTGGTGGCAAACCGGGTGTTCCCGCATCCAGAACATGCCGCATGGCGGATACGGTTGGTGGAATCTATCCGGGCTTCGGATCCATTGATATACCGCCAGGCCATGATCGCTCTGGCTCGATTTAATGTCAATAAGCAATTGTCAAAAATTAATATACCAACCCTGGTAATCACCGGATCAAATGACAGCACCATACCTCCACAGGTTCAGGGACGGCTGGCAAAGCGGATCGCAAACTCTAAGCAATACCTGATCGATGGCGCCGGGCATGGTGTGATCGTTGATCATTATGCTGAAGTCAACAGTTTGATGCTTGAATTCCTGAAACAAATCTACCCGAGCTGATTTTTAAGATCCTGCGGGTTGTTCACGGGAAGCTGGCAGGTGAAATCACGGCAGACGTAGGCAGTTGGCTTGCCGTTCATAACAGAACGATCTTTCAAAAGCGCGGGACTATTATCAGGCAGCGGTAAGGAAGAAAACGCCAAAATAGCACGCGGATAATAGCAGCGGAGAGGGACTTTTAACAAATCGTCAATTTCTTTGTCATTGGCATTTTCATCCCAGACGATCGCGATTTGCCGCACGGAGTTTATGGCTGAGTCAAATGCCAGCAGCCAACTGCCGAAGGCATTTGGATACTGGGCAATTCCCTCCTGAACCACTGCCAGCATTTGCTCAGCTTTTGTTTGATAGCTTTCATTCCCTGTAAATGCTGCTAGCAGGAGAAGTGCCCGGGCAGCCAGTGACCCACCGCTGGGCGTGGCATTGTCCTGAACATCCTTTGGACGGTAGGGCAGGTCGCTGGATACGGCAGTATCGAAGAATCCACCGGCTCGGTCCTGAAATTGATCCAGCATCTCTTGCGTGAGGGAACTCGCCGCGGAAAACCAGGAAATAGCGCCGTCTGCCTGGTAAAGCGTCAGTAATCCCAGAATAATCGAAGCGTAATCCTCGAGAAAACCAGGTACCGAGGTTTTTCCGTTCCGCCATGAACGATAGAGACTGCCGCTATTTATCATATTGTCCAGGAGAAATCTGGCGCATTGACGGGCGGTCTGGAGATAATCCTCTCGTCCAAGATACCGCCCGGCATTGGCAAAGGCGCGAATCGCCAGTCCATTCCAGGAAGCCAAAATTTTATCATCCGTAGCCGGTCGGATGCGCTGATCCCGATGTTCAAGCAATTTCTGGTGGATTATTTGTAATTGGGCTGCGTATTCGTCCAAGCTCACACCGAGCTCGGCGGCAGCGCGCACTGCCGATTTCCGTCTTTGCAGGACAAGGCGGCTTTCAAAATTTCCTTCCATTGGCAGCTCATAAGTAACGCGAACCAGTTCCCATTCAGCGGGGCGTTCCATGACCGTTGCCAAATCTTCATGCGTCCAGGTGTAAAATAATCCTTCTGACCCGGCGGAATCGGCATCGATGCTGGAGAAGAATCCACCCTGAACATGCCGCATTTCACGAACCATAAAATCCAATGTTTGCTCACACACCAAACGGAATCTTTCCTCCCGAGACTGGAGGTAGGCAAATAAATAAGTGGTCGCGAGTTGGGCGTTGTCATAAAGCATTTTTTCAAAATGCGGCACCAACCAACCACTGTCCGTGCTGTAGCGGTGAAATCCTCCGCCGACGACATCATACATCCCACCCCGGCTCATAGCGTCCAAAGCATGCAGCGCTGTATCCAGCGCCTCACGGTTGCCGTCTGCCCCATGCCGCAATAAGGTGTCGATCAACATTGGCTGAGGAAACTTTGGCGCCCTTCCCCAGCCACCGTAAGCCCAGTCATAATTTGATAACAAATTACCGAGTGCTTCTGAAAGGATCTTTGGCTGTAAAGCAGTTTGATATTGGGCTTGCAGGACGGTGTTTTTCTGCATTTCCTCAAGGATGTGCTCAGATACATGAATAACCTGATCGCGTTCTTTTGCCCATGCGGCTTGAACCGCACGGATGACTTCAGCGAAAGCCGGCAGCCCGTGCCGGGGCACAGGCGGGAAATACGTTCCACCAAAAAAAGGCTTAAGGTCGGGGGTCAGAAAAACACTCATTGGCCATCCGCCTTGCTGGCTCAATGCCACGACAGCAGCCATATAAATGCCGTCCAAATCAGGACGTTCCTCCCGATCGACTTTGATGCTGATAAAATTCTGGTTTAAGAATTCAGCGATCGTTTGATCTTCGAAGGATTCATTTTCCATGACATGGCACCAGTGGCAGGCGGCATAGCCGATGCTCAAAAATATTGGCTTATCCTCCGTTTTCGCACGGGAAAGAGCTTCCGATCCCCAGGGATACCAATCCACCGGATTGTTGGCATGCTGCAGTAAATACGGCGAACTCTGTCCCGACAAGTGATTAGGCATAACAGCTACCTCCACAAATTATGGATATTGCATCACGGATTGTTAATCCATTAAAGGTTGGCGCGAATAAAATGGGCATTCATAATTACTATCTTCCATACACCTGTGACCAGGCGCCTGAAGTTTTTATTCTAACTTTTCCATATCAATAACGCAAATTTGTCACCTGGATGTGGGATGAAAAAAGTTGTTGCATAAAGTTAATTCGTGAGTATACTGGACTTTATTCTTCTCTAAATGCAAAAATCCTTTTCGATGTGAGGTCTAATATGGTGACCATAGAAACGCTGAACCGGCAGAACAAAAAAGCGGTCGATGAGTTCGTTAAATTTCCGTTCAAAATTTACAAAGATATACCGCAATGGGTACCTCCGATATTAAGCGACATAAAAATAATGATGGACCCATCGAAGCATCCATTTTATGAGCATTCTGAATCGGAATTTTTCGTTGCCAGAGAAAATGGCAAAATGGTCGGTCGAATCTGCGGAATTGAAAACAAACCTTTCAATGCTTATCATGGGACGCACCAGGCTCAATTTTATTTCTTTGAATGCATTGATAGCCAGGAAGTCGCCAACGCATTATTCGAAAAGGTTTTTGAATGGGCACGAGCGCGAGGATTGGATGAGGTGGTTGGCCCGAAGGGTTTAAGTTTATTTGATGGGTATGGGATCCAGATAGAAGGGTTCGAACACCGCCAGATGATGACGATGATGAATTACAACCCGGAATATTATGTTCGGCTGGTGGAGACGATCGGCTTCGAAAAGGAGGTAGATTTCGTTTCATGTTATATACCGGCAGAATCGTTCAAACTTCCTGAGAAAGTTCATCTGGTGGCAGAAAGAGTGATTGAGAGAGGGAAGTTCAAGGTAAAAACATTCACCACAAGAAAAGATTTGAGAGTCTGGGCTGACAAAATTGGCGAGGCGTATAACAATACCTTCGTCAATAATTGGGAGTATTACCCTCAAACGAAAAAAGAAATCGATTATGTATTAAACACGGTCATGACTGTCGCTGATCCTCGATTGATTAAAATTGTCCTGTATGAAAATGAGGTTGTCGGTTTCTTGTTCGGCTTCCCGGATTTGTCGGCCTCACTGCAGCGAGCCAAAGGCCGCCTGACCCCCTGGGCAATTGCAGATCTCCTGTTGGACATGAAACGCACCAAATGGGTATCGTTAAACGGGGCTGGCATGCTGCCTGAATACCAAGGCAGAGGTGGTAACGCGTTGTTATATGCCGAGATGGATAAAACAATCCATGATTATGGATTTGATCACTTTGAACTAACGCAGGTAGCGGAAACGGCTGTCCAAATGCGCAAAGATTTGATCACCATGGGTGGAAAGCCGTATAAAAACCACCGTGTATATTTCAAGCACATCTAACGCCTCCCGGAAACAAATTTGTCATAAGACACTCCCCGAGTTCCCCCTCGGGGAGCATTGTGCAGGTAACAAATGTATTAATGGCATCTGCCTTGCACCCCAATTTCTACTCCCACAATTCCTATCCCGGATAAAATTACTGAAAATTACTTTCACGCCATTGCCACAAAAATTTTCGCAAAGGATTTTATCTCTCATCGATGAAACTCAGACTTAATCGTAACCAAACGCCTCGATCGCAATCAGAGTCCCTGCAATTGCTGATGCTGGTATTGGTTTTATTGCTGGTTTTTCTAATGGCCTCGCGCAGCCCAACAGATCCGGATATGTGGTGGCATTTACGGGCTGGTGAAGAAACCATCAAGGGCGGCAACCCGTTGGTGATCGATACCATGACCTTTACCATGTCTGGGGAGCGGTGGGTCAATCACAGTTGGTTGTCTCAGGTGATCCTTTACCTGGCATACAATTATTTTGAATATCCAGGTTTGAGTTTGTATGTTGCCTTGATGGCAACTGCCACGATGTTCGTTTTGTATCAATCGCTCAAAGGCGGGGTATTCCTGCGAGCTGGAATCATCGTGCTGGTATGTGCAGTTATTGCGCCTGTATGGTCTCCACGTCCACAGCAATTTAGTTTATTGCTTTTTTCCGCCTTAAATGCCTGGCTGTTGCTTTATTTGCAGCGAAAGACTACGAAGTTGTGGCCGATGCCGCTGCTTTTCATTTTGTGGTCCAACCTGCATGGAGGCTATTCGTTTGGGTTTATGTTGTTGGGTATCACGCTGGTGGGAATGATTTTTGACCGGCTACTTCGACCTGAGACCGAACAGACTATGACATGGCGTGAAATCGGGCGGTTGGCTGATTGGACAGCCATAAGCCTGCTGGCGGTTTTACTTAATCCTAATGGGCTGAGTACCTGGGAAATCCCTTTTCAAACAGTCGGGGTGGCGGTTACCGAATACATCCAGGAATGGGAGTCGATTGACTTCCACAATATTTCCGCAATGCCGTATTTAGTCTTGTTATTTACAACCCTGGTTTCAATCGGCCTTTCGGGGCGGAGGGCAAGCGGGAGTGAATTGGCTGGTTTGACATTGTTTGGTGTTTCCTCGCTCATAGCGCAGCGGCTGATTGGTGTTTTTGCGTTGTTCGCAGGGGTGGTTTTAGCCAGGCATGCCGAGGGTGCTTTACTGGTGATAACCGAACATTGGCGAACCACGCCAGC
>JAJZTR010000235.1 GCA_021848775.1 Chloroflexota bacterium | reverse complement strand
GGGATCATCCGGCTGGCGGCGCTTGACGAACCGGCAGTGCTGGGGGCGGGTAAGTCAGGCTCCGGCTAAACCAGCTGGTGCTGGAAATTTTTGAAGACTGCAGCGGCGGGGCTTTGTGCCGCCTCGAGGGTTGACCTCAGATCCCTGCCTCGTCCGGTGCCGGCGCAAACTGCTGCTGACCTCCGAGCCGGTTATGCATGATGACATACAGCAGCGCCGCCACGGCGCACACTACACCGCCGATATACCACAGCCAGTTTGGGTTGTAATTGTCCAGGATATAGCCTGCCGCCCCAGGACCCAATGTCGATGGAATCATCCATAACAGACTGAAGGCCGCCATATAACGCCCGCGCATTTCCTCAGGAGCAAAATTGGCTGCCAGCGCTTGCGAGGTGGGTATAACGATCATCTCTCCTACCGTAATGATGACAATAGCCAGCATAAACAACCAGTAGGTCGCTGCCCAGCCAAACATGCTGAATCCAACGACATAAAACAAGGTGCCGAAACCCATCATTAAGAAAGGCGGGCGTCTCTTGATCAAGCGGGTGACCGTGAATTGAAACAGGATCACGGTGATCGCGCTGGTGGTGAGCAGAAAGCCATACCCCTGCGGTTCGATGCCGTGCGAATCGCGCAAAAACACGGAAAGCGAGTGGTACATCTGCTGGTAGACCAGACCCATTAATATTCCTGCCAGTAGAAACCAAACGTACGCTGAATCCCGCATTACCTGTCCGTAACCACGAAAAGTTTCCAGCAGGCTTTCCGCTTTGTGCGCAATGTCATCTCGAACAGGTTTAGTCTCAGGTATGAATAAAAAGAACAACAGCGCAACAACGCAGCTGATGATCGCATCCATAATGAACAATGCAAAAAATGATTTTTTAGCGACAAACCCGCCAATGGAAGGACCGACGATCCAGGCCATGTTGCCAACCACCCTTAATATGCCAAAACCTTCCTGACGCTGTTTTTCCGGCAAAAGGTCGGCCACCATGGCGCTGTGGGCCGGTCCGGCGAAATTGGACAGCAGGCCGATTACCACCGCCAGCGGAATGAGCATTGTGAACTTATCCACCAGGCCAAGCGTCAAAGTGCTCAGGGCGCTGAATACCAGACCTATGATGATGATACTGCGCCGGCCATAGCGGTCCGCCAACCCCCCGCCAATCATCCCGCCGAATAAACCAAAAATCGAAAATATACCGAGGATCAAGCCGGCTTCGGTCATCCCGACATTAAACCTTCCGGTGATGTAAAGCGCGAAAAATGGAAACAGGAGGGTTCCCCCAACGCCATCGATAAAACTTACGCCCACAACTACCCAGAATTTTCGCGGAAATTCGTTATAGATTTTGGAGAGTTTGGTTAACATAGCATTGACCTTTGACAGAATTTATCAATAATAGCACATTCAACTGCCAGCGGGAAAATTTTCCCCGGGGTCCGAACAGACGGATATTAAACAATAACCGCTCCCAACAAGGTTTCATTGAAAGCGGATTTATTAGCGGTCGGCAGACTGTGGTGATCGAACAGGCTGCCCGCGGCTGGTCATTCCTGAAGGAGAACACGGCCGGGGGTTACCGTGTTTCCTCTACTCCGGTGATCGCCAGTAAGCACCCCCGCCGCCTTCGCGTTCCATCAATTTATACTCGATCAGGCTGCGGCGCAGAAAGGCAGTATCCTCGTTGAATCGCGACAAAATCTCATTCACCTGCCTCTCGGGATAACGCAGCCCGGGTTCAAAGGCTTTTACCGCGTGGCGCAGGACCGCCCGTAATTTTTTATCCTGAGCAGGGAAAGATTTAATGCGTCCTTCTGAATCAAGGAAGTTGGACAAAACCTTCTGGTCATAGGCGTCTTCGCTGACCGGCTGTGACAGCTGACGAAGTTGCTCGTCATGCAGCAGCCGCTGCGACATCGATTTTAATGCGTCCGTGTGCAATGAGTAGATGTAGTAATGACCTTCTGTCCGCGCTGAAACCAGACCGGCCTTAGCCAGCCGCGCCAGATGATGCGATGTGGTGGACATGCTCAGGCCAATTTGCGCGGCGATATTTTCCACGCTGCTGGGTTTTTGCGCCAAAACTCCGATGATCTTCAACCGGTTTTCATCCGCCAGCGCTTTGAAAAAAGTGAGCAGTTCATTCTCTTGATCTTGGGTTTCCATATTGTGCTCCATAAAAACATTTCGAATAATATAGAATTGATTTTATATGCATGATATCGCTTTGTCAAGGGGTTAATACTTCAAAACCGGGTACAATATTCTTTTTCCCCAATTCTGGCAATCATCGATAATATACCGCTGGCGCCCCCGATCATTCGGGGATGCAGCAAATGAGAGGAACAAGCATGCGGGCAGCTATTTACGAAGAATTTCAAAAACCCCTCGAAATCCGGCAGGTACCGGATCCAACCCCCGACCCGGATGGTGTGGTGATTAAGGTAATGGCAACCGGTTTATGCCGCAGTGATTGGCACGGCTGGATGGGGCACGATTCGGATATTCATTTGCCGCATGTTCCGGGGCATGAATTAGCCGGGGTGATTGCTGCGGTCGGTCAGAATGTGCGTCATTTCACTCCCGGTGACCGCGTGACACTGCCCTTTGTTTGCGGATGCGGCGTTTGTCCGCAGTGCGTTTCAGGGAATCATCAGGTATGCGACCACCAGTTTCAACCGGGTTTCACCCATTGGGGTTCGTTCGCTGAGTATGTGGCTATCCATTATGCGGATGTCAACCTGGTGCGCCTGCCTGAAACGGTGGATTTCACCACTGCCGCCAGTCTGGGATGCCGTTTTGTGACCTCCTTTCGGGCAGTCGTCGATCAGGGTAAAACATCGGCCGGGCAGTGGGTGGCGGTGCATGGCTGCGGCGGGGTGGGCTTGTCGGCCATCATGATCGCCAGCGCTGTCGGCGCCAGAGTCGTTGCCGTGGACATCTCTGACGATAAATTAGAGCTTGCCAGAGCGTTCGGGGCGGATGCGGTGGTGAATGCAAAGCGTGTCGAGGATGTAGTCGGTGCGGTCAAAGACCTGACCGGAGGCGGTGCCCATGTCTCGCTAGATGCCCTCGGCAGTTTATCCACCTGTTTCAATTCGGTTGCCAATCTGCGAAAACGCGGCAAACACATTCAGGTCGGACTGATGCTGGGCGGGCAGAATCACCCGCCAGTGCCCATGGATAAAGTGATCGCTAATGAGCTGGAAATCTTAGGCAGCCACGGCATTCAAGCCTATCGCTACC
>JAJZTR010000234.1 GCA_021848775.1 Chloroflexota bacterium | reverse complement strand
TCCTTCAGTTGCCATTTGACGAAGGTCTCCACCAGGCCCCAGGTGACACCGCGCCAGGCTTCCGGGTCCAGCGTCAGGTCGTCAATATCACGGACGCGCACGGTGTAGAGGAACTCAGCGAAGAGCGCCAGGTCGGCGTCCTGCCGGCGCACGGTCTGGAGAGCGAGCCGCGAGCGGTAATCTGCGAAACGGTGTCGCGCCGCGGCCTGGCTGGCAGCACTGCCGGCCTTTTCCAGAATGGTCGGCAGGGTCAATTGGCGGGGATCGTCGGGGGTGTTCTTATCCAGGGTCACAGGCGTGAATTCTTTCATTAGTTCTGATTTGTATAAATAATCAGAAGTAATATATTTGTATTATACAGAGTTTTATAACGCTGTCAAGCGGCTCCAGGAAACAGATATTTCTTTAATATTTCAACAAGTGAATCGGATCATTCACTGAATATCAGTTCTGTTCCGGTCGGCAGGTCGATTTCTCCCTTACAAAGTGCTTACATCTCCCTGACGTCCATACCCCCTGCGACCCCGCCGCCCTCCCCACCATGGAGCAAGCCAAAATGTCGATGATCAATCACCTGGCGGAGCAGGGTTTCGATACAACATCGGTGGTAAAATAATCCAGCCAATCTTTTCATTCGGAGACATCATGACCAACAACTTTATTATCCTCGCTTATCTGGACCCCGGCACCGGGAGCATCCTTCTACAGGTAGTCCTTGCCTCGCTTCTCGCCATTGCGGTAGGGTTCCGCATATTCTGGCGCAAAATAAAAGGCATTTTCCGCAAAGATACCGCGCTAGAAGACCCCGAAGCCGAAAATGACGACGAGTAATTCAAAAGTTCTCGGTTCTTCCTTCCGCGATCCGGACGGATTTTTATTCGAAAAAGAGGGTGTTTTATACCGGCAGGTGAACCAGAGCGGCGCCGCCGGTTACCAACAGCTGATGGATTCGGGGTTGTACCAGAAGCTGATCAAAGCGCAGCAAATTATCCCCCACCTCGAAGCCGATCTCGAGCCGCCCCGACCAAAAACAGCCTACAAAATTCTTCAACCCGAACGGGTGCCTTTGATTTCATACCCGTACGAGTGGTCATTCAGCATGCTGAAAGACGCGGCGCTGACCACCCTGTCGATCCAGCGCAAGGCCCTGGAAGCCGGGATGACCCTCAAAGATGCCAGCGCCTACAATATTCAATTCATGCGCGGCAAGGCCGTGCTGATTGACACATTATCCTTCGACCCGTACCGTGAAGGCCAGACCTGGGATGCCTACCGCCAGTTTTGCCAGCATTTCCTGGCTCCGTTGGCGCTCATGGCCAGGGTTGACATCCGCCTGGGGCAATTGCTGCGCGTCCACATGGACGGCATCCCGCTGGATCTGGCTGCCAGCCTGCTTTCACCGGGAATGTGGTTCAACGGTGGTCTGATGATGCACATCGGGCTGCACGCCCGCGCCCAGAAAACCTACTCCGACCCGTCCAAACCGGAAAGCAAGCCCGCCGCCCGCTCGATGAAAAAGGAAGGGCTGCTGGCGCTGCTGGATAGCCTGCGCAACACCGTAAAAAAGCTCAGCTGGAAACCGGCCGGCACCGAATGGGGCGACTATTACAACCAGACCAACTACACCGATCAGGCTTTCGAGAACAAACGCCAGGTCCTCAGCGGCTGGATCGAGAAAATCAATCCGGCAATGGTGTGGGATTTAGGCGCAAATAACGGCGCATTCAGCCGGATTGCCAGCCAGGCCGGGCATTTCACCGCGGCTTTCGACATCGACCCGGCAGCCGTGGAGCAAAATTACCGCCAGGTCAAACAGGCCAAAGAAACGCATATCCTGCCGCTGCTGCAGGACCTCACCAATCCCAGCGCGAATATTGGGTGGGCCAACCGCGAAAGAGATGCGCTGGCAGCACGCGGTCCCGCTGATTTACTGCTGGCGCTCGCCCTCATCCATCACCTGGCATTGAGCAACAATACGCCGCTGCCCGGCATTTCAGCTTACTTGCGCGAACTGGGCAGTTCACTGATCATCGAATTTGTGCCGAAAAGCGACTCGCAGGTGCAAAAGATGCTCGCCAGCCGCGAGGATATCTTCCCGGATTACACCCCGGCAGGGTTCGAGGCTGCATTCAGCCAGCATTGGGAGATCGTCGACCGTTCTCCGGTTGCCGACTCGGACCGGGTGCTGTACTGGCTGCGCGGCAAATAACGGAAGAGAAAAACGGACCCGCATCCGATTAAGTAGTAAGGATCGATTTCAGCCTAATCGCTGGCGCTGCCCAGTTGTTCCACGGGTTTGCGTGCCGGCTGGCGCGTGAAGGTGATCAAGGCAACCGACGCCAAAATGATCACCGCCGCCAGCAGCATGCGCCCGCTGATGACTTCGCCGGCGAAAAGCACGCCCAGGAAGATCGCCACCACCGGGTTGACATAGGCGTAGGTCGACACCAGCGTCGTGGGCGCCGCGCGCAGCAGCCAGGTGTAGCTGGCAAACCCCACCAGCGAGCCGAACAGGATCAGGTACAGCATGCCGTAGAGTGATTTTGCCGACACCGCTGCCAGGTCGAACTGGCCCCACTCCCCTGCCAACAAAGACACCACGAACAGCCCCAGACCACCGGTGATCATTTCCATGCCGGTGCCCAGCAGCGGCGACTTCGGCAGTACGGCTTCACGCGAGTAAAGCGACCCCCCTGCCCACAGCAGTGCGCCCAGCAGCAGCGCACCGGCGCCAATCAAATCCACCTGGGTGTTACCGATCTCATCTGGTCCGACCAGCAGCGCGATCCCGGCGAAACCGGTGAAAACGCCCATGAAAGCCGGCCAGTTGGGACGTTTTTCCGGGTCGCGGTAGCGTCCGCTCACCCAGTCGATCAGGATCATCCACAGCGGCACGGCCCCAACCAGCAATGCGGTGATGGCGGATGGAACGGTTTTTTCCGCCCACGAGACCAGGCCGTTGCCGCCGGTCAGCAGCAGCAGCCCGATGATTGCCGCGCTGCGCCAGTTGAGTCTGGTGGGTGCAGGTGTTCCTCTCAATCGCATAAAGGTATACAGAATCACGCCGGCGGTTAAATTGCGTATTCCGGCCATTAAGAACGGCGGAATGGTGTCCACCGCGAAGCGGATAGCCAGGTAAGTCGATCCCCAGACGATGTAAATGCTGATCATTCCCGCCCACACCGAGAGCGGTATTTTGGATGTTTGGGTTGAAGCCTGCATTTCTACCTCTAATTGATGATTTAAGGGGTAATTGTACACCCTT
>JAJZTR010000233.1 GCA_021848775.1 Chloroflexota bacterium | reverse complement strand
CACACCTACCTGCTTCATATGGCTGTATCCGCCGTCCGCGGCTACCAGCGTGTCGTCTGAACGCAGGAAAGCACGGACCGCTGCCGGATCCGCTAATTCGCCATTGGCAAAAACCACTGCTCGTAATTTTTCCATCAAAAAACCCTCCTGCGGGGAGGGTCTTGGTATGCTTCTTACCATATCCCTCCGCCGGCATTATCCGGATCAGGTCTGCGGGTCGAGGGCTGCCTGCCCTCCTCTCAGCCCGGTCAACCGGGCTCCCCGTTGTGTTTTTCTATCGTCGTCAGTATATCCACTGCCAGTGGAAAAGTCAAGCCAAAGGCATACCCTGGCTTGGTGATATCTGTCGTAAATTATCTAGTATTCGGGTCAGTCCAAAGGCAAGCGGTGAATGCGGATGACGCAATTCGGGTCACCGTTGGCCTGACAGGCGGTCTCTTCCACCTGAAACACCTTGCCGCCGCTGATCCATCCCAGATATTGCTGCAGCAGCCCCAGCATAAAATGGGATACCGCGGATTCAACTTGCGGATTGCTGCACTGACGGCAGTCGTTGATGGTCCAGATCCAGGCGTCCGGCGTGGTATCGACCACGATCCGCAATCCACAGGCGCAGTCAAAAATTGCGGCCAATTTTTCAAGCCCCGCCCGTGCCCGTTTGCGGACCGGCAGCAAGCGATATTCCGCATCCTCGAATCCCCCATCGCTGCCGAAGGATCGCACAAAACCCGGAAAACAGGCTCTTCCGATTCGCATGGCAATGCCGCGCGCGCCTAACGAACCATGCCGTTTTTCCACCACAGCCAGGATGGCTGCGAATTGCTCTTCAGCCAACTTTTCTCCATCACCTGGAACCGTTGCACCAGCAGCTTCGAACAAGGCGGCAATTTCATCGCGACCCAGGACTTCGCGAACCCCCTCCATCACGATTTGGTCCATCTCTTCGGAGCAGAAAAGAGCATCGGGTTCAGTCATCATAAATCTTCAATTCCTGTCTGGTCATAAATTCGCCCCATTTTATCCTAAAGCAGAACAGAGGTCAAAATAGCGGCCTGAGATGGGCTGAGGTGCTCCCCCTGGCTTAAATTTTACAGGAATTAATTGGAAGTTTCTTCCATTTCAGCCAGAATACTGTAAAGTAATTCCAGCAGAACTGTTTTCACCGTCTCTTTTTGACTGGCAACACACGAAATCAATTTTACCCGGGGATCCAAACGCAGTGCGATGCGCATGTCTTCGGCTTCCCAGGCATCATCAAGGTCCTGCTTATTGGCTGCGACCACGTAGGGTGTCGGGGCATAAGCGCGGAAAGTCTCTAAAATACTGCGGGCTTCGCGAAATGTCTCCGGACGGGCGCTGTCGACCAGAACGATAAAGCCAAGCATCCCCTCCGAGAGGATTTCCCACATAAAGTCAAAACGTTTTTGTCCGGGGGTGCCGAAGAGATACAAAACCAGGTCATCATCCACCGTGATACGGCCAAAATCCATCGCGACCGTCGTAGTTTCTTTGATTTTCTCCGCTTCGGCAGAGATCTTCCGTTCGGTCGACACAACATCGATTTCGCTGACCGAACGGATGAATTCGGTCTTGCCAGCGTTGAAAGGTCCGGTGATTACGATTTTGACTGTCTGCATCCTTGTATCCTTGTCCGTGAATTTAGATGGAGCGAATCCGGGTTATAAGCCGCTGAATAAGCGATTTATGCTCCTCTTTTTTCGCGGGAGGTAACGAGCGGGGCGATGGCACCCTGAGCGGGTCTTCGCCAGGCCGAACCATTTCCACCACGCCCGCTTGCAGCAGCGCAAAAGCTATCCGCCGGATTTCAAGATCGTTCATTCGTGTCGCCAGTGCGATCTGACGCATACTGTTTTTGGGGCTGATATATCTTACGACTCGCCACTCTTCCAGACTTAAATTCAAGTTACGGATATTGGCACCAGGCCGGTCGGTGAATTTGAGTGCCAATTCCAGGCTGGGGATTTCTTCTTGAAGCTGCTCCCATTCATGTAACTGGCGCGCGCCCTCGATGATCAGGTTTTCAAGCTCAACCCGCACCGGAATCTTTCCCTCGGGAACGGTCAACGTTTGATCGAATTGGAAGACCCCTTCCACCCAGGTGAAAAGGCGCTTAATGACATCGATACTGTATTTTTGTAAGCTTTCGAAAACATCCTTCTGAGTCAGGTAACCAGCATTGATCAACAAAAGGCCAACTTCTTTGTCCGTTTTTCCCCTGGTCCGTTCATGGATTACCCGCGCCTGGTTGGCAGTGATCTTGCGGCTGCGAGCCAGTATCGCTGCCAGGTCATTGTCTTCACGTCCAATTTGCGCAAATGCCAGCTTCCCGTCGCGGAAGTAGAGACGGGCCATTTCACCCGGGCCTTCAACCGACAGCATGCCGGTTTTCCTCGCCAGGTTGATTAAATTTAGGACTTGCGTGAACGAGAAATCGCGAAGGTTACCCCTTAAAGCCATGGAATCCTCAGCTGAAGTGTGGGTCCTGCTTACCGATTATATCAAAATCAATGGGCACAATATTGTTATATTCTACTCGGTAATGGCTAAACAGTCTTACAATATTGTTGGTTGATTTGCGAGGTCAAAAATCGGCACGAATTACGACCTGGGCGGTCCTTTTTATCACTTTCTGCCGGGTTGCGGCGTAAATTCAAACGATGAGGAACTAGATGGCTCGCCAAATATTACAGAGAATTCATGTAAGGCTAACAGGACAACCAGATGCCGGATTTAATGCATACGCTCCACGGGCGTGATCTCGGATTTCTAAAAATGGTTGCCGGGTTATGGGGCATCGAGCTGGACGCCCCCAATGTGCGTCAGGCGCTTCCCGCACTCACGCGCGGCATGTTAAATCCGGAACTGGTGAATGAAGTTGTGGAAAGTTTGCCTTCAGCCGCCCAGGAGGCCCTGCGCCAGCTGGCAAGCCAGGGGGGCGCGATGCCCTGGACACAATTTACCCGTCAGTTTGGGGATGTGCAAAGTATTGGCCCTGCCCGCCGCGACCGAGATCGTCCTGACCTCAACCCGCGCTCAGCCGCTGAGATGCTGTGGTATTACGGGCTGGTGGGGCAGGCATTCATGGACCAGCCGCCTGAACCGCAGCAATTTGCTTATATTCCCGACGATCTGCTCGGCCTGATTCGAATTCCCGATACCCAGCCTGCCAATATCTACGGGCGGCCCGCCTCGCCTGGCGAGACCGCAGTGGTTATCTCAGCCAGCGACCGGATTTTAGATCATGC
>JAJZTR010000041.1 GCA_021848775.1 Chloroflexota bacterium | reverse complement strand
TCATGACCAGAACCTTCGCCAGCATTTCCAGAATATCCGTACGGTGGTCAATCTCTTTTTCAATCCCGGCTGCAGCATATTGCACGGCTCGCAAATTGCGGTTGGCTACCAGGGAGCGCATCGCTTCGTGGTGCATGGACAGACTACCAAAAGTGACGATCAGCACCAGGACAATTAATGGCAAAACTGCAACTAAAAACAGTTGCAGTGTCACCCCACTTAATATTCGCGTACCTAACCGTTTTGAAGGCTTGCGCTCTGGATCAACCACCGCTCTACCCATCCTTTAGGAAAAGTGTCTCCTAAATTGTAATGCAGACTGTGTCTAGATGACCCAGAGGAGCATCGCTGCGCCCATGATAACCATCAGCAGACCATACCACAGCCGGATTTTGAGCGAATGCTCACGTTCCCAACTAGCCCAGCGCTTGGCGATCATGCGATTACCAAGGCCGATGAGGATAATCACCAACGGCAGGACAAACACCAGGTTATACAGGAATAGATACACCAGGCCCCAGGAATAGGTTGTCTTGGCGTTGAGCAACGTTATGATCGATACATATATTCCGCCCGAGCATGGAAAGGTGCACAATCCCACGAGGAACCCAGCCGCGATGGTAGCCGGCAGGGTGGCTTTTTGGATTAACTGCTGGGTGCGCTCACCAGCCAGGGCTGGCATATGCAGTTTTATGGGAAATTTTGGGAAGAAGAACTCGATCAGGTTGATAAAGCCCAGACCGATTAACAGCCAGGAGCCAGCACGAGCCACAAAATGCGGGTCGCTCGATAAGCGCACCGCCCGGAAAATTCCCAGACCGATGCCAAAATATACGATAAAAATCATAGCGATGTAGACCAGACCCAATTTGAGAATCCGTCCGCGGGACTGACGCAGCGTGAAGAGGAAAGCGATTAGCAGCAGAATCACAGCAAACGCACACGGATTAACCGAATCGATCAATCCGGTGACAAGAACAGCTGGCAGCAGCTCGGGCAGATTGGCCAAACCAACCGGTAGTGCGCCGCCAGCCCCTTTAAGAGTCTTGAAAGCCTCTTCCATTGGGGTGTCAATCGGGTAGGTTTGTACTTCGCCCTTCCAAGCCCATAGCTTGTACTCGTCTGGCTCGCCGTGCATTTTAGGCTGCCACAAGATCATTTTCTTTGGCAGATTGGGAGATTTCAAGGCTGCATCGATAAGATTGGCTGGCACATGCCCCATTACTACCAGTGTCCCTT
This sequence comes from Chloroflexota bacterium, assembly GCA_021848775.1. Classification (GTDB taxonomy): domain Bacteria; phylum Chloroflexota; class Anaerolineae; order Anaerolineales; family Anaerolineaceae; genus Bellilinea. Next base: position 16,456 of record JAJZTR010000041.1, on the reverse strand, counting down.
TGCCGGTAGGAATGAACGCGTATAACGAATCTGCAATCGAACGAGGTAATTCAATTGCATCGATCATGGCGGACATGCGCTGGCGTTCCTCGGGAATGGTGTAATCATGTATTTCGCTGGGTAACGCGATCCCATTGGCTTCAAGCGCCGGCAGGAGGACGTCATTCGTGTAGGGCCAACAGTCCGCGCATCCTGCTGAGAAAAAGATCTGAATACTATCGGTAGGGACGGTGTCCTGTGCATGGACAGGGGCGACAACCGCTGCGGTGACGATGACGAGCAGGAGGAGGGAAATCAGTGTTCGCTTCATTGTTTAGTTGGTTCCTGTCAATTCCCAGACGAAGTTTCTTTCAGGTGCGGCCACATCTTTCATGGTCAGGGTTAATGTCATAGCGCCATCCAAAATGGAGGTGCCTTCTGATAACGCGGGGAACGATAAGGTCCCGGATACGTGATGCCCGCCCATTGGCGCGTCCCAAATGATCGGTGCGACAGATTTGCCGTTGTCTGTTGTCAGTGTGGATAACATGGCAAGGTCCATGGAAAGATCCACTGAATGGGTTTCAAGTGACACGTCAAAATTGAGTGAATCTGCGGGTTGATCTAAATTAAGCGGGGTGACGCTAACCACTACTGAACCCTGTTCATCTACCCGCGTCAGATCGCTTTGGACTGGTTCGGGCGGAAATTCCGGTGTTGGCGGCACAGGAGTAGGTTGGATTACCACTACTGTGGGTGGGACGGTTGATGTGGGCAACGGAGTGGGTTCAGGGGTTGGAGTGCAGGCAGTCAAGATCATTACGAGCAACAGAGGCGATAAGAGGCTCAATCGTACATTTAATTTCATTTTCACTCCGTAACAATGGAAGTCATTTGCATTTGAACTGCATGGTTGCGGGCACGCATTAGGGTTCTCAGGATTACGGCAATACCGATGATGTTGCTGACTAGGCCGACCACCATGAACGCGGTTCGGTATTCTGCCAGAAAAGTGGCAGCAGCAGTCAATCCTAGAATCGGTAAGACATCGGCAGCGTGGTGCGCGCAGCAGGCTACCATGGCGACGGTTGAGGTGGTACCGCCTGCCCCCATGGTAGCGGCCGGCGCTCCGTTGGTAAATTGATGGATGTGGTCATTCGAGGGGTTAGGCAGGAAGAGTTGCAGCTTTAGAACACTGTAGAGACCCGCCTGAATCCCGAAGCCCAATAAGATTGGGATGACCAGCCAGCGATCCTGCCAGAAAAACTCAAGCGCGTGCCGAGGAGATTCTGCCCAGGAGACGATGCCGAAATACAGACCAAAGAGGAGCAGTGCGCCGCCGATACCGACGAATACGGGGATATATTTCCTAAACCGATTTCTCAAAATGGATTTCCTTATGTTTCCGATAGATAACTGGTATACCAGGATGTTACATTTCCAACCTCATTCTGTCATGGGCTATGACACTTGAAATGGCTTAAGCAATAATGCCTGTTATTGGATGGATCAGGACGGCATAATCCGATCCTTTCAATTGGGTGCATTGACCGAAGATGGGGTGAAATTTATTCTTTCGTCGTTGATGGAATTGTAGATCTGCAGATTTTAATCAGGCATTTCTGCCTATAGGTGAGGGTCAATTCTGCCCTTTGTAGTGTTATCTGACCGGAGTAAACTTTATCCATATCCCTTTTTATAAAGGAGAACCGCCTTGGGACGATATAAAACCAAACTAAGGCCAAAGAAAGTAAAAAAGAGTTCCCCACTCTGGCTGATTATTTCTGGTCTGGCGCTGGTAGCGGTGGCTGTTGTTGTGCTACTAAGCAGCGGCGGAAATAAGAAAGCAGATATTGAAGTCACAGGGGCACCCAAGCTCAAAGTCGAGCAGGAGGTGTACGACTACGGCGATGTCAAACTGGGCGGCGTGCCCATCCGTACGGTGGTCAAGGTGACCAACGTCGGAGACCAGCCGCTGAGATTTAAAGAGGCTCCGTATATAGAAGTACTGGAAGGGTGTTGACCGCCTAATCCTGCCATCGGTTCGATGGCTCTCAAACCCGGCGAGTCCACCAATATTTCCATGGAATTTTTTATGCATGGTGAGATGGGTGGATACCATAATTTCAGTCTCCACCTGGTCACTAATGATCCGAGCGGCCCCGATAAAACGATTTCTATCCTCTCCAATTGGGTTGAGTAAGAAAAAAGAGCGCCTCCGGTCTGAAGTAGGCAATCAGAGGGGTTTCCTTCTTTTCGCGCGCTAATGCTTCAGTGTGTTAATTCGTTTTGGTTGACAATTCATGACCTATTTTTGGTTTGAGTGTTAATGGCGCTATTTTCTAGAGAAGGGATATTTTTGGAATTGGAATGAAAAGCTTTGTATTTTTTGACGCCGCAAATGCCCCAACAAATTGCCATAATTGCTATAAAAGTGGTCAGGGCGACTAGTAGAGCCTGTCGGCGGCCGACCATTGGAATGGCAATGAAACCAATGATCGGTAAAGTGCAAAACCATACCGCCAGGGCAATAGCCATATCGCCAAAATCGAAGCGAAGTTTATTAAGCATTCGTACCTCCCATGACAACCTGATCTATGTGATCTATATAAATCATAATCTTTTGCTGGAGGGGAAAAAGCGTAAAAACACCAGTTGCTTAACCCGTATTATTGCGTTTAGGGTCGGGAAATGTGGTGCAATGCGCAAAAATTCCTGAGGTGAAAACCTGATAACTGCGCTTCCAGGGAATGAACTCCTTCTTATATTGAGGCGGTGAATGGAGGTTTTGTTTCCGCCACAACGTTTTTTCAAGCATTACAAGCCGCTGCGACAGAAAATCTAATCAAGAATAAGCAATAAAAACACATGGCTACCCCGAATGATTTTTTAGAACTAATGCTTCCGGTGAAAGTATTCCCGTCGAAAAGAAATCCGATGATCAGGTCAATGGTGCTAAGGAAGAAGAAGCAGGCGCAAGAGATTACGCAAAAATGGTCGTCTCAAGAATTGTATATAATTAAGATCACATTAGGCATAAATACCTAATTGGTCTCTCGCTCAATGGCGCTATGCCGTGGGCGGGGGATTGTATATGATCGTACCAACTAAACGTACTTCATAGCAGAAATTTCGAGGACAACGTGATTAAGCATTGGACTAAGGTAAGTATATTTTTCATGCTCCTCATTGTCGCCAATGGCTGTACGAACAGCCAACCGGAACAAAATGAGCCAGGCCAAATTGTAAACCGTGTAGAAGTGGGAGCGGCAACCCCAACCCCCGGGAGGATGACAAGCGGGGATGGTAACCACATGATGGAACCTATATCGGGCGGTCCGGAAGGAGTTGTTTCCACCGAGAAAGGTGGCCAACCACTGGCTTTCACGATGGATGGGGACACTAAAGTATTCGAACTAACAGCCCAGGCGGTGAATTGGCCTATTTTAGATGATACAGTGGCAGCCGCCTGGACCTATAACGGTACCATTCCCGGACCAATGATCCGGGTCACAGAAGGCGATAAGGTTCGAATTATTCTTAAGAATGAACTTGCCCAACCCACGACCATTCATTGGCATGGGATTGCCGTGCCGAATACGATGGATGGCATTCCGGACGTGACACAGAAACCTGTACAACCTGGCGAGACCTTTATTTATGAGTTTGTTGCCAGCCCTGCTGGCACGTATATGTATCATTCCCATTATGAAGGAGATGTCCAAGTGGCCGCAGGTCTGTATGCGCCGTTCATAATCGACCCGGAAGAACAGACTACTCATTTACCTGATGTAGATGTGGATCTTATGTTTTCCGAGATGCTGATTAAGGACGGGCAAACTTTTGCTGCGATGCCTATGTCTGGGATGGAACCCAATTACTTTACGATTAACGGCAAAGCATTTCCGAATACGGAAACAATCGAAGTAAAAAAAGGGCAACTGGTCAGGCTGCGGCTGACCTCCATCGGCCAATTCGTCCACCCCATTCATCTTCATGGTGTTCCTTTTAAAATAATCGCAACCGACGGGCATCCGGTTCCTGACGCGGCTCAATTAACCAAAGATACGGTTCTAGTTGCACCCGGAGAAAGGTATGATATTGAATTCGTCGCCACCGAACCGGGTCAATGGATGCTGCATTGCCATATTTTGCACCACACCACCAACGACAATGTAGAGCCAGGTGGTTTGATGTTGATGATCAATGTCACAGAATAACACAACAAAGCCAAGGAGAATCTTTATCATGCAAATTCGAAAAATCTTTCCCTCTTTTGCGCTTGCTATTTTATTAATACTAACTGCATGCTCGACCTCTGCAGGTGGAGAAAATCAGAACTCTGCAAGTTATACGGCAACGATGCAGGTTCTTCCCGATCCACCGCTTGTCGGGGATGTGTTGTTGTACTTCACGGTATTGGATGCCAAAGGTGATCCCATCACTGGAGCCACAGTCGAGGTTGGCGCGGATCACACGGACATGTCTGGCATGGGAATGCATGGTCCGGCTACCGATCAGGGTAAGGGAGTTTATGCGATCACGACAAATTTCTCGATGACCGGGAACTGGAAAATATCTGTAAAGGTCGTTAAAAACTCGGAGGAATTTACCAAGGATTTTAATTTAGTCATCCGATAAATCTTGCAATGATCCAATTAGCATTTTGAGTTTAGGGTAACTGAGAATATCAGGCATTAGGCATTAATGCCTGATATTTGATTCAAATTGTACTTGTCTCTGATTGGTTGTTCCTACGCTGACGAATGGGGGTAACAGGTGATATATTTTGTCAATGGTATATCATCAAAAAATATTGCTTTGAAGATTGAAGGGAGTGGGAGCATGGAGAGAGATCCTGTTTGCGGTATGGATGTCGAGCCCCAATCGGCGTTTGCTACAAGAGAGCACATGGGAAAGGTATATTATTTCTGCTCTGAAAATTGCGTAAACCAGTTTGACCAAAACCCGCATAAATATTCCATGCAAAATACGGACCAAGGGCCTTTAGCTGGATCAGTAACGACCGGCTTCAATCCAGACCTTAAGCTAAGCCAGGTTGAATTGCCTGTGATTGGTTTGAAAAAAGATGGCCGCTCAGGCTCTGCCCTGATCAAAAAGACATTAGAAAACCAGCCTGGCGTTGAAAAAGTCGTAATCAACTATACCGAAGGTACGGCTGTAATTCAATTTGATTCGAAAGTAACCAAAGTAGTTGACTTGGTCAATGCCATAAAGAAATCGGGATATCAGGTTGGCGGCGCGCAAAAAAGGATTGGTATTGATGGCATTCGCTGCGCCACTTGTGTACAGTCAATCGAGAATGAACTCGACCTCACCACGGGGATTCTCAACACTAATGTTAATATTGGCACTCAGGAAGCGACCATTGAATACCTTCCGGAGCAGACCTCCCTCCCACAACTGAACGCTGTCATTGAAAGCTGGGGTTACAAAACTCGGGTAGCAACGAGCGATCAGCCAGCCTACCAACAAGAAGCTGCTCATGACAAAGAATATCGCAGCCTGATGCGCAAATTCTGGCTGGCTGCCATTATAGCGATTCCAGTATTGCTTACAGCTTATCCCCAATTTATTCCCATTATTCGGGATTGGTCGATGGAAACGCTGCGAGCCACCTGGTTTGGCGCAGCAATATTGACCCTCCCTGTATTAATCTATTCTGGAGGCCACTTTTTTACCGGCGCCTGGGCAGCCTTAAAACATCGGGCAGCGAATATGAATACGCTGATTGCTCTGGGTACCGGAGCCGCCTGGCTGTACTCTACGGTCGCCATCACGATCCCAGGAATTTTCCCTGAAGGGACCTCAGAGCCATTCTATGATGTGGTTGCTGTGGTAATTGCACTCGTTGTATTGGGACAGGCGCTTGAAATCCGGGCTAAAGGGCGGACCAGCGAAGCTATCAAAAAATTGATGGGCTTACAAGCCAAAACGGCTCGTGTGATCCGTAATGGCCAGGAACTCGACATCCCAGTTGAAGAAGTATTGGTCGCAGATGTTATTCAGGTACGCCCCGGCGAAAAGATCCCAGTGGATGGGGTCATCCTGGAGGGAAGCTCAGCGGTAGATGAATCGATGTTAACCGGTGAGAGCCTGCCGGTGTCCAAGAAAACGGGAGACGAGATTATTGGTGCTACGCTTAACAAGACCGGTGCTTTCAAATTCCGCGCTACGAAAGTAGGCAAGGATACTGCACTGGCCCAAATTGTAAAAATGGTGCAGGATGCTCAAAATAGCAAAGCTCCTATTGCACGCCTGGCAGACACCATTTCCGGCTATTTTGTGCCCGTTGTAATGATCCTGGCAGTAGTAACCTTCGTCATATGGTTTGACTTTGGTCCCGTCCCCCAACTCGTTTACGGCCTGGTCACCGCTGTATCAGTGCTCATCATAGCCTGCCCGTGCGCGCTTGGGTTAGCCACTCCGATGAGTCTGATGGTTGGGATTGGCAAGGGGGCAGAGAACGGAATCCTTATCCGTTCTGGAGAAGCACTTCAAACTGCCCATTCGATTAAAACCGTAATCCTCGATAAAACCGGTACGATCACCAAAGGTAAACCTGAATTGACTGACATGGTTCTTGCTGACCATTCATCAGTAACCAGCGATGAATTGCTGCGGTTATCTGCCTCCGTTGAATCAGTAAGCGAACATCCACTGGCTGAAGCTATTGTTGAAGGGGCGAAAGCTAAAGGATTACAACTAGGTAAACCAGAAGCATTCGAGGCAATCCCAGGACATGGAGTGACAGCTGCGGTTGATGGCCGGCAGATGGCTCTCGGCAATCTAAAAATGATGAAACGCTTGATTGTCGATTTGGGCGACCTGGAACCGAAATCCGAAGCACTGGCTAATGATGGCAAGACACCTATGTTTGTTGCAGTGGATGGGAATTCGGCCGGAATCATTGCCGTGGCTGATACCGTAAAAGAAGACTCGAAAGAAGCCATTGCCGAATTGCATAAAATGGGTATTAAAGTCGTGATGATTACTGGTGATAACCGCCGAACAGCTGAAGCGATCGCCCGTCAAGTAGGTGTTGATCGCGTTCTTGCCGAAGTGCTGCCGGAGGATAAAGCACACAATGTCCACCTGCTACAGGCTGAGGGCAAGAAGGTAGCTATGGTCGGCGATGGGATCAATGACGCCCCCGCTTTAGCCCAGGCGGACGTCGGGTTGGCGATTGGTACCGGGACAGATGTCGCTATAGAAGCTTCAGATATCACCCTGATCAAGGGGAGTTTGAAGGGCGTAGTGACGGCCGTAGAAGTCAGTCGGGCAACCATGCGTAATATTAAGCAAAATCTAGTAGGTGCTTTCATCTACAACACCTTAGGTGTTCCCATTGCGATGGGGGTCCTTTTCCCCTTCTTTGGTGTGCTACTCAGCCCGTTGCTGGCTGGTGCGGCAATGGCCTTCTCCTCTGTAACAGTCGTGACCAACGCCAACCGCCTGCGAAGTTTTCACCCTAGATTCAGCGCCAAATGAGCAAATAATGATAATAGATTTGCTGTATTTCGAAGGGTGCCCTTCCTATAAAAATGCATTGGCAGTCCTTGAAACTGTCATTGCATCAGGATCGTTAGCCGTAACTGTAAAGCTGACTGAAGTACGGTCAGAAAGTGAGGCTGAGAAATGGAGATTCCTCGGATCGCCGTCTTTCCAAATCGAGGGAAAGGATTTATGGCCTGAAGACAGAACGAATTATTCGATGAGCTGCCGAATCTACCGGACCGCTCAAGGATTGAAAGGTTGGCCAACAGCTGAGATGTTGCGCCACAAGATTTTCACCTTATTGGATCGAAAGGATCTCGAGAAATGACCACAATACAAATCATTGTAACCATAACTGGAATTGCTTTGAGCATATTTATCGCCTGGTTCTTTTGGCTGGCGCCTAAGGGTCAAACACGTGTCACCGCTGGAATCGGAGGTGTTCAAGAAGTCGCCATCACTGTCAAAGGCGGCTATACACCAGATATTATCGTGGTGAAAGCGGGGCAGCCGCTACGAATGCGTTTCACTCGCCAGGAGTCAGCCAGTTGCTCGGAAACTGTGCTGATCCCGGATTTCCATCAAAGCGCCAATTTACCTGAAGGTGAGGAGGTATTGGTGGAATTTACGCCTGGAAAACCAGGGGAGTACGGTTTTCAATGCAAAATGGGTATGCTGCGCGGTAAATTGATTGTCGAATAGACCTTTGGCGTAGTATACCGAAAGAGCTCAGCGAAAATAAAACGTGCCAAAATATTCTTTTTATGGGGAAATGGACACGTATTATTAAGTGGCTAATTATTATTGAATTATCTGCGTTTATAAAGTGGATAATTCGATTGATCACTATTCAATGCTGCGAGGTTTTAAATGAAGAAAACTAGCAGACAAGCGATGCGTGAAGCCAAAAGGAAAAAGGCGACGCGGCAAAAGGTTATTGTTTATAGTGGGTTGGGTCTTGCGGTTATTGCTGTGGTAGTCATTATTATCCTACTTTCGGGTACATCTCTCAATTCCGCGAGCCTGATGGGTGATGAAGTCGCCATAACATCGTCGGATCATGTTCCCATTGATACCCCGCCTGGACCGTATAGTTCAAACCCTCCAGCAGGTGGCACCCATTATGACTCGGACTTTTCAGCAAAATTCTATCAAGACAGCGATCTCGCCATCCTGCCCACCAATCCTGAAGGCTATCTAGTACATAGTCTCGAGCATGGTTATGTTGTTTTTTGGTACAACTGTCAAGTCTCAGGTATCGACTGTTCTGGGCTGAAACAGACAATTCAAACGGTAATGGATGACACCGGCAATACCAAACTGATCGCTTTCCCATGGGAGGATATGGATGTTCCTTTGGCGATGACATCTTGGGGACGGATCCTCAAATTCACCCAGCCAGATGCCGCACAAATGAAACAGTTTGTCGAACGGAATCGTTATCACGCTCCTGAACCAAATGCACCGTAAAAGGTCATTCAAAGTGTTGTGACCCATTTTTAAAGACGCCATGTGAAGAACGGGATTATTGGTGCATTGTCAGACTAGACGGTGGCAAGCGGTAGTAGGTCTGCTCACTGATCCCTACTCCTCTAGCCGCCGTTTGAGCTTTTTGTTCTTCCCGAAGGGCATCGGGACGATGCGACTAACGAGCTCTTCTACTTGCCGCAGTCTGTTGATGATTTTCTCAGCTTTGTAGTATTTCTTTGGCATGATCCTGTCTCCCATTTCATATCTTTCTATTTTCACTGATCTTTTCCTAACCTTCATTCCGGATCATTTTTTTGGGGTAGGTCAGGTGGTGCAAACTGGTAAGAAACACTGAAACCTGGATTCTTTGGACAGAAATTCACAATATATTGACTGTTATAACGTTTTTCCCCCTCATGTATGTGCTATATAACATAAGTTTCTAATTCAGTCCAAGAGTTTCAGGTTTCGAATCGCTGCGAAGTTAAAAAAATTTCAAATTAAAAAGATTCTATTTTAGGAAATAAAACTTTTAGGCACCACCCATTTTCTTACAACTTTTGAAAAATTGAAAGGTCGATAGTTTCATTCTTTTTAATTAAGTGCTTATGAAACCCCAAAGAATTTTCAAACACCATTTTGAACTTTTCTTAGATGCAATCTCTCCCAAAGTAAGGTTAGTTTACAGTAATAATAAAGTATATAATAGAATCCTCGCCATTCATCGAAAGCGATAACTTATGAATCCATCAGAGGGATTATTAGGAATTCTTGAAATATTTATTTGAATTTGGTGGGTTAAGTTCTCATTTAATCAACTCTCCTTTTATGGAATAAAAAATTTGTTGCACATTCCTTCTTTTTTGTTGCTGTACCTGCAACACACGTTTCGTAATATAGAAACGGACAGTGAGGTAAGCTAGATGAAACCTGCCGAGTCAAAGTCAAATCGCCTGCGCCAGATAGAGGCGCTGCTCATTGGACATCCGGACGGTCTCACACAATCAGAGCTTGCGCGACGCCTGGGTGTCCATCGCTCAACTATTCACCGCAATCTTCCCGACCTGGATGCGCCTATTTACCAAGATAAAGGCAGGCTGTTCATCGACCGCAAAGCCTACTTGATCGATGTCCGGTTTTCCTTGCACGAGGCATTGAGCATCCACATGGCTGCACGACTTCTGGCAACCATTCTTGACCGGCAGAATCCGCATGCAGCCTCAGCGCTCAGGAAGCTAAGTATCGCTCTGGACTCTCGCGCACCACATATAAGCAAGCATCTGTCCCGGTCAGCGGATCAAATCGATGAAGATGCACAATGGCAGGACCCCAATTATTTACACATTCTAGAAACCCTGACTTATGCCTGGGCGGAGAGTCGCAAGGTAGCCATCTGGTATCGAAAAGATGAAACGGACCCAATTCGGAAGTTTTCTTTCTCACCATATTACATTGAACCTTCAGCAATAGGGCGTTCTGCTTATGTCATTGGATTGCGAGAACCGCCGAACGAGATGCGTACCTTCAAGATCGAACGGATTTACCGGGCTGAGCTCTTTTCTGAACCATTCACAATTCCAGAGGATTTTGACCCTGGCAAACTCCTTTCGAATGCCTGGGGAATCTGGTTCACCGATGAAAAACCCATAGAAGTCGTTTTAAAATTTGGCCGGCGTGTGGCACAACGTGTGGGGGAAACCCGCTGGCATCGCACAGAGCAGGTGACCGAACTTGAAGACGGCGGCCTGCTCTGGCGCGCGTTAATCGCCGAACCGCAAGAAATGATGCCCTGGATCCGCGGCTGGGGGGCGGATGTGGAAGTGCTGGAGCCGGAAGAAATCCGAAATGTGATGATTCAGGAATCAGCTGGAATTTGCGAGATCTATCATGGATGATCTCGGTGAATCCGCAAGAATTACACATATCCTTCAATGCTGGGGAAAGACTGGTCTAGAAGGCGACCCAAACATCTTTCACCCCGCCTTATTTCATATGTTAGATGTAGCGTGTGTGGCTGAGGTATTACTTCAACCTCCAAGCACGTTACGTTTCAGAAAGGTAATTGCAGACGCCCTTAATACCGAGTCTGTCCAATTGGTCAGATGGCTTCCATCATTGATTGCTTTACATGATATAGGAAAAATTTCCAAACCATTCCAATCTCAAAACAACAACCAGATGGAAAGATTAAAAAGCCTGGGGTTCGATGTATCCCCATTGAATATCCACCATACCCTAATCAGTCAAATTTTCCTCCAGTTTGAAAGCCCTGGGCTTTCACTTCCCTCATAGCTTAAGGTCCTACTGCGAGATATGATGGGAGGTCATCATGGGCGGTTCTCATCACCGGGCGATCTGATAATTGCCAAGTCTCTGCTAAGCCGTGATGAAGCGTCTGATTGGCGTGGAATGCGGAATGATACTGCGCGGATCATCCTGGGTACCATGAATTATTCGCTTCCGCAGTGTATGCCTGCGCCAAAAAATCTTTCAGCAGCGATTATGCTAATAACAGGTTTTACCATCCTATGTGATTGGCTTGGGTCGGATGAGAAGTACTTTCCCCCAGCAAATCAGTTGGGGTTGGATAATTATCTCCCAGTTTGTCGTCAACAAGCACGCAAGGTTGTTGAGTGGGCTGGTTTTACTTCAAAGACTTTCAGCACAATCTCCACAAAATTTGAATCAATTTTCAGTCAATTAAAGAACCCTCGACCCATACAGGAATCGATTAATGCGATCCCCGCTGAGTGCTTCAGTGCTCCAATCCTGGCAATTATAGAAGCTCCAACTGGTGAAGGGAAAACCGAGGCAGCATTAGCATTATCACATCGAATCGCTGCAGCGGTAAAAACTGTTTTTGTGTTCCCCACGCACGTGGGGATGAACCGTCGGTATTTCTGGCACAGCGCACGGTTTATGACGTATTCCCCACGCAGGTGGGGGTGAACCCGGGCAGGGTAGGCTGGCGTATTCGTGAAACGGTGTAATTCTTGTATGATGATCTTTCTCGATAATATAAACCGAATATTAGATAATTATCGGCAAGGATAGCAGAATGAAGACAAAACAAGAGAATTGGAAACAAAGGTATTTGCCTACGTGTATCATACTGCCAGGGCTAGGGTTGATCATTGGATATATTTTTAAATCCAATCCCGAGAAGGCAGAGATTGGTCGGGGCATGGTCAAGGCTTCGTGGACATGGTTCGCCATCTGGATTGGAATTGGCTTGCTGCTTCTCCTTATATCCTCCTGATGGCAGGGATGGTACAATAGCCTGAAACACTGAGAAAACCCATAATTTATAAGCGAGCCGGTGAACACAAGTAACCCGTTATTCGTGTTCCCCACACACGTGGGGATGAACCGATTGTGCAGAAAAAGCAGCGGTTCGAGGACACCGTGTTCACCACACAGGTGGGGTTGAACCAGGCGGGCTAAACAGGGCGGAAATCGCGGCAAAGTGTTCTCCACGCATGTACCCCTGCGGGGCATGCATGGGGAAGAACCGGTAAGCGTTATCTATCTGGGTGGTCATTTGTAAATATTTACAAACTCAAGTAGCCGCGCGAGTCACTGACTCGCGCGGCTTGATTTTTATGTCCCCCTGGCGTACTACTTTGCCCAGCGTGGAGACCGCGTCCTTGTCGTTGATCTTGACACCCAGGGGCACGTTGCCATCAGCTACGACCAGCAGCGCGGCGATGCCCTGCGTGACGTATTGCTCCGACGCAGGAACATCAATGATGTGCGCATCAAAGCCCGCCTGAATCTCTGAATTGTCCCCAGCAGCAAATCTCTCGTGGTGACTCACCAGGGACTCGAATAACATCCCCTCAATGGGGACCGTAACCCCTATAATTAGGTGACTCACCAGGGACTCGAATATCATCCCCTAAAGGGGACCCTGAACCCAGGATGTAGGTGACTCACCAGGGACTCGAATATCATCCCCTAAAGGGGACCCTGAACCCAGGATGTAGGTGACTCACCAGGGACTCGAACATCGTCCCCTCAATGGGGACCGTGACCCATAATTTGTAGGTGACTCACCAGGGACTCGAACCCTGAACCCATTGATTAAGAGTCAATTGCTCTGCCAGTTGAGCTAGTGAGCCAATAGCGCACAAATTATACCGCAGTCTAACCGAGAGTCAATAATCCCTAAATCCACCCGCTCCCGGATAAGCGGTCATGGCTCGTCCGGGAGCGGTTTCGGCAGTTCCCCTGTGCTGCCAGGTGAATTATCTACTTATCCGAAGGTCGCTGGCGTTTGATGTTGTAGGCGTTGTACTGCGAGGTCTTCCGATCCTGTTCGATCATTCCGTGCTCCATCCGGCCAGCCATATTCTCGTAGTATTCAACCTGGTCGGGGGACAAACTCGGCCGGTTTTCCTGCAGCGATTGCAGGATCTTCTTTCGCGCTTGCTCGCGCTTTCCATCCCGCTCAAGTTTCAACGCGGCGGTGGTCTGCTCGCTCATATCGACTTTGGCATAGCGTTCCAACACATCCTGCGCCACGGGAGCCTTGGCGATTTCTTCAGCATCCGCGTATTGAAAGCGCAGCCTGGTTTCGTCCGACAAACCCTGGTCATGGAGTCCGACCCCGGTCGCGGCGGCATTAATCGAGAGGTTTTGATGAGTATCGGAGGGGGGCAGGAGCAGTTTGAGGTAGACCTCCTGTTCGCGGCCGCCGGGCAGATCACCAAGGAAAATCTGGAGCTTGTTTCCATTCAGGGTATACCGCCATCCCCCAAGCACTTCGACTGCTGTGTGCTCGGGCAGGGTCAGGGTAACCTGCACATCGCGGGCGGTTACCGCTGTCAGTTCCTTGAATTCGCGTATGAAGATCGCTGGGATTTCCTGCGGGTTGGCGATGAAGTAGAAATTTCCGCTGCCCTGATTGGACATTCCCTCCAACAGATGTTCGTTAAATCCTTCTCCGACCCCAAAGGTGGATGTGGAAACCCCGCGCTCCGCCAGTTCGCGGGCATGCATCGACAGCACCTCCGTGTCCGTGATGCCGACGTTGGCCAGCCCGTCGGTGAGCAGCAGCACCCGGTTGATCTGCTGCCTGCTTTCAGCATTGGCTGCCACTTCCTGGCAGCCCTGCGTCCAGCCGCCGGACAGGTTGGTGGTATTGCCGGATCGAATCGACGAAATTCTCTCTTTGATTTGAGCCTTAACCCCGGCCTGGATGAGGGTGTTGGGAACATCAACGCTAACATGTTCGTCAAAACTCACCAAAGCTGCCCGGTCGCCTGTTGAGAGAAGATCGATCACATGCTGTGCCGCCTGTTTGACATACTCCAGCTTGATTCCGCTCATCGAGCCACTGCGGTCGAGTACCAGCGCCAGGTTGAGCGGTGTGCGTGCCGCATTCTCCGGGCTCTCCGGCGCGCGCACCCGCAGCTCGAGTACGCGCTGCGTGGGGGTCTGGCGGGCGATAAGTTTGCTTTCACTCTGGAGCGTCACATGAAACATCTGAAACATTAACATTTTTTACCTCCCCTGATTTTACGAGAATTGAATGCGGGCGAATTCCACGATTTGACGGATGCGCTCGCGGTAATAAGGCTCTTCGGCCGGCCGCACGTGCAATTCCAGCCCCGGTGCCAGTGAAATCCGCTGCCAGGTTTCCACTTCAGCGTTCGACCGCCTCTGCGGCTGGACCAGCGGTGCCGGGATATTCCTCGGCGATTTTGCCAATTGCTGATCACCCAGCATATTGGCCAGGTAATCCAGTGCACCGGTGAGCGGGCGCTCTTTGACCTCATGCGCTGGTGCATCGGAAGCAATCATTGCGTTCAGGTTGTTGGCATTGGCAGCATCGAACTGGTCGAGCAGTTCTTTAATCTGGGTCTGGTCCAACCCAACGATGCGGTCGCGGATCTCCTTTAGCGGCAGGAAGGCATCTTTCAGCTTCAGGATCAACTCCAGCCGCAGGCGGTATTCCTCAGAAAAAGTGGCATAGCGGCCTTTTGTGTCGGGCGCGGGCAGCAGTCCTTCCGAGATGTAATAGCGGATGGTTCGAACCGAAATCCCCGCCTTTTCAGCCAATTCGTGGATGAGATAATCTTCTGTATTCATATCGTTTCCAATTGGTTCTCCGTGAAAGCAAGATCAGTATAACAGTATTACGTAATACTGTCAAGATGCAATTGACGAGAAGTATTCCATGAATTCACCTTCTCACTCACGGAAAGAAGACCGGGATGAGGAAAAAAGCAGAGGCGACCAGCCAGTCGCCCGATCCCCCTTTTATTTTGCATACAGTGGGAATATGCCTACTCGATCTTCCCGGCAGCCCGCGCGCGGGCCAGCACCCACTCCGCGGCTTTGACCACCGGCATGTCCACCATTTTTCCAGCCAGCGCGAAAGCGCCTTTGCCCGCGTCCTGCTGCCGGGCTGCCGCTTCTACCACCCGCCTCGCTTGCGCAATGGCCTCATCGGACGGGGCGAACGCGGTATGGGCCGGCTCCACCTGGTTGGGGTGGATGATTTGCTTGCCGGCGTAGGCCATCTGCGCCCCCTGACGTGACTCTTCGCGCAGCCCATCCACATCGTGCAGATCCATCCACACCATATCGATGGCCTGCAGTCCAAAGGCGGCGGCATGCGTCACCACCGCGGAACGGGCGTAGAAGATTTCCCAACCCGGGCGGGTGCGCACAGCGCCGATGTCTCCCGCCAAATCCTCGGCCCCAAAAATCAAGGCTTGCAGCCGCGGGTCCGCCCCGGCGATTTCTTTCAGGTTAACCACGCCGCGCGCCGATTCGATCAACGCCAGCAGAATAATCCCGCCGATTTCCCACCCATAAAAATTTTCAGCTTCCGCAATCTGTTTGCTGACCCACTGCACCTGCCCGGCGTTTTGCACCTTGGGGATAACGATCCCATCGGGGTGAGCAGGGAGAATGGCTGCCAGATCGTCATTCTCCAGCCCGGATCCCACCGGGTTGATGCGCACCAGCCGCTCGGAACGGCCAAAATCCAGGCGGGAAAGGACCCCCGCGATGGTTACGCGGGCGTCGGCTTTGCGGTTTAGGGCCACACCATCTTCGATATCCAGGCAAACGCAGTCCGCGCCGAGGACGGCGGCTTTCTCCACCTTGTGCAGGTCATCACCGGGGACGTATAAAAGGGCACGCCGTGATCGCAGCATCGCATTTCTCCTTTTATGCAGGTCGTTTCAGGAACAGTACTGTCCGTTCAAATTCTACCGCAACCGTGCCATCGGGTTTACGGCCAACATGTTTCAGCCGCACGATGCCGCGGTCCGGGTTGGAGCGGGATTCGCGCTTGTCGAGCACTTCGCTTTCCACATACAGGGTGTCGCCATGGAACACCGGATTGGGATGGACAACATGATCGTAGCCGAGGTTGGCGACCACCGTCCCCTCCGTCAAATCCGGCACGGACAGCCCGACCGCCAGAGCCAGGGTCAGCAGCCCGTTGACGATGCGCTGCCCGTACATGCTTTGA
>JAJZTR010000232.1 GCA_021848775.1 Chloroflexota bacterium | reverse complement strand
TTACCTATTATTGGATTTTTTTGCGCCTGCAGAACCATGCAAAACCGAATAAGGCGCTCTGGTTATGGGCAGGCCTGGTGATTGCGGGGACGGCGGCGATGTACAGTCAAAGCCTGGCGATTTTTGGTCTGGTCTTACCGGATATTTACCTGTTACTCAAACGCGACTGGCGCAGACTGCGAAACCTTGTAATCGCACAGGCAGCCATTCTGATTTTGTCCATTCCCTGGCTCATTCATGTGCCCGGGCAAATTCAAAAAATTCAAACCGCGTTTTATACACCAGTCCCGGGATTCATTGAGGTTTTCCAGGCGGTATTGCAAACACATGCTTTTATGCCGCTTGAGGGGTGGTTGTTGACCATCGCGGCGGTGTTAAGCCTGCAATGTATGGTGATGGTCAGCCTTGAAGCCCACAAGGCGCGTAATCTGGGTAGCATCAGTTTTACTGTGCTGCTCTGGCTTGGGCTGCCGGCGCTGCTTTTTAGTGCATCCTATCTCATGCGGCCGGTCTTTGTACCCCGCGGTTTTATCACCGCGATGCTGGGTTATTTTATTCTTGCCGGCTGGATCATCGCCCTGAGCTGGAAAAAGGGAATTGGACTTATTGTTGCATCAACGTTTATTATCCTAGCGGCGATTTCTTTGCCGTCGTATTATTCCTTCTCGGAATTTCCACGCTCAGAATTTCGCATAGCCGCACAATATTTAATGGAAAATGCTGCCGATGATTTAATAGTGCACGACAACAAGCTTAGCTACTTCCCTGCACATTTTTATGATCCTGATCTGGATCAAGTGTTCTTACCGGATGAACCTGGATCCCACAATGATACCTACGCGCTGGCGTCGCAACAGGCCATTGAATTGTTTCCAGCGGATTCATTGGAAGATGCCGTTTCGGAGGAAGATACAGTCTGGTTTGTGGTCTTTTCCAGAGCGATAGAGGAATATAAAGGCGCAGGGGAGCTTACCCATCCGGTATTGGCAGAACTAGACAAACGATACAGGCTTGATCAGCATAATTATTTTGGAGATCTCGAGATCTATACTTTTCGACGCTAATCATGGTGTGAATTGAAAAAATCCTTTCTCCTCCTCCTTTATTTTCTTGGTGCCAGTATCGCCTTACTGGCCGCTGTGGGACAAAAATCACCGGGATATATGGATGCGGATTACTACTACGCGCTCGGGATGCAAATTGCCACCGGCGAAGGTTTTAGCGAACCGTTTTTATGGAATTATCTTGACGATCCTATCACCTTGCCGCATCCATCGCATTTATATTGGATGCCTTTGGCTTCAATTCTTGCCGCGGCAGCGATGGTTGTCGTGGGATCAACTGATTATTGGGCAGCACGAATCCCGTTTATCCTGCTGTCAGGGCTTATTCCAATCATCAGTGCTTCCCTGGCGATGTTTTTGTTGAAAGAGAAAAAATATGCCTGGCTGGCAGGGCTGCTGGGGGTATTTTCGGGCTTATATGTGATTTACCTATCAATACCGGAGACCTTTGTGTTGTATCTGGTATTGGGGGGAATGTTCTGGCTGATTATATTTACGACAGATTGGAAAAATACAGCAATCCGTTCGCTTTTTCAGACGGCTGGTTTGCTGGGGATACTGGCAGGGATGATGCATCTTAGCCGGGCGGATGGGATTTTGTGGGCGTGCGCGGGCGGGGTATGGTTGATATGGGTCGTTTGGCAGCGTCCACTAAATGCTAAACTGCGCATAGCCATTATAGGGATCGGGATATTTGTATTGGGATATGCACTAATCATGGGGGGCTGGTATGCCCGCAACCTTGACTTGTTTGGCTCAATCATGCCACCAGGGAACAACCGCACATTATGGATCACGGATTACAACCAGACCTTCTCTTATCCGGCTGACCAGTTGACCATGTCAAAATGGTTGGAGGCAGGTATGGCTGTCCACTTGAACGCCTGGTGGTCGGCCATCCAAATGAACCTGAAAAATCTGGTCGCGGTTCAAGGTGCAATAATTTTATTTCCATTGATGCTCGCCGGGTTATGGGTAAATCGGTCCAAACCTGCTGTCAAGTTTGCTGCGATCTTTTGGCTGGTTAATTTCTTTGTGATGACGTTCGTGTTTCCATATGCCGGGGCTCGCGGCGGTTTCCTGCATTCGGCGTCAGCCTTTCAATGTCTGTTATGGGCTGCAGCTGCAGCGGGGCTTGAGCAGTTTATTGCATGGGGTGTAAGAAAGCGCAACTGGAATTCTGAAAAGGCTACCCCAAGATTTGCCGCGCTCCTCGTTGTTATTTGCGCGCTTCTAACAGGCTGGTTTTATCTGGTAAAAGTATATGGCACTGGTGAGATTGAAACCCGCTGGGGAAGCAATTATGTCACTTATGAAAGCATCCTGGAGGGCATGAAATCATATTCGGTGGATGAGGAAACTGTGTTCATGGTTAATAATCCGCCAGGGTTTTTCATTGCGACTGGACACTCTTCCATTGTCATTCCGGGCGGTGGTACCGAGCAAGTGCTGGCTGCGGCTGCCCGCTATGGCGCAAATTATATGATTTTAGAGGAAGACCAGGAAAACCTGATTGATTTGTTCAACACTCCTCAGGATATCGGCAGCCTGCAATATGTAGCAGAGATATCAGGTGCGAAGTTATTTTGCTTCGACTGCAAATAATGGAATCCGATGATGATCGCTATTCGTGAGATTAAGAAAATACCGATCTGGGCATGGGTCAACGCCCTGGTAGCGGCAGGATCCGTCAGCCTATATGTTGCCATGGCGAATCAAACCCAGGCTGTTGGATTCCCTTTGGATGACGCCTGGATCCATCAAACATATGCGCGAAACCTGGCAGACCTGGGCGAGTGGTCCTTTATTCACGGCGTACCCTCCGCAGGATCGACTTCACCGATGTGGACATTTATTCTTTCGTTGTTTCATTTGGTGAGTGATCAGGTTCCGTTCTTATTGACTTTTATGATGGGGACGATATGTTTATGGGTACTCTCCAGCCTTGGTGAGCTGATATTTCGCAGTACCACGCGTTATTCAGGCGCGTTGCCTTTGGCCGGTTTATTTCTCGCTATGGAATGGCACCTGGTATGGGCTGGGGCGTCCGGTATGGAAACGGCGCTGATGGCTGTAATTATTCTGGCAGTTTTTTACTTTATACTGCCTGGCACAAGCAAAGGATATATTCTTGCCGGGTTGTTGACCGGCATTGGCGTTTGGATACGCCCCGATGCCCTTACACTGGTTGGCCCGCTGCTTTTCTGCATTTATGTCAGTCATTCCGAATGGAAAGAAC
>JAJZTR010000231.1 GCA_021848775.1 Chloroflexota bacterium | reverse complement strand
GGTAAGCGCGCCAGCGGCAGTGAAATTACGGGGTTGACCCTTTTTGGTGTGGCTTCCCTGCTTTCCCAACGCAATTTTGCGCCTTTTGCATTGTTCACCGCAGTGGTGCTTGCCAATCATGCAAATTCCGTCTGGGGCGATTTGATTTTGCCACGACTACAACAGTTGAAAGAAGGGAATAAACATGCCAGAGAGTCTGCCGGTACCCAGAGATCCATATCTCCCAGGCTGCGGAAAACCATAAACCTGACGCTGGTTGGGCTGATTCTGCTGATTGCATTTGGTCGGCTGATTTACGTCACCCATCCGGTGATCGTTAAAGCCAACATGCAAAGTTATTATCCGATCGCGGCTGTCGATTATCTCGAGAAAAACGGAAAACCTGGAAATATCTTCAACGATTACGGCTGGGGCGGTTATCTCGATTGGCGGCTGCGGGATTATAAGGTCTTTATCGATGGGCGGGCTGACTTATATGCAGGTGGCCTCATTCAGGAAGTCATCGACACGACCGACGCCCGTGGTGACTGGCAAGAAACGCTGGAGAAATGGAAGGTGGATTATATTCTGGTGATGCCGGGCGTGCGCCTGGTGGATAAAGCCACCGAAGCGGGCTGGGAAATCCTATTGCAGGACAAGGTGAGCGTGCTGCTTGGAAAGAAATAATGGCTGCAGAGCCGTTACCTGTTCGAGTGTAATTCCTCGAACCACTGTTGATATAAACTCGTTCGACGGTCGAAGGTAGAGGGTACGACCTGCTGTACCCGATCGATTTCCGCGAAGTCCAGGTTAGCTGTGAGCAGTGTCGAGACGTTCGGGCCGCCCTCGGCTAAAACATTTCCCCAAGGGTCGATCACTGCGCTGAAGCCGGCCAATTGATTTTCATAAATTTGGCCAATGCCATTGGTTGCAGCCACAAATATCTGGTTCTCGATAGCTCTGGCCTTCAACAAGGTGCGCCAATGTTCTGCGCGCTTTTGACCCCATTCGGCTGACACCAAAAGGCACACGATTCCGCGTTCTGCATAAGCGCGGATCAATTCGGGAAAACGTAAATCGTAGCAAATTGCCAGCCCAACTTTGCCCCAGGGAAGCTGTACCACAGTCAGATGGTCGCCGGGTGAAAAATAGTTTTCCTCGCCCAGTAATCGGAAAAGGTGGGTTTTGTTGTACCGGGCTGGTTCGAGCTGGCCAGGCTGAAACAAGAGATAGGTGTTGTAGTACTGCCGGTACTGGCTGGTGATGAATGTCCCGCCGATGGCCAGATTTCTGGAATCGGCCAGCGCTTGCAGGCGTTGCACCCATTCCGCGGTCAGTTGGCTGTACCGCTCGCAGTTGGGTAAATCATATCCGCTCAGCCAGAGTTCGGGGAGCTGGACCAATTGACATCCCTGCTCTGCGGCCTGGTCAATGGCAGTCAGGCCGGTATGTAGGTTTTTCTCGGGGTCGCCGAGGGCGATTTCGAATTGAGCCAGTGCGACTTTTGCGGTCATATTGATATCCATTATAATAGTTGCGGGGTTTGGCGGGTAAAAAGAGCCGTCGCCCCCATCCCATATTCCACCAGGCAGCCATCCACATGATTCGGCGCAGACCGACAACAACCTTGATCCTGTTGATCGTCCTTATCGGCGGTGCGTTAGCTGTGATGGTCTGGGGAAATTACCAATATACCCGAAATAATCCAGGGGGTGAACACTTTTTCGTCGATTGGTTCTCTGCGCGCTCGCTGTTTATCGATGGGGTGAACCCGTACAGTGAGACTGCCCAAAATTCAATGGTCAGTTTTGCCCGCGCCGCGGGGGTGGTACTCGATCCGGGGGCACGATATGGGCCGCCTCTTTATGCTGCATTCTTCACGCTTCCCTTTGCTGTCGTGCGCGATTTTGTTTGGGCGAGGGCGGTGTGGATGGTGGTATCGGAAGGCATCCTGATCGGTCTGGTGCTCATCAGTCTGAGTATGGCTCGTTGGCGGGTCAAACCAGTGTTGTTGGGGTTGCTGGCGCTCTTTGGGGTGTTATGGTTTCACGGGTTGTACCCGCTTGTGACCGGAAATGTGTCCATCCTG
Source organism: Chloroflexota bacterium (assembly GCA_021848775.1). Taxonomy (GTDB): domain Bacteria; phylum Chloroflexota; class Anaerolineae; order Anaerolineales; family Anaerolineaceae; genus Bellilinea. Next base: position 1,268 of record JAJZTR010000231.1, on the reverse strand, counting down.
GTTAGCTTATTGATCGCTGCGATATTTCTTGCCATCCGTTCCCGCCAGTATGAATTCGCTGGAGTGCTTCTTGGGATGGCAACCATCCAGCCGCATGCCATGCTGCTTTTTGCCTTCTTTGTCATTGTTTGGAGTTTCCGTTACCGCCATGCCAAATTAGCGGGTTGGTTTTTTGCAACGATCATCCTTCTGTCTGGAACCGTAGCGCTGATTCGTCCCCAATGGATCATTGATTACCTGCGCGTGAGCATTCAACCTAACCCAACCAATCCCACTATATCCGTTGTACTGCAATCCTTCCTGCCGGCGGCTGGCGAACGGTTAGGGTTCATTCTTTCAGCGCTGACCGGTCTGGTTTTGTTTATCGAATGGTTCATTTCCAAAAAGACCGACTTCGACGGATTTCTCTGGACCGGTTTACTGACCCTCACGCTGGCTCCATGGATTGGCTTGCCAACCGAGCCGGCAACATTTTTGGTCGCCTTCCCTGCGATAATTCTTTCGTTTTGCCTGTGGAATGAACGCTGGCCGCGGGCTGGGATTGTGCTTTCCATCTTAGCGTCGCTGCTGCTTTTGGCCGGCATCTGGCTGATTTATTTGACCAAAGCGGGAAGCCCTGCCTCTGCAAACCCTGGCCTGTTCTTTGCACAACCATTATTGCTGGCAATCATGCTATATTGGGTGCGGTGGTGGGCCATTCGCAAACCGAATGTCTGGTTCGACCAACTCTCGAATCATTGAAACGAGCTATGAAAAATAGGCATTGGGTTTTTCTTGGTGCGATTTTTATTCTGGCGCTTGGGCTGCGTTTGTATGGTGCAGGCACAAGGGAAATATGGTATGACGATGCATTTAGCTATTTTTTAGCAAAGCAAAACCTGGGGCAAATCATTAGCGGCACGGCGGCAGATACCATGCCGCCGTTGTACTACTTTTTGCTGCATTATTGGATGAAAATCGGCGAGAGCTTGTTCGCTCTACGGCTGCTCGGCGTACTGCTCTCATTGGGAACTCTGGCAGTGGTCATTGATTTGGGCCGTCGTCTGGCGGGAGTTGAAGCCGGTCTGTGGGCCGGGCTGATCGTTGCGGTAGCGCCGTTCCAAATTTATCACGCTCAGGAACTCCGCATGTACACGCTGTTGGGGCTGGCGCAGGTCAGTTATATATGGTTCTTCGTCAGGCTGCAACAGTTGGATGTAGGGGCTAAGGCTGTTTGGTTTTGGGTTGGTCTGGTTTTTACTGGGGTTATGGCTATGTACAGCCATAAC
>JAJZTR010000040.1 GCA_021848775.1 Chloroflexota bacterium | reverse complement strand
AGTCCGGGTGCTTCAGCGGCCGGGTTCACCGTGTCCTTGAACACGATGATATAAGGGGCCCCCGTCGGGTTATCCGCCTGGACTGAGCCGAAAGGCAGCATCCCTAAAACCAGCACGATTGCCATCAGCAAATAAATGCGCTTTTTCATTATTCACTCCCGTATCATATTTAGTTGGACCAGAAATTTTGAGGCCTAAATTTGTGCAGACCAGCACAAATAATTTATTATCATTATTATACAGATTTCCCTCGTAAAAAGGGGATTAATCATCTTTCAAAATTGTTAATTTTTCAAAATTCCCGGTACCTCCATAAAATATTTAAACAAAGACGTAGATTTAGCCTTTTCGGGTGTCGGCCAAACAGGTAATTTAAAGGCTCTTCCTGGTTTAGCCAATGGCGGCTAAAACAGCTATAATGGGATTACCCAAACGGGTGGTTGACCGGCTTTCCTGCCTGGTCAGCAATTAATTACCAATGGAGACACGCAATGGGAGATAAAAAAAGCAAGAAGGATAAAAACAAGGCCGACAAGCAAAAAAAGGAGCAGCTCGATAAGAAAAAGGAACAACAAAAAGCAAAATTACCTGTAAAGAAACCCGCTTGATAGCAATAAATTCAAATTGGATAGTCCCCGCCCCTCGCAGGGATTCAACGGAAACGATTCATCGGCTTTATGGAGTTCGACGATTAGAGTCTTCAGGTGAATGTCATCGGGTGTGGCGGGGATTTGATTATTAACAGAAAGCCGGTCAGCTTGTCACCAGGGGCATGCACGGATAACCCTGGATTTACGCTGTAAACTTATGGGATGGAATGAATGCCAGCTTGCGGCATCCTTCAGGGGGGCTGGTGCGGAATGGATTTGACACAAGGAACCAGGGATTGGTGCCACTTCAGTCCAGCGGTTCGAAGCGGAATTTAACTTGTCGGAAAATATTAGCCATTGACAAAAATACGCCATTGGCGTATGATGTATGTTGAGGGGAAGGATCATCGTGGTTATCATCGAAACCTCAATCTTTACTCGTCAAGTGCAATCTCTGCTTACCGATGATGAATATGGTCTATTACAAATGGCTTTAACCAATCGTCCTGATTTACGTCCCATTATTCGAGGAAGCGGTGGGTTGAGAAAAGTCCGGTGGTCATTACCAGGACGAGGAAAACGCAGCGGTGTTCGAACCATTTACTATTGGGCGGTCGGAACCGATCAAATTTTAATGTTACTGATGTACGCAAAAAATGAAAATGATGATTTGACGCCTGAACAATTAAAGGTGCTGCGAAAAATTATCAAGGAGGAATACCCATGAAAGACGAAATCTTTGCCGAATTGACAGCCAGTTTGAAGGAAGGCGGACAGATTCTTCGAGGAGAAAAAGAAGCATCCCGGAGCTTCCCGTATGGACCGCCGGACATTAAACGGATTCGCGGAAAATATAACCTGACACAGGAGCAATTTGCCGCCATGCTGGGGATCAGCGTGAAAACACTGCACAACTGGGAACAGGGCCGCCGGGTACCCGAGGGTCCGGCCATGGTGCTGCTGCGCGTGGCGGACTTGCATCCTCAGGCCGTGTTGGATGCTGTACGTTCCGTGGGGTAAGGCGAGCCGAGAGAGGGTGAAGGGCTCTCAGGATAGCAGGTGTGCCAATTTTTAATGGAGAAGATCATGACAAAAAATGTTTTGGTGGGATATGCCACCCGTTACGGTTCAACCCGGGAAGTGGCTGAGGTAGTCGCGGCGACGCTGCGTGAACATGGTCTGGCGGTTGATTTGAAGCTGGCGCAGGAAGTGCGTTCCATGGAAGGGTACCACGCGGTGGTGCTGGGTGCGCCGCTGTTTATGTTCCACTGGCACAAGGACGCGCTCAAGTTTCTGTCGCGGCACCATAAAGCGCTGATGAATCTGCCGGTGGCGGTTTTCGTGCTGGGACCGGTGCATGACCCGCACGACGAGAAGGAGTGGCAGGATTCGTCCGCTCAGATCAAAAAGGAACTGGAAAAATTCCCCTGGCTGACGCCGGCCGCGCTGGAAATGTTCGGCGGCAAGTACGACCCGTCGAAGCTGCGCTTCCCCCTCAGCACCTTTGCCGGCGCCGAGCCTGCCAGCGACATCCGCGACTGGGACGCGATCCGCGCCTGGGCCGGGGAATTGGTGGGGAAGTTGTAGGGTGGTTGCAAGGCGCTGAGTAGAACATTTCACCAACACATATATGGTTTATTGATAAGATGCTAAGGAATGCAATAATAATTATTTTTGGTAATTTACGCATTTACGATAACTCTTCTTGGAGGAGCTTATTATCAAATGGTTAATTGCAGAACTTTATTCGGAGAGACCCAGTATTAATATAAATTGTTGTTAAATAACTCTTGACCTTCGGAGCAAAATTATTATTTAATTGATATCGCAGAATTATTCCATTATCCTCTTCCTCCTAATGCCCACACGACTAATTTCCTATGGAGGTTCTGCCAATGGACCAAATGAAAACTCTTCCTGAAGAAATTGAATCGATCGTAACCCTTATAAAATCTGAAATTGTGTGGCTACACGGCCATTGGCGAATCTTTCAGCAGTTGTATGTTGGAACACCAGAGATAATTGATGTTTTAAATAAAACTGCCTCTACATATTTCTATATTACTAGAGAAGTTTTGCTTAATGATATTATTATTTCGCTTGTTCGCCTAACAGACAAAAAATCCACTTTAGGGTATCAAAATATTTCACTTGACCAGATTATTAATTGTTTGGACGAAAACCAATATCCAGAATTAAAAGCGAAGTTAGAAGAACAACTAATAACGATTAATGAACTTACAAAATCATTGCGGAATTATCGCAGTAAGAAATTAGCCCATTGGGATTTAGAACAGGCTCTAAAGATTGTAGAGCCTTTAGAAGTAATCAGTCTCAAAATGATTAACGATGTACTCGAAGCATTAGGAATATTTATGAATGACTTAGAATTATTTTTCTTAAATAGTGAAACTGCATATGAAGCGTTTGCTATGCGGTCAAATGGGAAAACGATAATAACTATGCTTAAGAAATCCCTCGCATATGACAAGCTTGAAAGACAAGGGGTGATTGAAATAGGTTATTGGAAAAGATAAACTAGTAATAAATATATAAAAGTCAATTTTTTATTGTCATGAAATTTACAGTTGTACCCAACAAAATGGTACGATATTTTTCGCAAACTGGAAATATTTCATGATTAATATACCCTATTAAGACTTGTGCCATAATATTCCCATACATCAATTTTCCTTTTCACCAAATTCAGGTCATTAAAATGGACACAAAGATACTCATCCGCTACTTAATCCGCGAGATCACCGGGCTGGTCTTCATGGGGGCGGCGCTGTTCTGGTCAGCCGGGCGTGTGACAGGGGTATCCTGATCAAAACTACCAGTGAATTCGGCCTCATGTTATGATAAATACGATGGCATAAGCAAGCCGTCATGAATATCTCAGGGACATACCAGATGACAGATCAATCGAGTTCTTCGTTCTTACAACTTCCCAGTACCAAGACGGGCTGGTGGGCAGTCGGTCTGGCGGTGACCTATGCTGGGATGGGCATTATCAACACATTCGTATTCATGCGCCTGCCGGAAGATGCGCCCTGGCGGCAGACCCTCCTGCCCTATTACGGAATACTGATGGTGCTGTGCGGGCTGTCAGCCGGGGTGGTCGCGCTCATCGCGGTGATGCGAAATGGTGAACGCTCCTGGCTGGTGTGGCTGACCATCGTTCAATGGGTGTTCACCCTGGCCCTCGTGATAGGCGAATTCCTGATTGCGCATTAAATCCCTCACCAGGATGAAGTTTTCAGGATACTAATGCCCGCTTTATTCGTTAAACATGCAAGGTGCAAAAATGTTCCACACCGAATCTCCAGGAGCGACCAGAATCCATGCGGAGGCGGCGGTCGAGTTCGCCTTAAGCTAGCGGAGGTACGTATTGCCGTTCTCGATGAAACCAGTCAGCAGATTCCCTGCTGCCCTTTGCTGATTCACAACCCAGAGCAGCTTCTGGGGTTCGCTATTGTGTATGAATAATATACGCTCCCCGCGCTGAACCGCGGGGAATGCGCTCCTCAATGGTTGCCGGCCCGGAGGGGTATATCCTCGAGATTGGCTCATGGAACAAGGGGCAGCAAATCCGGGATAGCAGATGTGACCCTGCCCCGGCTGAAAATGATCATAAAATCAAGCAACCGCTCGCCAAAATTGGGGGGTGGTTTTTAGTAGTAAATTTCAATGTGTTTATATAATTACATGGATGAGAAATTAACGGTGTGTCTCATCCTTCCCCATCTGTACCATCCCAATCTACAGCTATTAAGGAGTATCTTAACAATGCGACTTTCCGAACCATGGTATCCAGGTTAAGGGATTCGCTTTGAAAAACCCGTACGGCAGGATTTTTACCGCCGGCATAAACGCACACCCATCGCTGTGCACGCCTCTTTACCTCTCAAATGTCGTTCAGCGGCCCGCTTGAATCTACCAGGCTGGCCGTTTTTTATTTCCAACACCCAAATAGGAGACTACCATGATCGTGTTCAATCGTTCCGTCTGGGGCAGAGCCCTGGCCATTGCATTAATAATGGCATTGCTTACATCCAACACAGTCTTTGCGGCCAAACCTGTATCGCTAAAAACACCGGTCAGCGGCGAAACCGTAAGCGGCGTGTACCTGGTGACGGGAACCGGGAGCGGTGCTGATACCCAGGTTTCCATTGATGGAGGAGTCTGGCAGGCGACCAGCGGCGGAAAGAGCTGGTCTTTCAGCTGGGATACCACAGCGTATACCGATGGCCCGCACACCGTCTCCGCCCGCTACACCGACGGCTCAGCGCCTGTCAGTGTGAACGTGACCGTTACTAACACAGTCAGTGGACCGCGCCAGCCGGTCGCCGGTGAAGTGCTGATCAACGAGTTTGTCGCGAACAATGGCACGGTTCAAACCAGCGAGTGGGTAGAGCTGTTCAACACCACGACCGAAACGCTTGATATCGGTTCCATGTGGATTGACGATATTTTGGGTGGTGGAGGCGCGCCACAGCAAATTCCGGCCGGCACCACCATCGACGCCGGCGGCTATTATGTCATGACCCTCAGCGCTTATTTGAACAATACCGGGGACGATGTGCGGCTGCTGGATGATGATGGGGCAACCGTCCACGACGCGTACAGCTACGTCTCCGCCACCACCGACATGAGCTGGTGCCGCAAGCCGGATGGCGGCGATTGGAGCGTCATCGAATGCAGCCCAACCCAGGGCAGCACCAATTCTCCTCCCCTGCCTCCCGGCACCTGGACACCTGGCACCCTTGAAATCCATGTCCTAAACGTCGGGCAGGGTGAATCTCAGCTCATCATCGGGCCTACCGGCCGGACGCTGCTCATCGGCGTTTCAGAGGATAACTGGAACACCAACCAGGGCGCGACCTGGGTCGCCAGCGAAATCCGCCGCATTACCGGTGGAAGCCACCTTGATTATGTGATGGCTTCCCACTGGCATCTCGATCACATGGGCTACGCCGGTTACGGCGGTATCTGGTCGCTGCTCGAACAACAGGGAATCACCGCGGGTACTTTGATCGACCGCGATGGCGGCACCTGGGTGGACGCGAACAGCGACGGCATTTGTGACCCCGACCTGGAAATTGTCTGGCACAACGCCGGGACAGTGTCCGGCACAGGCCGCAACTGGGCGTGCTGGGCTACCGATCCAACAACCGTCGCCGGTCAGATTCGCCAACTCGCCCAGATCAACTCCACCACTCAGATCGATCTCGGTCTGTCGAGCGGGGTGACGGTCAAAGTGGTGCAGGTGGATGCCCAGGGCGTGATGCAGGCCGACGGGGTGACCCCTGTTGGCGGTGATCATACGCTGGAGACTGTTCCACCTTCCGAAAACGATTACTCGATAACGCTCTGGCTTAATTGGGGTAAATTCGACTTTGTAGCCGGCGGCGATACGGACGGCGAATACACCACCAGTTCGTACAGCTATACTTACAACGATGTTGAAACCGATGTCGCTGCCCGCATCGGTCAGGAGGTCGAGGTTATCTGGGTTAATCACCACGGTTCATCCCATTCGACCAACGCCACCTACGTGGGCACGCTCAACCCGGACGCGGCCATATTCAGCGTTGGCAGCACCAACACCTACGGTCATCCCGATCAGACCGTGCTCGACCGCCTCTACAACAACGGCACCATGCGTTATCTGACCCAGATTGGCGACCCGACCCGCAATTACTACGATTCAGTCATCGCCAACGGGAATGTTATGGTACAGGTCACCGACGGCATCAACTACACCGTTCACGGAGATCCCTATGTCGCGGCTGACCCCGCCGGAGGATCGACCGATCCGCGCGCACCCATAATGGGTGAGGTGCTGCTGAACGAATTCGTGCCGGCACCGCAGACCCTCTTTACCACCGAATGGGTCGAGCTTTACAACCCGACCGCTGACCGCTTGAACATCGGCGGCATGTGGATCGATGACCTGCTGAACGCGGGCAGCGCGCCAATCCAGATTGCGGCTGACACCATCCTCGAACCCGGCGGCTACACCGTCATCGAAATGTCAAATTACCTGAATAACACCGGTGACGATGTCCGGCTGCTGGGCACCGATGGTGTCGCGATTTATGACACGTATAGCTACACCGCCACCAGCTACGACCTGTCCTACTGCCGTCTGCCGGACGGCGGCGCCTGGGCATCCAACTGCACAGCCACCAAAGGATTGCCCAACCAGTAACAAGATTTGATAACCACGGGGAGGAAGGCCGCTCCTTCCTCCTCGTGATTCAAAAGGGAAGCTATGCCTCTATCCTCTGCTCTAGTTCAGGCGTTCATCAACCATCCGCTGGGATTATGCGGCCAGCATGATCCGGCGAAATCCGTCGCGGGCGTTGATCCAATCGAACACCGGCTCAATATTTTAACGTTTGGCGCGGTTTTGGATGCAAAACACCTCAACCCGGAACGCTGGTCGGCGCTGGCGAGGCTGCATGACCACTGGCTGTTCGACCCAACCCAGGCGGCCTACCAATCCTCCGCGCAGATATTGACCAGCATGCAGCAGCTGCATATCGCCGGTCCAAAGCATATCGCCCGGGTCTGGTGGCAAGTTTGCCGCGGTGTTCAAGGTCGGTTCAAAGGCTCGTGGCGCGGTCTGCTCAAAGCGAATGACGACAATGTGCACACCCTGTTGAATTACCTGCAGCAAAGCCAGACCACCTTTCCGGTGCTGTCCGGGCCGGTCATCTCAGCCCGCTGGCTGGATCTCGTTCACCGGGCAGGCGGCGTGCCTCTCGCGGGCTGGGACGCGCTCAGCGTGCCCCTGCCGCCCCACCAGGAAGAAGCCGCGCGCAAATTTGGCATCGCCGAAGACATGGTTCATCCGGTGGTGTCCAGCGCGCTCGAGGTTTGGTCTGGTGCCTGTCAGGGAAGCCCGGCGGGGTCATGCGGTCTGGCCGAATGCCCCGGGAAATAACCCGGCCACGATCATTCGGCTGCTGGAACGAAGGACCAAAAGACGCGGGATAGGAAAACATCCCGGCCCTTGACCGTGCGCGTACCCGGTTGATCCTTTCAGAGGATTCCAGCAGGGGCAGTGCCGCCTGCCGAAACATCCTCTATGTTGACGGCTATGCGCAACACTTTCCACCGGCTCAGCGATTTACGCAGCCAGGCGCCCTAAAACCTGCTCGATCTCACGGAACTGCGCTTCGGGCAGCGGGCCAAATTCCATGGCACGGGCGTTTTGCTGCACCTGCCGGACGGTGCGGAAACCGGGGATGGGGATGGTCTTGTCGCTGCGCGCCCACAACCAGGCTAAAGCGCCCTGGGCAATGGTTCGCCCGCCGCTGGCAAGGATCTCGCGCACCGAATCCAGCTTCTTCAAGTAAGCCGCGTTCGGCTGACCGTCGACGAAGTACTTCATCCACTCCGGGCTTTTTTCGCCGCGCACATCGTCGATGGATGGTTTGACCCCGATCTTGTATTTTCCGGTCAGCAGCCCCATCGCCAGCGGTCCGCGATTAATCAGCCCAAGGTCGTGTTTTTCACATACCGCCACGATAGCCGGGTTGTCATCCAGCACATTCAATTCAGCCTGGACGGCGGTACAGTGCGCTCCTGCAGCAAAGTATTCGGCGCTGGCGGGAAAATCTGTGCTCCAGCCGTAGGCGCGGATTTTGCCTTCCCTGACCAGGTCCTCCAGGGTGTCCCGCACCGGACCGGCTTGGTCTGGCGGGAAGCCGTTGTCATGGAACTGGTACAGGTCGATAGTTTCTGTTTCCAGCCGGCACAGTGATTCCTGGCAGGCCTTGCGGATGCCGGCCGGGGAAGAATCCGAGCCGGTGACCTGGCGGGTGGTCTCGTCGAAGACCGCGTTGAACTTGGTGGCGATCACTACCTGCCCGCGCCTGCCTGCCAGCGCTTGTGCCAGAACCCGCTCGCTGTGGCCGGCGCCGTACACATTGGCCGTGTCGAAAAAGGTCACACCCATTTCCAGCGCGGCATGGATCGCGCGGATGGATTCGTCATCATCCACCTGGCCCCAGCCGTGCGGGGTTTCCCCCTCCCAGAAAGGACCACCGATTGCCCAGCAGCCCAATCCCAGAGCGCTGACTTCGATGCCGGAGCGGCCAAGGGTGCGTGTCATTTTTGGGGTCATGGTTTCTCCTTTGCCTTGCGGTTTAACGGTGGTTATTTGTCTTAATTGTAGAGCAGATTCGTGGTTATTCGTAACGACTCAGGCCGGGGGAAGGTATCGTATTTTATCTCGCGCGGCCTGCGGTAGAGTCGATCTGTTGGCGTACACGGTCCAGGACAATTTTCTGTGCAGTGGTAAGATCTAACTGCCCACCGGATAGATAGCTTAGATCGCTCTCGATTATGTCAAGCGTCCTCTTGAAGGATTCCTGTAAAGAGTGACCATCAAATGTTGGCAACGCTGCTCCCAACCTTTGCTGGAACCGTTCTTCAGCATTGATGTCAAAGAACTGGTACCCCCGGTATCCGTTGTGCGTGCAAGCGTAAATATCCATGATCAGTGTACGTATACGGTGTAAAACATCGTTCACGGCCCAAAAATGCCTTCGGTGAAATTCCACGTTTGCCACCACTGCATAACGCACGCACCTGTCCAGCAGCTGGCTGATTGGCTTTGCGTCTCCCAAGCGATTCTTATTCCCCGCGGCTGTGATTTCCGTATGATCCAGGCTTCCCGCCAGAACCAACATGCTGTCTACGATGTTCGGGCTGGTCTGTGATAACGGGTGATACCGAATCGAAAGCTGCATCAACGATTCCAGGATGATATCCCCCTCGTCACCGTTCGGAAGTATGATGGCTGCCCGTTCGCTCAATCCAGCGAATGATTTGCACAATCGCTTCAGTTCATTGGAGATGTCAATTTTAACGTCATCGGCAACGATCACATCAAGATCCAGATCTGAGTATTCATCCCAGCTGCCCCGGCCAAGTGAGCCAAAGACAATCACGGACAGAACGCGCGGATCATTCTGGTAAAAGGCCACAATGCTATTCAGCAGGGCCTGGTGCTGTTTTGTGCCGGGAAATGCCGCAATCGGTTTCATCTATCTTTGATCATTTTACAATTGGTAACTGACCAGGCATGAAGTCATAAGAAGTATAACATTGTCAAAAACGGAAAAGCCAGAGACAATAGGAGGAATGGAATCGATCAAGCTGCCGGGTGTCAGGGGCATCCGCGTCCGACTATGTGCGACCGCTGCCAACACACAGATGCTGCTCAGGTTCGAGGTATTCTAACAACCGATGAATGACATTCCACTGGATTGGCTGCTCGAGGGGGAAGCGTATATCGAATACCGCACCCTGCTCGACCTGTGGAGCGATAGCGCCACCCGGCATCCCTGCATCTTTTACATGGGCACCGATTTCCGCAAGCTCAAGGTGCCGTTCATCTGGTACGACCTGATGCATGTGCTCGAATGTCTCAGCCAATTTAACGGAATCAAGCAGGATCCGCGAACCCTGGAAATGGCCCGGCTGCTCAAAGACAAAGCGGACGACCAGGGACGGTTCACCCTCGAGTCGGTGTGGAGCGCCTGGAAGGATTGGGAGTTCGGGCAGAAGAAGGCGCCTTCGCGCTGGGCAACCCTGCTGGCCTGGCGGATTTTTCAAAGGGTGGAAAAGCCGTAGATTGCGGGGGACGTTCCAAATGAGTTGAGACCTGCGGTCGTTACGGCGCGTCCAGTCACTCGTCTGAGCGCGTTTCGGCTGTGAGACCGGCGCGGAAAGCGCATCATCTAATATATTAATTTAAGATTAATAATACCAATAATGTGCTATATTATTGTTGTCCTACGTGATCGAATCGTTTCCATATTTATTGTTAATGGCGGGTAGAAGGAGAATGAAATGCGAAGATCGATCCGGATTAACTTATTTATCGCGGTAATCGGCGCGATCCTACTGGCAGCCTGCGGCGGAGCCGCAACTCCCACGGCGGAGAACGTGCCGGAGGCGACTGTGCCCCCCCTCAGCCCCGATTACCTCGGCGGCGGCATGTTATACGACAATTGGATGTCTGCACTCGGGGTGGATGCGCCCGCGGGCGATCACCCGCTGTGGAAGACCCAGACCACCAACACCCGCACCGGCAAGGATACCTTCCGCTGCAAGGAATGCCACGGGTGGGATTATAAGGGTGTCGACGGCGTTTATGCTTCCGGTTCGCACAAGACCGGCTTCCCGGGTTTGATGGGCGCGGCTGCGATGTCAGCCGGGGATTTGCTGGCCTGGATGGATGGCACCAATAATCCCGACCACGACTTCTCGGTCTACTTCGATGATACTCAGCTGGCGATGGTGGTCGACTTCCTGCAGAAGGGGCTTACGGACACCAGTCCGTACATTAACGCCGACAAGACCGCCAACGGCGATGCCGCCCACGGCAAGGAACTGTACACCAACACCTGCCAGTCCTGCCACGAAGAAGACGGCAGGGCGTACAATTTTGGCAGTGAAGACGAACCGGAAGTTGTCGGGACAATCGCCGCCGACAACCCGTGGGAATTCTTCCACAAGGTCTCGTACGGTCAGCCGGGCGCCAATATGCCCTCGGCGCTGAAGAACACCTGGACCTTGCAGGATATCGCCGATTTGCTGGCTTACGCCAAGTCTTTGCCGACTGAGTAAAAAGGTTCGGCTATTTTTCAGGCAGAATCTGCCTGAATAACGATTGAGAAGCAGCAGCCCTCGCGCACACCGCGGGGGCTGTTCAGCCGCCCGGTTTCAGACAACGCGGCATAGCCGTCAATTTCGGCCCGGTCAGGCCGGCTTACGCGCCGTTGTATGCAGCCCCAGCAGCACCAGGAACAGGATCGTCAGGCACAGCGGGATGATATCCACCGTGAACCGCCTGGCCAGGACGCCCACCAGGCTGGGGATCAGCGCCCCGCCCAGCCCGGCGGCGGTAATCTGCATACCGATGGTGTTGGCTGCAAAGGGAAGCCCCACCCGCTGGCTGGTGCCGGACACCAGGGCGGGGAAAATCGGGGCGGCGGAAAAGCCGATCAGCGCCACCGCCAGCAGGTTCGTCCAATCCGCCGGGTTCCACCACAGCAGCAGCGACCCCGCCAGAGCCCCGCTCAGGCCGCCGAACACCATGGCACTGACGCCAATCCGTTTGGCGAACAGCCCCGCCAGAATGCGTCCCAGAGTGAAGGCGGCCCAGTAGCTGCCTGTCCACAGGCCGGCGGTCTGCGGCGCGATCCCGCGCCCTTCGGTGAGCAGCGTGTAGGACCAGGTGCCCAGAGCCACTTCCGTCCCGGTGTAGAAGAAGAACAGCAGCATGCTCAGCCACACCCGCGGCTGGCGCAGCGTGCCGGGCAGCGAGGTTTTGTAATCGGTCAGCAGCCGGGGCTGCCCCGCGGCGCTGGAAACGGTGTGGGTGTTCCATAAGGGCAGCGTCAGCAGGAAACAGGCCGCCATCAGCAGCTGAAACCCGCCCACCACCAGGTAGCCTGGCCGCCAGGCGTTCAGGCTGGTCAGCGAGGCCGTCATGATGATCGGGCCCAGGGTGATCCCCACGCCGTAGCTGGCGTGCAGCCACTGCATCATGCCCTCGCCGAAATGCGCCGCCACATAGGTGTTCAGGCCGGCGTCGATGGCCCCGGCGCCCAGCCCGGCGGCGATGCCCAGCAGCGCCATCATCCACCACTGCGGCATCAGCGTGTACCCCATCAGCCCCGCGCCGGTCAGCAGGCAGCTGCCCAGCAGCACCCGCCCCACGCCCAGAGCGGCGATCAGCTTGCCGCTGAAAAAGCTGGAGGTCAGGTAGCCGGTGGTGGACATGAACAGCAGCAGCCCCACCGCGTCCAGCGGGACGTTAAAATCCAGCCGGATCGACGGCCAGGCCACCCCCAGCAGCCCGTCGGGCATGCCCAGGGCAACGAAGGCAGCGAAAATGAGCAGGATCAGGCCAAGCCTGGGGGTGTGAAGAACGCGGGTCAATGATTTGATCATGGGGGTCCGGGGGGTCGCCTCTGATCTTACCGCAAAACCGCCGTTTCAGGACGCAGGAGATTTGGGACCGTACGACTGGTTCGAGATTTCTCTGCCGTAAGGCTGGATGAAAAACTGAATAGGAATGGCATGCGGGGCGTTCGAGTGTCGAACGCCCCGCGAGGGGTTGTAAGGGAATTGTAAGGTGAAAATAAAAGTAAAAACATAAATTTTGATGCAAAATTGTTGATGAAGTTTATAATGATGGAAGGAATGGGGGAATTAAATAACCCCCCGATAAACGTCACCGGTTGTCGGAATAATTAATTACACCGAAAATATCCTTATACGAAACTTATTGTATTACTTTTCAGTAAAAGTGATGGGAAAAATTGCATGGTTCCAATGACTCAAACCACTGGAGGGATGATTTTAAGGGGAAGAGAATTCTCAAATTCAGATATAGCGATTATTAGATCTTGTGTATCTGAATATTATAATCTCGGCCGTACGCAAATTTCAAAAATAATTTGTGAAATGCTTAATTGGCGACAGCCAAATGGATGGCTAAAGGACAGAGCATGCAGAGAAGTGTTGAGGATCCTTGAAAGCAAAGACGAAATTAACCTCCCCCCTTCAAAAATAAACAAAAAAAATAATGCTATACGTATTGAGAAAACGGATGATAAAGAAAAAATTCTTTCACAGTTTGATTTAACAACACCCATAGTGGATTTTCCAGATGAAATTAAATTTGTTTTTGCTAAAGGCAATAAACACGAAAGAGTTTGGAATGCCATAGTTGATAAATATCACTACTTAGGAAACCAAGTTGCTGTAGGCCGAGCAATTAAATACCTTTTATTAAACGACAATAAGATATTGGGTGCGATAAGTTTTTCCTCTGCTTCCTGGCATCTAATACAAAGAGACATCTTGTTAGGCAATTTGGGGATATCCCAACCTCGTGATTATGTTATCAATAATAGCCGATTCCTAATTCTCCCGAATGTAAAGGTAAAGAATTTAGCATCATGTATTCTTAGCCTTGCAACAAAACAAGTGACAGAAGATTGGTCTTCTTATTATTCCATAACTCCTTTAATTGCTGAAACTTTTGTTCAACCTTCGCTTTATGATGGAACTTGTTATCGAGCAGCTAATTGGATAAATATCGGTACTACAAAAGGATATGCAAAGAGGGGAGCATATTATCATAATAGTCAGGAACCTAAATTGATATTTCTATATGGACTAACAAAAAACATTCGACGAGACCTTTCCAAAATGGTTTTGGAGAATTAAACATGGGAACTCAGACAACATTAAAACAAGCCAGAAACTTCATAAGATCACAAGGTGGAAAAATCGCACCGCTAACAATTTCGGAAGAAGAAATCAATCCAGAACCTCAAGATGATCAATCTGTGCAGACGTATGCAATTGAACCAACCACGAAATGCTATAGTGTTGATTATAAGTACCCTGAAGATACATCAGTAAGTGAATTTTCCTTCTTTGAGGATGGAAGACAAAGAACAATTCACATAGGTTATATCAAAGCCGATCATGGAAGATATCAAGTGTTGATTCCTGTACATTACTTCATTGTTGCATCTGTTATTCTTCAAAAAAACGACCGCCAGTTAAAAGTCTGGTCTGAACCAAACATTAAACAAGGAATTCTTGTACAAAGATCTCTAATTCCATTCCCAACCTATTTAGAAGAATTCGAAGAAATGGGTTTATCCATTATTGACACTGAAGCGGTGAGCGGAGATTATTACGAGCTTCGCAACCGCGCATTACAAAAAGCAAAAAGCTTAAGACTAGAAGTTGAAGACGAACTAATAAAGGAATGGCGCACAAAAGTTAATAATTCTAATAACTTCCTTATTGTTGATGGCACATTAATGAACTTCCGAGACGAATTAAATGTGAAACAATGTGTTGGAGTAAGTAAATCATTTGGTTCAAGATATTTTAACACTACTGAAAATCATCGCATTATGCAGATGAATGAATTTGAAAGGTCTTGGGCTTTTCAGTTTCATAGACCTGAGGATGACATAACTCATGGAGCACGCGAACGAATTAGTTGGTATTTACGTTTACGAAGTAGACCGAACTCAGATCCTGAGTTCGGCTTAATAAGAGTTGAAATTAGCCGGTTTTATGCTGATAATGCACCTGAGTTAGCAAACAGGTTTTCAAGATCATTGTTATCTGAACGTCTCCCTACTTCTTATCCGTATCCGCGTTGGGATAAGCATCTCTATCCCATTCGTGAATGTGAGAATTATTTATCTAGTATTATGCCTTCAATTACCACCATTACAGAAAGCATGAAAGGATTGTTATCATGAGTGAGTCAATATCCTTACCTTTTACTGGAGAATATAATCCCCAACCCATGACCACAAATTTTGAAGACTTTCTAAATACCAACTATGGGGTTATTGGCAGGACAGTATCAACAAAATTTGAACCAAATACATCTAGCGAGTTTCAATTTTGGTTGTCAAAAATAAATTTTCGTGGGAATGATAATTCCGAAACTGAAAATAAAATAGCTCCAATTGAAATTGGAAATATCGTTGCTGCGTATTCTGACCAAAATGATGAAATTACCTTTGGCATTGTAACTGAAATGCGTTCATATAGCGATGTTGAGAGTTTTATCGCAGACTACTTAAGCCATGATTTTGGTGATGCCACAATTGAAGTACCAACAGATATTTCCGAGGTCATTGTAGTTACATGTGCAGTTATGCGGAACGTATCATTAAAAACAAAACCTGTAGGACGATCTAGAGTTTATTTTCCAAGTATATTGGGTATCCAATTTGCTTATGGTATTGTTGATGAGCATGGGAATATTATTTATAAGGGCGCTTCAATCCCATTTGGAGTTTTTGAAAATGGTGATAATACTGTTGCACCAATTAGTGTAGATGAGGACTTCCTATTAGGTCCAGAAAGTGCTCACTTAAACGTTTCTGGCATATCTGGATTAGCCTCAAAAACATCTGCCATAGAGTTTGTTATAAAATCTGTTTTAACCCACAGTAGAAAAAGAATAGCTGTTGTGATGTTTAATGTAAAAAGCAAAGACTTATTGTATATAGATCAACCAAATTTGGAGTTAGAAGGCGAAGAATGGTCGATGAGAGCATATGAAACTTTACAAATTCCGGCTCAACCATTTGAAAATTCCCGCTTTTTTGCGCCCACTGACCCTACTAATAGGCCAAATGGAACCAAAAGTTTAAGAGAATTACCTACAACAAACTTTGAGTGGGATTTGCAGATGATAGCACATCAAATTCCATCTCTATTTGATAGTATTGATTGGGATGACCGAATGGAGGGAGTTTGGTTCGTAATTCAGGACGAAATTGATCGTGGTACATTCATTACATATGCACAGATGTTGACGTGGATCGATAACCAAATTAACCAAGCCACTAATCGACAGCAACAATTGATAAGAGGAGGGCACACCGCAACCTGGAACAAGATGCGGTTCCATCTTCATAGAATTCCTCGATCTTATGAAGGATTAATTGCTACTGCTGGCCAGGGGCGAGATATACCTTGGAATGAATTAACTTCAGGAAATGTGTTTGTTATCGATATTCAAAAGTTGAATGATAGAGGTCAGAGATTAGTCTTTGGCCGTTCAATAAGTACGCTTAGCCGTAAACTTGAAAACAATGAGTTAGCCTTGGATTCGGTAATTGTGTTTGTAGATGAATTAAACAAATTTGCACCTTCCGGAGGTTCCAGTAGTCCACTTAAAGCCCGTTTGATTGATATCACAGCTAGGGGTCGAGGTCTTGGTTTAATATTATTTGGAGCAGAACAATTTGCTTCATCAGTCGATAAAGAAATAGTTGAAAATAGCTCAACTTATTTATATGGTCGAACAGAAACCAATGAATTAAGATCACCTAACTTTAGTGCCTTTAGTGACGAAGTTAAAACTAAGCTTACGATGTTACCTCAAGGCCAATTACTAATAAAATTTGCGAAATTTCCTCAGCCTATCTTTCTAAAATTTCCATTCCCTCCTTGTTTACCTGGTGATAAATACCCAACCAACAACGAATAATCACGCAGGAATTCGCGTGGGTGGAGGTATGTGCATGGTTTCTAGTCTGAGCACCCTTCGGGTGTGAGACTGGCACAGCCCGCTCCCCGCTACCCCCAATGCTTCACCCAGCACTCGCTGACCTTAAGTCTCCTGCATCCCCCCGCTCTCTGCCCCTCATCCTTCTTATTCGCCTTTTCCCTCTTGACAAATTAGAACATTTGATCTATAATCATGCCGGACCGCACCTTAACAATCTGTCCCCCTATCTTAAAAACTCCCCCCCCCACACTTGGGGGGGGCCAGGGGGGGGTATTCGTTCCGGCCCGCCCCTGGTACGTTTTTACTATTCGTTTCGGTTCGTTCCACAGGGGCGACCCTGGCGAATCCTGCCCTCTCAGGCGCGAATCTTGATGTTCTTTTCAAAATTTTTTTTTCGAAAACGAATACCGTTCTCCCCCCTACCCCCAATATTTCACCCGGCACTCGCCAGGTTCCACCCACACCGCCCCGCGGCATTTCTGACATTTTTCTTATCATCCTTTGATATTTTTCTTATAGACCTGTTTTAAATTTTAATGTGCAAGATGTTCTTTATATTTTTGAAGGAGGTGAACCATGTCCAATCTTACTCGTTGGGAGCCTGTGCGCGAAATGATGACTCTTCGTGAGGCGATGGACCGGCTGTTCGACGATGCCTTCACCCGCCCGCTCAGCCTGAACGGTGCCGCCGCCCTGCCTTCGCTGGATGTGTACGAAACCGATGACGAGGTAGTGGTGAAAGCGTCGCTGCCGGGTCTCAAAGCTGAAGACGTGCAAATCTCCGTGACCGGCGATTCGCTCACCCTGCGCGGCGAGTTCAAGCAGGAAGAAGAAAAGTCGGGCGCGACCTACCATGTGCGCGAGCGGCGGTCGGGCAGTTTCGAACGCACGCTGGGGCTGCCGGTGAGCGTGCAAACCGACAAGGCCAAAGCCGATTTCGAGAACGGCATCCTGTCGATCGTGCTGCCGAAGGCGGAAGCGGTCAAACCGCGCACCATCAACATCAAAGCGAAATAAGGCTCCAAGCCGGCCCCTCCGGCGCGGAGGGGCTTTTTTGTTTAACCTCGCGGTCTTAACGAAGACTCCGGGCATGGGTATAATTGCATGTAAACATCTTAATGGTTGGAGGATACCCATGGCAAAAATGGTTCTAAGCGAAGATTGCGGCAACTCTCCCAAGAATCAATTCGTCTCTGACCTGACCGTCGCTTTGGCTCAGGGGGATATTAAATTTATCTTGAGCAAGGTTACCGATGATTTCCGCTGGGAGATGGCTGGCAGCCAGGTCTTACAAGGAAAAGCGGCCTTTTCCAATGGGTTGGAACAACTGAATAAAGACCCGGTGGAACAGCTTACCATCCTTCATGCCCTGACTCACGGC
>JAJZTR010000230.1 GCA_021848775.1 Chloroflexota bacterium | reverse complement strand
CGATCTAATGATCGATAGTTTTCGCTATACAGTGACGTTGTGGATGGAGCAAACCCTGCAGGGCGATATCTATATCTCGGCGCCAGGCTTCAAAGCCAATACGCCGACGGTTGAAATCGACCAGGAGGTTATCTCCAGGCTCACCAATTGGCCTGGCATCGAGAGGGTAGATCTGATACGGTCGACACAGGTAGAATCCCCAACCGGAACCATTCAAATTTCGGCCACCTCGAATGAGGATGTCGCAAACGAACGCTTATTTAAATCCCGTGTGGGAGATGCAAGAAAAATTATGCAGGAGATGCGCGACGGAGCGGTACTGCTTTCAGAGCCGCTGGCAAACCGTTTGAATCTAACCAGCGGTGACACACTAAGCCTTTATACACCGCAAGGGGAAAAATTCTTCCCAGTGGCTGGGGTATTCTACGATTACGCCTCGAGTGAGGGCAGCCTGTTGATGTGGATGGAACAGTACCGGCAGATCTGGGGTGACCGTGAAGTGACCTCCATTGGATTGCGATTGCCGTCCAGTGGCGACGTTGATCAGGTGGTCAGGGATATCCAGTCGGAACTGGTCGCTGAACAGCGGTTGGTGATCCGGGCAAACAGCGCGTTGCGCGCTGATGTCCTGGAGGTGTTCGACCGCACCTTTGCCATTACTGGCGCGCTGCAAATATTGGCAACCATTGTGGCCTTTATTGGTATTCTCAGCACCCTGCTTTTGCTCCAATTGGAAAAACAACGGGAAATCGGGATTCTGAAAGCCCTGGGTTTGACCGGGCGCGAATTATGGAAGCTAACCATGCTTGAAACCGGTTTGATGGGCCTGATGGCGGGATTACTGGCTATCCCTACCGGTATCGCCCTTTCTCTGATTTTGATTTACGTCATTAACCTGCGGTCCTTTGGTTGGACACTGCAGTTGATGATGTCACCCCAGGCATTCTTGTTGGGTTTGATGGTTGCCATCAGCGCGGCATTAATGGCTGGGATTCTTCCAGCCATGCGATTAAGCCGCATGCAGGCAGCGGACGCGATTCGCTATGAATAAATTTTCGTTTATTCAAAGAATTCTTATCTCCGGCGCTATTATTTTTCTGGCTGCAGGCGTCTGGCTGTTATTTGGTCGTCACGAAGCTGAGCGCGAACCTGTGACCAATCTGTCGATGGCCGCGCAGCCGGTTGCAACTGACGGATTTGAGCGGGCGGCGGGTCCGCGCGAGTTCGATTTCCCTGACGACCACGGTCCACATCCTGCGTTTCAAACGGAGTGGTGGTATTACACCGGGAATCTGGAAACAGTTGATGGCAGGCATTTTGGCTACCAGTTGACATTCTTCCGGCGAGCATTAACGCCGCTGGAAATTGAGAACGGGGAAGGGTCGGAGTGGCGGACCAACCAGGTGTACCTGGCACATTTTGCAATCAGCGATATCGAGAAAAAGGATTTTTATTACCAGGAACGGCTGGCGAGGGAAGGAGCTGGACTGGCAGGGGCGCAGGGTTCTGGGGGATTAAAAGTTTGGCTCGAGGATTGGATGGTGGAGCAAGTGGCTGAGGACCGCTACCGGATGAAGGCGAGCACTGATGATCTCGAAATTGAGCTTGAGCTCGTCGATTTAAAAGGAGTGGTGCTGCAAGGGGATCACGGCTACAGCCAAAAAGGGGGTCAGCCGGGAAATGCTTCGTATTACTTCAGCCAGACGCGGTTGAAAACCAGCGGAAAACTGCGTGTAGCCAGTAAATACTACGCTGTGGAGGGTTTCAGCTGGATGGATCACGAATTCAGCACCAGCGCGTTAGGTGATGGACAGGTGGGTTGGGACTGGTTTTCGATACAACTGGATGACGGAAGTGAATTAATGCTGTTTTCACTACGAAATGCAGATCCGGACATCGACCCTGATCTGGCTGGAACAGTCATCGATGCGGATGGGAGTACCCACAGCCTTTCCGCAGGGGAGTTCGAACTTTCAGTCCTGGATACCTGGCGCAGCCCTGCCAACCAGGCTGAATACCCGGCGAAATGGCGCATCAGGATTCCCACCGAAGGAATAGAGATTACCGTCACTCCGCTGATGGCTAACCAGGAACTGCACACATTTTTCACCTACTGGGAAGGCGCTGTGGAGATCAGCGGGGTGAGGGATGGAAAAGAAGTAAGCGGCTATGGGTATGTCGAATTGACCGGGTATGCCCAGTCGATGCAAGGAGAGTTTTGAATTGTTTGTGGGCAGGACAGGACTCGAACCTGCGACATCGTCGGTGTAAGCGACTTTTGCACCTGTCCGAGCGTTATAAACGGGTAATAAAGCGTCCGTTTTGTCACCTGCCAGGCGTAAAATCTGGATATTTTGGACAATTCGGATTCATCTTTTTAACAAGATGGGCCGGGGAATGGGCCGCAAAGGGCCGGGAGTTTTCTTTAACATTTCAGAAAGGGTGACAAATGGCAGCGCGAGTCACGAAAAAACTACCTGATTCAAGGTCGCAAACGACAGAGGATCTATTGATCCCCGGTGAGCTGCAGGCTCTTACTACAGCTCTTGAGACGGTTATTACCGGGGCGGGTTATGGAAGTGTCCAGGTGGATATTCGAGCTGGCAGGGTCCATCTTGTGACCATTACGACCACGATCAAGCCGGCCGCGGCCGGTAAATGTGATTAAACTGACATGGAAAAAACATTCTAATTTGATGTAGAATAATAAAAACCCCCGCGGTGTGTTTGCACCCGAGGGAATGACCAAAGCCGGAAGCGGCGGCCTGGTAACGTGAATTATAACACGCACCGGGCGGGAATAAAACGAGGTGCGTATGGAATTACTGCTAGAAAATACAAGCTATGAAGATTTTGACGATTGGATGCAGAATTTCGCAAAACGCAAAAGAATCCTCCTAAGTTATGATTCAACGGGAATCGCCCACAGCCTGGAAGTTTCCCCCCGGCGTGGGGTAAAGAGGATATTTATTGCTAAAACCTCTTCTTCTGGGATTGCATTTGACCATGAGTGTTATTTTACTCTCAGAA
The DNA here is from genome assembly GCA_021848775.1 of Chloroflexota bacterium. Taxonomy (GTDB): domain Bacteria; phylum Chloroflexota; class Anaerolineae; order Anaerolineales; family Anaerolineaceae; genus Bellilinea. The sequence continues at coordinate 337 of JAJZTR010000230.1, read as the reverse complement.
AAGCGGGGAATAATTTACAGGTTTTCCCAGGGGTTGTGAAAGGTCCTAATATTACTGCAAGCACAGCATTACTGGAATTGATTATCCTTGAGGTGCAATGGGCGTGGGGGCTAAAAGTCGATCAGGATCCTGAATCTTATCATCATAAATATCCCAAAAATTATAGAAAAATGATAGCTGAAAAATATCGATCGGATAAACGAACCATCGGAGTAGAAAATCAAGATACGTGGGCGGCAATGAAATTTGAAATTTCAGGGCGTACCCTAAGAAATTATCTAAATGAATTCCCTGAATGAATATTTTAAGATAAACGGAAAGTAAATTTCCGCACATT
>JAJZTR010000039.1 GCA_021848775.1 Chloroflexota bacterium | reverse complement strand
CGGGGCACGCGAGATTTTCCCGCGCCGCTCGATATAGATGTTCTTTGCCCCATTCACCATGACCTCAGTCACCGTGTCATCTTCCAGCAGCGATTGAAGCGGACCAAGACCTAAAATTTCAGCAGCAATTTGCTCAAAAAGCCTTGCCCGTTCTGGGCGCGATAGCACGATATTTTCTTCGCTGAGGATTTGTTCGAACAATTCCTGAATTGTCCGTCGAACTTCAGCGACTTTGGTGACATCCATGCTGGTATCGATGGTGGATAAAAGCTTATTTTGTACGCGTGTTTTTAAATCCTGATAGGTATCGTTGGAAGATCGATCAGGCGTGGACATCCGGCGTTGCGGTGCTACAGGTTGAGGACGTTGACTTCCGCCATTTGCGTCCTTGCCTTGCCCGTTTGGATCCTGCGGATTTTGGTCGCTCTGAATCCTTTTTAGAATAGACATAGGATTTTCCTTTACTAAATACCCTTATTTTTACCAAAAAGCACTCGCTCGGCAGTTTTTTCAACCGGTTTGGCTTGTTCATGGAAACTTTCGGCGAGGCTCAAGATCGTTTTGCTAATGGGATAAGTCTCATTCTCTTGAACGAAAGGAAGCCCGCGATTGATCGAGTTGGTCACGATTTTTTCCTCGAATGGGATTATAAACTCCACCGGCATTTTCAGACTTTCACCGATCTTTTCGGGGGTAATGGTGATTCTTTTGTCAAACCGGTTCATGACAAAAGTTATTTTTTCCCGCAATCCAGTTTCATTGGCGAGCGACAGGAAGAGATTGCAGCTTTTAATGCAGGGGATTTCCTGAGTGGTTACCAGGATTATATGGTCCGAATATTCTAATGCAGCTTGCACTACATCGGTCAGGTATGAGGCTGTATCAATGACTACATAGACATACATGGATGCGAGGTAGTTAATCAGCTTAGAAAATTGATCGCTGGATACATCTTCGGCAAATTCAGCCCTTGGAGGGCAAACCAAAAACCGCAGACCCGTCGGAGCATGTTCCCCGGCCACTTCATTGATGATTTCCGGATCCAGTTCATCCGCCCGACTGGTAAGGTCCAGGATGCTGTTTTTTACCTGCTCGTTGAGCAGAACCGCAATATCACCAAATTGCAAACTGGCATCCACCAGCATGGTTGGTCCATGTTTTTGCAGTGCCAGCGCAAGGTTGGCTGCCACCATGGTGCAGCCTGTCCCGCCTTTGGGGCTGTAAACAGTAATTATTTTGCCGCGTTTGGTTGGGTAGGAGCCGTTCCCGCCCGGCATCCCATGTACCGCATCAGTGGTGAACGGGGCCGGGGTTTTATTTTTCTCATCGTGAGCGACATCCCCGGCATGTCGCACAGCCGCGGTAAGCTCATCGATCATCGGGGGTTTTGTCAGGAAATCACGCGCGCCAGCCAGCATCGCTCTCCGCATATAGCTAGGGTCAGCTTGAACAGACAGGATGATTGTTTGGACATAAGGGACTTTTTTGCGGATGGCTTCTGTAGCGGATATCCCGTCCATATCTGGCATGTTGATGTCCATGATCACTACATCGGGTTTGGTCTCGATGGCGAGAGAAATCGCCTCAGCCCCGTTTTGAGCACCACCTACGACCTCAACGCGCGGCTCAAATTGGAGCATGCGTCGAATGTTCTCCCTGGTCTCCTGGATATCATCGACGATCAAAACCCGAATCATTGCAGATGAAACCATGTAATCTCCCGAAATTTAGGTGTTGAAATTAACATTAAATGAACAGGCTGCCATTTATGGCTGCGGTGTTGCATCGACCGGTTCAATAGTTGGAACCACATCAATGCGCGGTTCGAGTGCGTAAGGTAATTTGGCAGGAACGGGGATGTTCTTCTGATCCATCAGGTATTGTTGAGTAACCGCGTCGGTAACGATGGGATTTGCGTCATTTGGATTACGCAAGGCCATATTCAATCGAATACCAGCGACCATCATATAGTTCAATGAAACCGCATCCTGTGGGCTGACAACCAGCGTTACAGAATCCTTTACGGGTTCCGTTGGGGCGGCAACGGGTTCGCCTTCTTCTGCAACCGGGGTCGGTTGTACGGCCTGTGGTTCAACAAAATTTCCAATCCGCAAGACGACTGCATCCTGAATGACGGTCTGACATACCAGACGAGGACGTTGTGTTTCAGAGGGGACGATATACATAGGCATGTTAAGCGTACCTTCTTGTACAAAGCGTCCCTGGGTGACCCCAAGATCTTTGGCTGTCAAAATTTGCGTCTGAGTGAAATTCAATTCACCCTCTGTGGTTTTTGTCTCCTGGGCTATAGCGTTCGGCAATTTTGATTGAAATTCCGGGTCAATATCCACCAGAAGCATGCAACCGACCACCATAACATGGTCGCCTGGTGCAAGAGCATTCCCAACTGAGGTAAGGGCATCAACAGGGATGGGGAGTGCCACGAAATCCTTTGGTACGTCAAAGGAAACCGCCGACCCACCAGTGGGTGAAATGAGAACTGCCGGGGTAAGCGGTACACCTGGTTCAAGGTCGTATTTTGCCCTTGATCCGACCACCGATTCGATATCCGTAATGAATGTACCCTGGATTAAATTCGCTTCTGGGTATTGAATGGTCATTACAGTATTCGCCGTAATTTCTGCCCCGCGTGGGATCGCCTGGGTAGTGATAACGATATCGACCATAGACTCAGCAGCCGGCGTTTGTTGTTGCTCAGTCGCTTGACCAGGCTGCATTTGGAGCCATACGTAAACAGCTCCCACCAGTAAAATTAAGATTAAAGCTACCAAGATGATAATTCGCCCACCGGATTTTCGTCTTGCGGCCATAAATATGCCTCCTTAGTTTGGTTGTTCCTGGATCGGAAATTGAAAACCAAGATTATTATACGTCAATAAATTTCCATACTCCTAATGGTTTAGTAAGGTGACCCATTAATATGTCCGTTACCACGCTCGATCTCGGACAAAATATCAATTTTGTCGGTGCAAGATTTGCACCAAATAGATCATTGATAAATAATATACTAAATTCCTTTAAGAACATGTAGTTTATCTCATCCCAATCAAAATAGCGACCAAAATTTTAAGAATAGACCCTGTTTTGCAGGGTCTATTCAGGTAATACTTAGCTTACACTTCGTTAAGTGATTTGGGAACTAGAGAGCTTTGACGATGTTGCTGAAGATGTTACCAATGGCGGGTCCCATGATCGATAAAATAACAATCACGACAATCGCAACGAGAACAAGAATCAACGCATACTCAACGAGGCCCTGGCCTTTTTCCTTAGGTGCAAATAACATGACTTTCACCTCCTTTCCGCCCGTAAGATAAATTGGTGGAGCACCTATGCAATATTATATATAAATACATTCGGGATGCAATAGTTTCCCCTTACAACAACCTTACAGGAAATTTGCATAAATGAAACTTTTTACGCGTAAATTCGTAACTTTTAGAAAAGTCTAATAATTAGACAAAGTTTCAAGCTCTGTTGTTCAGCATGACGAATGTGGCTATAATAAAAATGAATTCACATGGAGTCGACATTTCCAAAGGAGGCATGATGAGCGACCTTTACGATCGAGTGACTGGCGATCAAGATATCTTCAAAAAACTGTTGGAGAAAATTCCGGGGTTTGATGGGTATATCGAACGGCATAATCGGCGCATGTCCGATAAGTTATTGCGTGAAAAAGTGGCTGATGAATTTGAATTGTTGTGGAAGCGTTTATCTGCCCTGCAGGTTGATCTGATTGACCAGGGGGACTTGCTTCTGGTTGATGACCTTGAATCGGCCGCAATAAAATTGCGCCAATTTATCGACCGGGTTCGCACCGCTTCCTATGGCTACACAGGATTTTTTGACTCGGTAAAGATTGACAAAGAAGATTTAGCTCGGGTGTATCAATATGACCTTGAGCTCTTAAGTATGTCTGAAACCGTCTCTGCGGCAATCGATAACGTTGAAGCGTCTCTTGGCAGCGATGGTTTACCGGCAGCTTTACGAAATGTAAAAAAAGTTACCCGTGAATGCGTAGATGCATTTGAAAAGCGCGATGAAAAGATGATAGGCGGGACTCAACAGGCGGAATAATCGTCTGAATCGGATTCAAATTTGAATTTGGAGATAAACAACCATGGCTAGAATTTTTGATGTTGTTGAACACCCCAGCGAGATGACAGATGAATTGGTCCACCGCTTTCCTGAGCAGGGGATCGCTGATCTACGCATTGGTTCGCAGGTGATTGTACGTGAAGCGCAGCGAGCAGTCTTCTTCCGCGACGGCCGCGCTTTAGACTCTTTTGGCCCGGGACGTCACACCATCACAACCGCCAACATCCCCCTCCTGGTCGACTGGGTTGGCAAGTTGTTCAATGACCGGACACCATTCACTGCCGAGGTGTATTACGTTTCGATGCGCGAGTTTGTGGATCGAAAATGGGGCACCCCGCAACCGATCCTGGTTAGAAACCCTGGAATGGGTTTAGGAGTGGCTCTGCTGCAGGGTTTTGGCACGTATTCATTCCAGATTAAGGACGCCCAACAGTTTGTCACTCAGATCGTAGGCGCACAGGGGATTTATCGCATGGCGGATATCGAGAACCGCCTGCGCACCATGCTGTTATCGAAGCTGCAGGATTTGCTGGGTGAGACCGGAGCAACCAAATCAGTAGCAGAATTGATCGGTCTGATTGAGGAAATCGGCGCTGGAGTTCGGGCTAAAGCACAGGACGATTTTGCAGCTGTTGGTCTGCTGCTTAAATCCTTCTATATTGGCAGTCTTAAACCATCTGATAAATCAGCTGAGGAATTGCGGGCAATGGGTATGCTGGATATGCAGACCTATACCCAGCTGCAAGCTGCCGATGCCATGCGCGATGCCGCGCAAAACCCAAGCGGCGGCGCTGGTCTCACTGCCGGAATCGGTGCAGGCATGGGAATTGGCAATGTTTTGGGTCAATCTCTGCAGGGGATGACCGGTCAACAGGCCGCTGCTGGCGGTGCTGCAGCTGGTGCTGCGGCAGGTGCAGCCATACCTTCGGTTATGACCCCCGGAGAGGCTGCACAAATATTGAAAGTATCAGAAGAAGATGTCGTTGCTGCCATCAGCGCCGGTGACCTGAAAGCTCGCAAGATCGGCACTGCCTACCGAATTAGCAAAGAGGCCCTTGAAGAGTTTTTAAAGGGATAACCTGCGCGATCCAGAATTGACCCGGCAGCAAAGCTGCCGGGCTTTTTTTATCCTCATTGTCCGTAAACCACATGATATAATTTTTTCGTTCGCTGGAAAAAATCACTCAATGGGAGCGTTGATGAACCTTCACGAATATCAATCGAAACAAATTTTCTCTCAATACGGAATCCCGGTTCCACGAGGACGCGTTGCTGCGAATTCAGTCGAGGCCAGGCAAATCGCAGAAGAACTGGGTGGTCGTGTGGTGGTTAAATCACAGGTATTGGTTGGAGGTCGCGGAAAAGCGGGCGGCATACGCCTGGCGAAAAAATCTGAGGAAGCCGAAGAACTCGCGACTCACATCCTAGGAATGGAAATTAAGGGGCTTCCTGTCCGTCGAGTCCTGGTGGATGAGGCTGTGAGCATCGAAAAAGAAATTTATTTGGGAATTACCAATGACCGGGCAGCGCGTAAACCGGTCATTATTGCTTCATCCGAAGGTGGTGTTGACATCGAGGAGGTGGCAGCGCGTAATCCAGACCGGATCATCCGGCAGCATATCGATCCCCTCCTCGGGTTGCAGGAGTATCAGGCACGCGATATGGCGGTTGCCATCGATCTGCCAAAAGAATATTGGCGTCAATTTATCTCTGTGGCGAAAGGTCTGTGGCGGGTCTATACCGATAATGATGCTACACTGGTCGAGATCAACCCCCTGGTAATCACCAAGGAAAAACGGTTATTAGCCCTCGATGGGAAAATGGTGATCGATGACAATGCCCTCTTCCGCCGGCCAGAAATCGCTGAGAAACGCGATCTTGATATCGAGGCACCAGAGGAAATTTCAGCTCGAAAATATGGGCTGTCTTACATAAAATTGGATGGTCAAATCGGCTGCATGGTGAATGGCGCAGGTCTGGCCATGGCAACCATGGACATCATCAAGCTTTACGGAGGTCAACCGGCTAATTTCCTCGATATCGGGGGAGGCGCAGGAGCCGACAAGGTAGCTGCAGCGTTCCGAATTATCCTTTCAGACCCGAACGTGTGCACGGTTTTGATCAATATCTTCGGTGGAATTACACGCTGCGATGAAGTAGCGCGAGGAATTTTAACAGCTATCGAAGAAGTAAAACCTAAAGTTCCCATGGTTGTGCGTCTGGTTGGCACAAATGCCGAGGAGGGACGCCGTTTGTTGGCAGATGCCAACATGATCACCGCTGATACACTGGCTGAGGCTGCCGAGAAGGCAGTTGCGGTTTCCAGAGAGGGTTGCAAATCATGAGCATCTTAATCAATAAACAGACGCGATTAATTATCCAGGGGATCACGGGAAATGAAGGATTGTTTCATACCGGGCAAATGGTCGCCTATGGCACGAATGTAGTGGCAGGTGTCACCCCCGGGAAGGGTGGCGATTGGGTGCTGGATGGAAAAGTTCCCGTCTTTGACACGGTAAAACAAGGGGTTGATGTTACTGGCGCAAACACTTCTGTCATTTTTGTGCCAGCGCGGTTCGCCCCTGATGCAATATTCGAAGCCGCGGATGCCGGGATATCACTGGTGTTTTGCATTACCGAAGGCATTCCTGTTCAGGATATGATGCGAGTGCGCGGGTATCTGGATCAAAAGGGTGTCCGTTTGGTGGGTCCAAATTGCCCGGGTGCTTTGACCCCGGGGGAGGCGAAAGTCGGAATTATCCCCGGTAATATTGCCATCCCGGGTTCGGTTGGAGTAGTGTCAAGATCCGGAACATTAACCTATGAAGTGTTGTACGCCCTTAAGCAGCACGGTATGGGCGCCAGCACTTGCATAGGTATCGGCGGTGATCCGGTAAATGGGACCAATTTTATTGATGTGCTGAGCATGTTCGAAGCTGATCCACATACCAACAGCGTGGTTCTGATCGGTGAAATCGGCGGCAGCGACGAAGAACGCGCGGCTGAGTTCGTCGCGCGATATATGACAAAGCCGGTTGTCTCATTTATTGCCGGGCAAACTGCCCCTGCAGGAAAACGCATGGGACACGCCGGGGCAATTATCGAAGGCGGTTCGGGTACGGCTGCCGATAAAATCCGCGCATTAACCAATGCGGGTGTTCAAGTAGCCCGTCATCCGGAAGAAATTCCAGGGTTATTGACTGGTTAATCCCCCAAAAATTAAATCAAAAAAAGAGGCATAGAGGGTATCCTTCTTTGCCTCTTTTTTGATTATTTAAAAGGATTATGATGACTTGTGAGTTTCGATATAGGTTACAGCGTCTTTAACGCTCTTAATTTGGCGGGCATCTTCATCTGAAATAGCGACATCAAATTTCTCGCTTAGCCCATCGATTAAGAAAAATTGATCCATCGAATCGGCTTTCAAATCTTCGATAAAACGGGTTTCTGGGGTAAGCTCTGCACCATCGATTTTTAATACCTCTACGACCACAGATTTTACCTGATCATACACTTCACTCATGGGGGTCCTCCGGGGAATGTTCTGCTACTAAGGTTTATTTTAACTTGCCAGCCTATTCTGTCAAGACTGAACAACTTGGAACGCATATTTTTGGTATACTGACATCTAACAAACACCGTGCCTGGATAATAGTTATGGATGATCCCCTCGGATTGCGCAATCGAAAAACTGAACATATCCGCATCAACCTGGAAGAAGATGTCCGTTCGGGATTGACGACCGGGCTTGAAAAACTTCATTTCATCAACCAGGCATTACCGGATATTGATCTTTCCAGTGTGGATCCATCCATAACCATTTTTAACAAGAGATTATCAGCACCACTGATCATTTCATCAATGACAGGCGGCACAACTGAAGCTGGGCAGATTAATCTGCGGCTGGCTGAAACCGCTCAGGAAAAATCGATTGCGATGGGGCTTGGTTCACAACGGGCTGCAATTGAAGACTCTGAAACGGGCAAGTCCTTTGAGGTTCGGCGAGTAGCCCCCGATATTTTGCTTTTTGCCAATCTGGGTGCGGTACAGTTAAATTACGGGTACACAATCGACCACTGCCGCAGAGCGGTGGAGATGGTCGCGGCGGATGGTTTATTCCTTCATTTGAACGCGCTGCAGGAGGCTTTGCAGCCCGAGGGAGATACCCGGTTTTCAGGTTTGTTAAGGAAAATTGAAAAAATCTGCCGGCAATTACCTGTTCCAGTCGTTGTCAAAGAGGTTGGCTGGGGCATCTCAGGAGAAACGGCGCGTTCACTCGCGGACGCGGGCGTGGCAGCGATTGATGTCGCCGGGGCGGGTGGGACTTCATGGTCGCAGGTTGAAATGCATCGCATGAAAAATCCCCGGCGGGCTGCCATCGCAGCCGCATTTCAAGATTGGGGCATCCCAACAGCTGAGTCAATCAGGCAGGTTCATCAAGCGGTTCCGGAGCTACTCCTTTTTGCCTCTGGAGGGTTGCGCAGCGGAGTGGATGCTGCAAAGACGATTGCGCTGGGAGCGTCTCTGGCGGGGATGGCAGGACCCTTTCTTAAAGCTGCTGCCAGTTCACCGGAAGCGGCAGCAGACCTGGCGGATGACATCATTAATGAAATTCGTATCGCCATGTTTGCAGCCGGTGCACAGGATATTGACAAACTTGGACAACTTCCGCTGGTGAAATTTTAGAGGAAACGATGGACTTGTCATCTTATCAGGCGATGATGCTGCCGGCGATTGATGTTGAAATCCGCAGTGTTATGGATTCAGCGATTTTGGATCAGTTTATGGATCTGCGTGAGATCCTGTATTACCACCTGGGATATGAAGAACATAAGCCAATTGAGTCTGCTCAGGGAAAACGCATCCGCCCGCTATTGGTGCTGCTAACAGCAGAAGCAGCCGGTGGAAAGTGGGAAAATGCACTTCCAGCCGCAGCCGCTGTGGAGCTGCTGCATAATTTCTCGCTCATCCATGATGATATCGAGGATCACAGCCGCACCCGTCGAGGTCGTCCGACCGTTTGGGCAAAATGGGGTGAACCCCTGGCAATTAATGCCGGCGATGCAATGTACGCACTGGCTTTTTCTGCCCTCGACCGGTTAATTCTAACCGCGGGAAAATCAGCTGCTCTTGAAGCATATCGGATCATGACGGATACCTGCATACGGTTAACAGGCGGGCAGCACCTGGATATTTCCTTCGAAAATGTCCAATCCTTGCCGCTTGAAGCCTATTGGTCGATGGTGAGCGGTAAAACGAGTTCGCTGATTTCTGCCTGTGTGCGGCTGGGCGGTATAATCGCCGGACCCGATGAAAAAACCATCGAAGAATTGCATACCTTTGGTCATTCACTTGGTCTCAGTTTTCAGATACAGGATGATTGCCTGGGTATCTGGGGGTCGGCTGATGAAACTGGAAAATCCAACGCGAATGATTTGGTAACAGGGAAAAAGACTCTGCCAATTCTTTACGGGATTCAACAGAATAAAGGTTTCGCGGCGGAGTGGAACAAGGGTCAGGTTTCTGAGGCAAATTATCAGCATTTAGCCGATTTGCTCGTGGCAGATGGGGCAAAAGCTTTTTCTGAATCTCAGGCAGCCCGTTTAACCAACGAAGCCATGAAGGCTTTAAAAAGAGCAGGATTTGATAATGAAGCAGGAGAAGCGCTGCAAAAATTGGCAGAGTCTCTGCTTAACCGACGAACTTGAAAGTCTATAGGTTTTGGAGGAAATATGAACGATTCGCCGAGGAAAGCAAGCGAGAAAAGGGATACTATGGAGCGGGAACTTACCCTGAACGATCCCGCGGTATATGCTGCAGCGGATTTGATCAATGACGGTGGCATCGACACCGATAGCATTCGGAAAAGTGTCGAAAATATTCTGGGTGCAATCGGAGAAGACCCGGAGAGAGACGGGTTAAAACGGACACCTGATCGCATCGCACGTATGTACGACGAGTTGTTGGCTGGCTACCGCACAGATCCCATCGCGTTGGTGAATGATGCTCTGTTCGAAGTGGAATACGATGAGATGGTTATTGTGCGCGACATCGAGTTTTATTCTCTTTGCGAACATCATATGCTGCCATTTTTGGGCCGGGCGCATGTGGCGTACATGCCCAAAGGTCGAGTGATTGGATTGTCAAAAATTCCCAGAATCGTGGATATGTTCTCACAGCGGTTGCAGGTGCAGGAACGGATGACCCGTCAGATCGCCGATTTCCTGATGGAATTACTGCACCCGCGCGGGGTGGCAGTAGTGCTCGAAGGAATTCACTTGTGCTCCATGATCCGCGGGGTAAAGAAACATGATACCCGCATGACAACCTCCAGCATGCAGGGGGCTTTCCGTAATAATATGGCCACCCGCATGGAATTTCTGGATAATATTTCTCGCGGGTCAGAACAATTGCATTTCTAAAGCCTACGTGATCCCCGGTTGTGATTGGTCGGGGATGTTCAGATCAAGGCGCGGGATAGCTGTGGAAGTGACCCTCATCGACTGGGCAATCTGATTCAGGGTTCGGCCCTGGCCCGGTTGCTCAAGGTCAGGCCGTAACTCGGCAATTGGCAACACCAGAAAATCGCGAGTCCACAGGTTGGCATCGACAACCTGTTCATCAAAGACAACAATATCGAGATCGATCGTCCGGGGGGCATATTTATCCGCTGTTCGTACCCGGCCAAGGGTTTGTTCGATCCCGGCTAACACTTGAGTCTTTAATTCCTCGGCTGAAAGGTGCGTTGACACCCAGGCCGCTGCATTGAGAAACCTTGGCCCGCTGGCGCCGATCGCCTCGGTTTCCCAGATGGTGGAAAAAGTGTTGACCGTCACTTTTTCGCGCAGCAGGCGCATGGCTTCCAGGATATTTTCACGAGGATGAATGTTCGAGCCAAGACTGATGTAGGCTTGATGGTGTTGAGGCTCATCTTCCAGGTGGAACCTTTCAATTTCAACGCCCACGGACTGCGCGAATCGCACCGCTCCGGGCTTTTCCACCCGCACCTGGACTCCTTTTACTCCTGGTTCCTCTAAACAGAATCGGGCGATGTCGCTGGCGAGGGCTTCCACGGTATATCGCGCAGATCGCTCCACATAAGCGATCGTCTTCTTAGCGACCGTCCGGTAATTGATGGAGTCGTTGATATTGTCACTAATCCCGGCGGCGCTGATATCGCCAAAAAGAACAATATTCACCAAGATATCCTGCCGCTGAGATCGTTCTCTTTCCGATATGCCAATGATGCCGCGGATCAATAAATCTTTGATGATAATTTTGTCCATAATCCCAAACCTATCCAATTAAACAAGGTGGCGGCCGCCGTCGATATGGATGATTTCACCCGTGATGTATGCCGGGCCGGAAAGCAGAAATTCAGCCGCATGCCCTACTTCAGTCATTTCCGCCCAGCGTTTTGCCGGTACATGCTCTAAGATTTTACCAACATCTTCGCCGCTGCTGGGGGGCAAAATGGCTCCAAGCGCCAATCCGTTCACCGAGATATTGGGCGCCAAAGCAACCGCTAATGAGCGGGTTAATGCAGCCAGACCAGCCTTGCTGATGGTATAAGGCATATGATCTGCCCCGGGTCGAAGCGCCCGCCAATCCAGAATGTTGACGATTCTCCCGGCGCTGCCAGCCAAATATCTGGCAAATTGCTGCGAGAGGAGGAATGGGGCTGTAAGGTTGATATTCATGGTTCGCTGCCAGTCGTCGGCGGTGGTTTGTTGCCAATCCAGCGAATCGAAGACCGCAGCATTGTTGATCAACCCCTGAAACGGCCTGATTTGCCAGGCTCGATGGATCAGACCGGTTGCCTGATCGGTATCTGCAAGATCTGCCTGCAAGACCCAGGCTTGCTGACCTAACTTCCTAATTTCATTTGCAGTATTTTCAGCCGCCTCAGGTGAGTGACCATGGTGGAGAAGAATGTCAGCACCTGCGCGAGCAAGATGGAGCGCCAAACCGGCTCCAATTCGGTATGCAGCGCCGGTGATTAAAATTGTTTTTCCGACGAGACTCAACCTTCCCCTCCAGCGGATATTCCATCCGGTGATTCAGTGTTCGAACTTTGAATCGGTCGCAGCCTTTTCCCCAGGAGGATCAATGCGGCAGCCAGGATGATCAGAGCCGCGATTTGAGCCGACCGTATCCCTCCTGCCCAGACGACACCGTCAGCCCGGAAGGGCTCCAGCAGGATGCGCATGAAAGCGGTGAGAGACAACCAGGTTAAGAACAGCGTCCCTGAAGACCGCGGAAATTTTCTTTGCTGCCAGTAGAATACCGCTGCGATTGCCAGGGCTGAAATAATAGAATAGATTTGGGCGGGGTGGCGCTTTTCGCCCCACAAAGTTATACCCCAGGGCAGGTCGGTGACTACCCCCAGCCCTTCTCCGGATGCCAGATCAGCCAGACCGCTAAAGACCATGAAAATTGCTAAACCGGGGGTGAGCGTATCCAGCGTAGTCCACAGGTTGAGATGCTTGCGCTGGCCATAAATCAATCCTGTAATCAGCCCAGCGGCAAGCCCGCCAATTGGATCGAGCATGGTTGGCGTGAGGGATAAGATGCTGCGCCAGTTTCCACTGAAGGCTTGCAGGTTGGCTGCCGCATAGGAAAGCCGGGCACCAATAATCCCAGCCGCCAGCATCAGTAAAACCAGATTGGAAATCAGATTTGCATCCATGCGGTTTTTCTTGGCGAAGCTGTCGACAGCGGTCAAAGCTACCCACACACCCAGGATAAGAATCAAACCGGGTGTTTGCAGCACCAGCGGACCTACCTGCACTACGGGCAGCATCAGCGGCTCCCCCCAAGCAGGCGGTCGATTTCTGCGCGCAGCAGTGCTTCGGATAATGGTCCGCCGTATATGACTTTTTGAATCAACCCGTGCTGGTCGATGAAATACGATGTTGGCAGCGCCTGCACTTGGTACCGGCTCGAGACTTCACCATCGGTATCCAGCAGGACCGGGAAGGTGAGTCCATACGTAACCACGAAATCTTGAATTGCTCCCATTTCATCCTGAAAAGTGGAATTGACACTCAAAATTGCCACCTGGTCGGCAGGATAATCCTCGGTGACGGATTGCATGGCCGGCATCTCTGCTTTACAGGGTGGGCACCAGCTTGCCCAGAAATTCAATAAAACTACCTTGCCGCGGTAATCATTCAGGGAAACAGTATTGCCATCCAGCGTGGTTAATTCAAGATCGGGCGCGGTGAAACCAATGCGCGGAAACGAAAGCGAAGATTGGGGTGGCAGCGGAAGGAAAGCTGCTGTCACAATGATCCAGGCAGCAGAAAAGGTCAGAATTGCTGTGGTGATCCATTTCCAGTAAGGCAGCCATCGTTCCATACTACAATCGTATGGGCGATTGCCCGTGGTGTCAAGGATTACGAAAAGCTGCCTGGAATCCGGTACAGTGCTGGCTTGAATGGCGAATATTGTTCAATTTTTAGCCGGGTAAGTTCAGAACCTTTGATTACTATGATTTCTGGATGCGTTCGATGATCTGCCGGATGGTAGCCAGGTGATAGGCCGCATGAGGTATCAAGGCTAGCACACCGTTAAGATAATCCGATTCCAATGTTTCCTGCTTCGCGATTGCTTTGCTAATCGTTTGATATTCATCACGAAGTTGATCCCGCAAGCGGTTCCATTCACCCTCGTCCACGACTGTAACAGTCCAGCTTGCTTTCCAGTTGGCTTGATAGGTTTCGCCGCGCAAGGCGCTGTTTGCATTTGCCAGGCTCCAGCGCAGATGCTCGACATGAGACGCGACTGTGGTGCCAGGGTTTCCGGTGCCATCAGCCGATTTGGATGCTTGAACGGCCGTGATGGGCTTGATTTGTCCAAAAATTCCCGCGTTTGGATCATTGTCATTGAACCAGGTGGGCGAATTTGCATCTGGAGGGCCGTCATAGGCCTCCTTGAGCAAATCGACGATGGAATGTGTGAGCGTTGCAATGGGAAGGGTGGTCATATTTTTTCTTTCCTCTCGTTTGATTGGAATGCGCACTGCTGAGGTGACAGTGTTGATCCCGATTTGCCTGGGTTTTGCCCAGAAGCGGGTGGAAGGCAAGGGTTGATCTATGTCAGCAATAAAAAGTATACAAAATACATTATGAAAGTCAATAATACAGGAAAATTAATTTCAACATCAATGAACTTTCCCGGAGAATAGGGCTTGACAAAACCAGACAAAATTAGTATGATTCATCCACCCTCCCCCATAGGGGAGGGGGTCAAGGAGACACGATGAAAAACCCGCAAGCAATAGCCCGCCTGAAGACCGCAGAAGGACATATTCGCGGCATCCAGCGCATGGTGGATGATGGTGCCTATTGCATCGACATCATTCGCCAGATTCAAGCCGTTCAGGGATCCCTGAATAAGGTAAGTACCATGCTTTTGGAAGGTCACTTGAACAGCTGCCTGATTGGTGCAGTGCGCGGCGAGGATCCCGACGAGCGGGAACGATCTTTGCGGGAGATCGTCGAGGTTTTCGAGGCAGCCACAAAAGTATAGTTTCAACCATTTATCCAAAGGAGAATCCAGAATGACCACTGTAACATATACCGTCCCTAAGATTCATTGCGGGCACTGCGTCCACACCATCAAGATGGAATTGAGCGATCTGGAAGGTGTCCAGACGGTCAGCGCTGACATGAACACAAAACAGGTCGTGGTAACCTATGATGCCCCTGCCTCTGAAGATAAGATCGAGTCGTTGTTGGCAGAGATCAATTATCCTGCTCAGAAATAGCTCGCATGCCACCTACCATGCGGCGCTGCTTGACAGAGGAGCGCCGCATATTTAATGGGGTTTCTATATATTATCGATATTAACCCTATCTCCGAAGGAGATATTTATGAGTGATTCAAAACAAATTGTCCTACCAGTGACCGGTATGACCTGCGCCAATTGCGTTGCCACCATCGAGCGCAATCTAAAGAAAGAGAGCGGGGTTCAAACCGCGGTTGTCAATCTATCATCAGAGCGTGCGACGGTTGAGTTCGATCCGGCTTTGGTCGGATTGGATACGTTGATCGGGCGGGTCGAAAAAGCTGGATACGGGATTGCTACCGGAGAAGCCGACCTGCGCATACGCGGGATGAGCGATGATAATGATGCCCGCAGGCTGCAAAAGGCGCTGGAAAAGATCGACGGGGTCCGTCAGGTCACCGTAAGTTTTGCGACCGAGCGGGCTTTGGTTAAGTACGTCCCAACCCTAACATCACAGACCGAACTTCGCGCAGCGGTCAAGAACGCGGGGTTCGAGGCAATGGAACTCGGCGGCGATGCCCGTGACGCTGAGGCGGATGCCCGGCAGGCCGAGATTGCCCATCAACGTAAATTACTTATTGTCGGGTTGATCTTTACCATCCCGTTATTTTCACTGGCAATGGCACGCGACTTTGGCTTATTACCCATGGGTTGGAGCCATGCCAGTTGGATGAACTGGTTAATGTTGGTAATGGCCACTCCTGTTCAGTTTTACGTTGGATGGCAATACTACCGTAACGGGTATAAATCGCTGCGTAACGGTTCTGCCAATATGGATGTGCTGATCGCCATGGGGTCATCAGCCGCCTATTTTTATTCACTGCCGGTCACCTTTGGCTGGATTCCCGGACATGTGTACTTTGAGACCGCGGCGGTGATTATCACCCTGATCCGGCTGGGAAAATTCCTGGAAGCCCGTGCGAAAGGGATGACCAGTGAAGCCATCAAGAAGTTAATGGGGTTGCAGGCCAAGACCGCCCGTGTGGAACGCGATGGGAATGTGCTCGAAATTGCCATTGATGATGTGAAGCCGGGAGATATCGTTCTGGTCCGCCCCGGAGAAAAAATACCGGTGGACGGTGCGGTCATCGATGGAAAATCCACAGTGGATGAGTCGATGTTAACCGGAGAATCGCTACCTGTGAGCAAAGGTCCCGGAGATCCGGTCATCGGTGCGACCCTCAATAAACAGGGCGCATTCAAATTCGAGGCTACCAAAGTTGGCAAGGAAACCGCCCTGGCTCAGATAATCCGCCTGGTGGAAGAAGCGCAGGGCAGTAAAGCCCCAATCCAAAAAATGGCGGATCAGATCGCAGCGGTGTTTGTGCCGGTGGTGATCGGGATTGCCTTTATCACCTTCCTGGTCTGGTGGTTCCTGGTGCCGATGCCGGTAAATGCGGAAACCACCGCCTTTACCAGAGCCATGATGGTCATGGTTGCGGTATTGGTTATCGCCTGCCCGTGTGCGTTAGGCCTGGCGACGCCAACGGCAGTGATGGTCGGGACCGGGAAAGGTGCTGAATCGGGGATTCTCATCCGCAATAGTGAAGCCCTGGAACGCGCCGGCAAGGTATCGGTGGTAGTGCTGGACAAGACTGGCACCATTACCCGCGGACAGCCAGCGGTGACAGATGTAATCGTCGATTCCAAATGGAGTACAGCCAGCGATTCCGAGACGGAACTGGTGCGTCTGGCCGCCAGCGTGGAACAGGTCAGCGAACACCCGCTGGGGGAGGCTATTGCTGCTGAGGCTGGAGAACGTGGATTGACTTTGAGCAGCCCATCCGGCTTTAATGCCGAAGCGGGTCACGGTGTGGAGGCGGTCGTCGACGGCCTTAATCTGGTGATTGGCAGCCCGCGTTTGATGGATCAGCGCAGCATTTCCTTGAATGGTTTTTCCAGCGATGTGCAGCGCCTGCAATCCGAGGCAAAGACTGCGATCCTGGTCGGCGTGGACGGCGTTGTGCGGGGAGTGCTGGGTATCGCCGACACCGTAAAAGACGGGTCGGTTGAGGCTATTCGGGACTTGCACCGGTTGGGTTTGAAAGTAGCCATGATCACCGGGGATAACGTTCAGACTGCAAATGCCATCGGACGTCAGGTGGGGGTTGACAGCGTTCTGGCCGAGGTTCTGCCGGATGGTAAGTCAACTGAAGTGAAAAAATTGCAGGAGTCGGGGGCGGTGGTCGCGATGGTTGGCGACGGCATCAACGACGCGCCGGCTTTAGCCCAGGCGGATGTGGGTATTGCCATTGGCACCGGCACCGATGTGGCGATGGCGGCGGCTCCGATCACGTTGATCAGCGGTGACTTGCGCGGCGTTGTCCGGGCGATCGAGCTGTCCCGCAAGACGTTGAAAACCATCAAACAAAACCTGTTCTGGGCTTTCTTTTATAATATCATTCTCATTCCGGCAGCCGCGCTTGGGTTATTGAACCCCATTCTGGCGGCTGGCGCAATGGCATTCAGCAGCGTTTTTGTGGTGACCAACAGCTTGAGGTTGCGTCGTGTAAAACTCCGCTGATTTATAGCCTGTCATATAAAGAACGATTATGCAAAATAGCGGTTAAAAGCCGCTATTTTGTTTTGGGAACCTTCCCTTTCAGCTCCCGAATGAGTAGCTTTGGAGATATTTAGATATCAGGCATGCCGCCTTAGCAGGACCTCAATTTATGGTATTATTCAGCCGTTAAATCCCCCTGAATATGGTGAGCCCATTGAAATCAATCGTCTCCAAGTCCACCAGCATCGTCACTTTCTGGTTAATCACTGCCATTTTCCTGGTTGGGTGTGCAGGCCCGGTATCGAATGCAGTTCCCACCATGGATGATTCAGCCATCATTGCCGCGGCTGTCGCAACATTGAGCGCGCAAATGACCGGCGATGCCCTGAATAACCCTTCGCCTACACCGCTGCCAACCCAAACCCCGCTGCCGCCTACTGCCACACCCATTCCCCCTACCGCGACAGCCGAGGCTTCACTTGAGCCAACGGCGGTGCCAACCCTGTCGCCAACACAAGCCCCGGCTTTATCTGCTAAATTATTGTATGTAGTTACGTTTCCGGAGAACAAGCGCATTTATGTTCCCAATGAAAAGTACGGGCTGGCGCTTGGGTTTGAAAACACCGGGACGGTGACCTGGGCGGCAGGCAGCACGGTTAAGCTCACAAGTTTTAAGGGTGAAATTACTATTCAAAAAGAACTTTCGGTCGATAAGGCGGTGAAACCGGGCGAGAAAGTCGAATTTGATCTGTGGGTGTTCGGTTCAGAAACTTTGGGGTATCACGAGTTTATCTACCAGCTTTACACTGAGGATGGAATAGCAATTCCGGGCGGAGTGGCGGTCTATTCGTATACTTCTGTCTGATCAAGATTTGGAAATGTAAACCTGGAATATGATAGGGATTATGAAAATAGCGGCCAGGCCGCTATTTTTTTGTCGGTTACTCGTCTTTTCCAACAAAGGATGCTATAGGTCCTTGTTGTCAGTCAAGGATCATTCTGTGTCGCATTCACGGCTAAAAACCTCATTTTCTTGAGTCAACCCGGGTAAAGGATGGTAGAATGAGAGTTTGACCTGGGTCGTCAATTGTCTAGTC
>JAJZTR010000229.1 GCA_021848775.1 Chloroflexota bacterium | reverse complement strand
ATAAACGAGGCGATTTTAGGGGATCAGGTGGAAGTTGTACTGCCTGCTACTTGTTTTTATGTTGAGTCTGGCGGACAGGTGTCAGATACCGGGACGATCGTCTCGGTGAGCGAACCCCGTTGGGAAATCCGCGTGGACGACACCCGCAAACCTGCCGCCGGGATCATAGCCCATTATGGCGAGGTCGTCCTGGGCAAGCCTGCGGTAGGTGACGCCGTCATAGCGGCGGTGGATGCGCAGCGCCGGCGCGATATTATGCGTAACCACACAGCCAACCATTTGCTGCACGCTGAATTGCAGCAAGTGCTGGGAAAACACGCGCGCCAAGCGGGATCGCTGGTTGCTCCAGACCGCCTGCGCTTCGACTTTACACACCCGGAAGCCCTGACACCGGCTCAAATTGAACAAATCGAAGCCGGCGTCAATCAGAACATCCTGGGGAATTACCATCTTGATATCGCTGTAAAGTCACTTGCTCAGGCAATGAATGAGGGGGCAATGGCTTTGTTTGGGGAAAAATACGGTGAGACCGTTCGCACGATCACCATCGGTGAAGAAGAACCTTTCTCATACGAGTTATGCGGCGGCACCCACGTGAAGGATACCGGTGATATTGGAATTTTCCTGATAACCAGCGAGGGAAGTGCGGCAGCCGGAGTACGCCGCATCGAGGCGGTCACGGGGCGCGAGGCTTACAAATTTGTTGCACGCCGGTTCAAGGTGATGAAACAAGCCGCCAGTGCTCTCCTAAGTAACATAGATGATGTGAGTGAACGCGCCGAGGCTATCATCGGCGAGGTTGATGCCCTGCAAAAAGAAAATGCCAGACTGCGTCAGGCCTTGGTGTCGGCTGAATTCGAGCCCACGCTCCTCAATGCTAGAGAAATTAATGGTGTGCGGGTATTGGCTGCGATTTTGAACGGCGCTGATGCCGACACCCTGCGACAAATGACAGACCGCTTCCGTGCCCGCTTCACCACGGGTGTGGTGGTGCTGGGCAGTGTAGTTGGAGAGCGCCCTATGGTGGTCGCTGCGATCACGGACGACCTGGTTAAAAAAGGTTGGAATGCAGGGGATTTGGTGAAGTCCGTAGCCGCGGTTGTAGGCGGAAGCGGCGGCGGTCGGCCTAATTTAGCCCAGGCGGGCGGCAAGGTGCCGGAAAAACTGGCCGAAGCTATGGATCAGGTGCTGCCCTGGGTTAGACAGAAATTAGGCTAAAAAAACCTGTAATTAAACAAGAAACTGGAATAGCATGGCAGTTCCAGTTTCTTGTATTCCAGGAATGACGGTATCGTCGAATAAGATATGGTCTCTTATTCCTCTTGGTTGATGACTAGTGAAGTGATTTTGATTTTTGTTCTGCCAGGGCAATCACTAATTCACGACAAAAATCGGGGATATCTGCCACAACCCGACCCCAGACCAGGTTGTCTGATCGAAAGGCTGGCTCGTCGCGCCAGACTGCTCCGGCATTGATCAGATCATCCTTGATCCCTTCGCTGCCGACCGCTGGATGTCCACGCACAATTCCTGCACTGATCCCAACCAGGCCGCCGTGGCAAATCATCGCAATTACTTTCCTTGCATGGTTAAAGTCACGGACCAGTTGTTTGACCTCATCGTAGCGTCTTAATTTATCAGGAGCCCAACCTCCAGGAATAACGATGGCATCATATTCACTGGCGCTGCAGTCGGCGATGGATGTGCGGGGCATGGCATGAAGACCATTCTTGCCGGTAACGGGTTCATTGGCCGTTATTCCAGCCACCGTAACCCGTGCTCCTTCTTCCTGCAGCCGCATCAACGGAACATAAAACTCCAGATCCTCAAATCCATTTGCCACCAGAATAAGAACATGCAGACCGTCCAATTTCATCTTGCGCCTCCTTCTTCAACAACCGGTCAACTTCATTCTATCTTTGAATAAAAAATTAGGCGAGGTTTCCTCGCCTAATTTTAACCTTGGATAGTTTACAGTTTATTCTTACTCAGGAATCCAGCAGCATAGAACCAGATCTTTGGCCGCCTTGACCTCATCCAGCCGCCCGATAGGTGTAATGTGCGGTGCGGAGTGCAGCAATTCAGGCTGGGTGTGCGCTTCTTCCGCGATCTTGATCAGAACATCCGCGAAGACATCGAGGGTTTGTTTGTTCTCGGTTTCGGTGGGCTCGATCATCAATGCTTCATGCACAATCAGCGGGAAGTAATTCGTTGGCGGATGGAAGTTGTAATCCATAAGCCGTTTGGCGATATCCAGTGCATGCACACCGGGTGCGTCCGCGAACACGCCTTCCATCACAAATTCATGCATGCAGATGCGATCGTAAGGGACATGATAGGTTTTTCGCAGTTTTGCCAGCAAATAATTCGCGTTTAATACTGCATGTTCGGCTATCCTGCGCATACCATCCGCGCCGTGCATCGTAATGTAGGTGAAAGCCCGGATCATCATGCCAAAGTGACCGTGGAAAGATTTGACCCGCCCAATGGATTTGGCAGGCATTGCCAGATCGAACAACGGTGCTTCATCCTCACTGCCTTCTTCAGCGATAACGACGTTGGGACCAGGCAGGAAATCAGCCAGATGGGCAGCAACGCCAACCGGGCCAGATCCCGGTCCACCACCGCCGTGCGGCGTGGAGAAAGTTTTATGCAGGTTGAAGTGCATCACGTCAAAACCAATATCACCGGGGCGTGCGACTCCAAGCAGGGCGTTTAGATTGGCGCCGTCGCCGTAAATCAGCCCGCCACAGCCGTGAATCATGTTAACAACCTCGACCACGTTTTCGTCGAACAGGCCAAGGGTGTTGGGATTTGTCAGCATCAGTCCGGCAACTGTGTCATCGCAGAGGACTTTAAGGGCAGCCAAATCTACGTTGCCACGTTCATCGGATGGAAGAGGGACTACCTCGAAACCACTCATGCTGGAAGTCGCGGGATTGGTGCCGTGAGCAGAATCCGGTATCAGCATCTTGGTGCGGTTGGTGTTCCCCATCGCATCATGGTAAGCCTTCATGATCAACACTCCGGTGAATTCACCGTGCGCTCCGGCAGCCGGCTGCAAGCTGATTGCCGCCAGACCGCTGATTTCTTTCAGGTATTCCTGCAGTTCATGCATCAATGCCAGGTTTCCCTGGACAGTTTCGGCGGGTTGGAGTGGGTGGGTAAAGGCGAAACCAGGCAGCCGCGCAGCAACTTCGTTGACCTTGGGGTTGTACTTCATGGTGCACGACCCGAGCGGATAAAAACCGCCGTCGATCGAGTAATTTAGCCGTGAAAGATGGGTAAAGTGGCGGACAACATCCAGCTCGGAAAGTTCAGGAAGCGGCAATTCACCGCGCACCAGTCCTGCCGGAAGGTCAGCCAATGGGACATCGGGTTCCGGAAAACGCACGCCCATTCGACCGGGAGAAGACAGTTCGTAAATGGTAGGCTCAGCCATGGGTGACCTCTTCCAGGAT
>JAJZTR010000228.1 GCA_021848775.1 Chloroflexota bacterium | reverse complement strand
GACTTGCGCCCAACATTGGTAATCTGCAGCGGCAGCATATTCATATTGCCGGTCATGAACACCCCGGGATCGCGGTAGTAACTAATTTCCACCTGGGGCAGCTGGAACACCAGCAGGGTGATGATTTGATCGTTGGACTGGCGCACGCCTTTGGTATCGTCGTAGACGAAAGAGATCTTGAAGGCGTAGGCAGCCGGGCTGGCGGTTACGTTTACCACCAGCGGCACGCTGGTTTCGATGGTACCTCCAGCCGGCAGATCGCCCAGGAAGACCAGGTTGGAAGAACCCAGGGGCGCAAAGGTCGAAAGGTCACTGCTGCCGCCGGAAACACCCCCGGCGCCCGGTGTGCCGGTATCAGCGCTGCCGCCGCCCAGCACCATGGTCACCCCGCGCGAGTCAGCGTTGCCCAGGTTGGTCACCGCCAGATCGAGGGTGAACATGGAACCCGGCTGCAGCGGATCGACATCCGTGTCATAGCTGCCCACCACCAGCTGCGGCCGGCTGACTGCCGTGGGTGTGGCGGTGGGGCGGGCTGAACCGCCCGTATAGGCGGGCTGGCTGAGGTTGATGGTGATGGTGAAGGCCTCGGTGTACTGTGCGGTGCCTGCCAGATCGGTGTAGCTGACGTTGACGGTGATGGAACCATACCTGGAACCGGCCAGGCTCGAGCTGGCGATGAAGGGCTGCACGACATTCAGCTTTTCCTCCGGGTCCATTTCAGGGATCGCCCGGACGCCGCCGGTATCGACCGGCAGAAAATCGGCGCCGGAATAGGACAGCACGATGTTCCGCGCGAAATCGGTATCATGCTGGCTGATGTTGCTCAACCGCAAGGTCAGATCGAAGCGCTGCCCCGGAGTGATGGAATCGGCGCCGATGCTGTAGGATTCAATCATCAGCAGCGGCCGGGTCGGAGCAGGTGGTGATGCCTCTGTCAGAGTTTCAGCGCTGCCGGTTGGCGTATCGGTTTCCGTTTGAGCATTCACCGGACGCCCTGGCTGCGTGGCAATCACGCCCAGCAATAAGATCATTAACAATGCGATGGAAAGGAATTTAGCTTTCATTCTTGGTTTCCCCTTCAGAAGCGATTTCGAAATCAAAGGTGGACGCGGCCTGGTACTCCGCTTCAGTCACGGCGCGGCCGTCCAGCAGATATACGGTACTGGTCGAAAAGTGCTGCATGCGCGGGTCGTGGGTGACCACGATCACCGTATGCCCGTCATTGTGCAGCAGTGAAAGCAGCTGCATGATGCCGTAGCCGCTGGAGGTGTCCAGGTTGCCGGTGGGTTCATCGGCCAGGATCACCCGCGGTTGGTTGATCATGGAACGGGCAATAGCCACCCGCTGCTGCTGACCGCCGGACAGTTCGGTGGGTTTATGCAGGGCGCGGTCGGCCAGACCAACTTGTTTCAACAATTGCAGTGAGCGGGCGCGCCGCTGATGGTGCGGCACACGGGCAAAACGCATGGGAAATCCAACATTCTCGGCGGCGTTCATGGTCGGCACCAGATTGAAGGATTGAAAGATGAAACCGACCATGGTGCGGCGGTATTCCGCCAGCTGGTTTTCGTCCATTTTTTCCAGCACTTCATCCTCCACCACAATGCTTCCCGAGGTGGGGCGGTCCAATCCGCCAATCAAGTGCAGCAGGGTGCTCTTGCCCGAACCGGACGGCCCCATAACGACGGTGAACGATCCGGCCGCGATATCCAGGTCAATGCCATCGAGCGCGTGCACAGTCGATTTGCCCATAACATAGGTCTTCCGCAGGTCGCGGATGCGAATGAAGTTTTCCATGGTGGACGACATTTAGAAAAAGAATCCTCTGGTAAGTTCCAAACCACCCAGCATCCTGGTGATATAACCCGGAACGGATTGCAGCAGCAATATGAGAAGGACAGAAATAATGACGGCGGTCCAGGCTTTGGCGCGCGAAAGACCGGTGAGCGGCAGCGATCCCACCATTAACAGAATCACCTGCCAGATCAAATAGATATCTACAAAAGTAAGCAGGATGCCCATGAAGGCGGCAAACCCTTCAGCGTCGGCAGCGATAAATCCCGAAACCCCGGGGGCCTCGATCAGGCGTTTGTTGACCAGAATCGCTATTGCCTGCACGATGGAACGCAGCGCGAACGGCAGGCTGGCCCACCCCACCAGATTCATCGCCTGGACATTGCTGCCGCGGCTGCCGCTCAAGGTCAGCGCCAGATGCAAAATGCTGCCCAGCAAAAACCACGACAGCCAGATGCCAATCAACGATCCCAAAATGGGAAAAAGATATACAAACATCGGGCTGGCTTTGTTAGACTGAGAGGCTAAATACTCCTCTTGCTGCTCCGGCGCCCAGTATTGAAAATCTGGCGGCAGCTCGCCGACCTGGTTCATCTCAAGGGTGCGGCTGGGCGCGCTGACCAGAACCACCAAAATGGCCAGTACGCTAAGGATTAACAGCGGAGTCCGCCAGACGGCCGAATCGCGTGCGACGATCGTTTTAAGCGTTCGCGCCGGGCGAAAAAACAGCGGCAGCACCCATTCAAAATGCAACTTGCGGGGTTTTTCGAGATGGTTCAAACCAGGTTCGAGATCAACTTCAGCCATTGCTTTTTTCCGTTCCTTTCGAACTTGTTCGCCTGAATGAATTTCCCCTGGACCTTTACTCAACGAACTCCAGGACGGATCGATGAACCGCACAACTACAGGACGCCTTGTGGATTGGAAAAGTTCCCACCCCCTATAATCATCCATGATTATAGTCAAGATCACCCCTCTTTTATCAGCCAGCTTTCAAGATTAAAATAAATGATGGGAATGAATGCGTGGGAGGATGGTTGAAATGCAGATTTTGACAGGGTTGGAAAATGGAATGGATGGGCGATACCTGGCCTGGGCACTGGAACACCCTGGTGGTTATGCCTATGGCGCCGACAGCGCCAGCGCGGTGGGTAACATGGTGGCAGCGTTTGAAATCTATAAAGAATGGGTGAGTCGCCACACCGGCGAGTCCTGGCTGGCATCTATCCACGAAGTGGAGGTGCATCTCGATGAGGTGTGGGATTCTTACAACATCGATGATGAATACAATACCATCTCCTCAGGCGGGTATGAGGTAAATGCCTGGTTCAGGTATGATTGGAAGCCGCTCACCGGGCTGGAAATCCAACGCGGATTGAAGGTGTTGAGTTTCAGCCGCGCCGACCTGCTGCCCATGGTGCAGAGGCTGGCCGATGAGGTTCTTGACCGCACCTACCCCGGCGAGCGCTGGAGCATCCGCGGTGTGCTGCGGCATATTGCCAATGCCGAGCATTGGTACATGGACCGGCTGAATCTGGCTGGAATCGAACGGAGCGGTCTGCCGGAGGATGTTTGCGAACGGCTGGCGTTGGTGCGGTCGCGGCTTGAGCAAATATTGCCGACCCTGGAGGGGGTGGATCTGGTACGCGGCAAGTCCGGAGAGTTTTGG
>JAJZTR010000038.1 GCA_021848775.1 Chloroflexota bacterium | reverse complement strand
AATCGGAATTAGTGGTACAGTAAGGAGCAATACCAACCCGGAAAGCCAATCTACCGGAAAAACCGACACCAGGATGGCAACTGGAATAAGGACAGCCAGCAGCACCTGCGGCAAATATTGACTGAAATAAGCATCCAGCGACTCAACACCCTGCAAAGTCGTATTGACCAGCTCACCGCTGTTTTCTCCACGGGTGTAAGCCGGCCCAAGTGAAAATATTTTATTGGTCAACAAGCCGCGCAGACTGGTTTTTACCTGGATTGCCAGTGAACCTGCTGAAATCTCTGCCAGCCATAAAAAGAATGCCCGGGCAATTAGAATAGCCAGCAGCGTACCAAACAAGGGTGCAGCTTCCACCCTTGTCCATCCATGGATGAACACCCCGTTCAGAATGACGCTGAGCTGGCGAGCCTGAAGAATAACCGCTATTCCCCCGGCAAGCCCCAAAAGGATGGTCAAACCCAGGGTGATCCATTCCCGGCGCGCTGTCTTCAACAAATCTTTGTCGAAATTCATGATGTACAAAAATTATACATGCATGCCTGAGTTAACCAAAAGGAGAGGTCCGCCTGAATTTCGAACGAACACTCCCCTCATTTAATTCATTTATTCTGATGACTACAAATTTACGACACAGCAGACTGAACGCCTACGATTGCATGGCGTTTTTCAGGCTGGTGATCGCGGGGATAGGTGTTGGATCTACACCATAAGCCATGGCCAGGTAGTATCCGGTGTAATCACCGAAGTGGATTGCCGTCCACATTTGCGCTAATCGCGAATTCCCCTGGGCGACATAATAGTCGGTGCCAAGGCCGGCGACCATAAAACTTTGCCGGGTTAATTCACTGCGCTGCAGGTTCCTCGGATGGTCCGATGCTGAACGCAGGAATATCACAATCGTATTGGTAAGCATCTCCTCCGGGTATTCGATTCCAGCCAGGGTATTATGGTCCGCCTCCGGCAGCGTGTCGAATTGACCCCAGGCTTTGGCGAGTTCGTTCACCTGACCCTTCCAGCGCCGGGCAACCGGTGCAAGCAGACCAGAGCCCAGGATAACCACCCAGCGGCCCATCATCTGACCAGCCTGGCGTTTCGCCGGATTTTTAACGGTAGGAACGTCCACTCGCAGACTGGCTTGCTGGGCGCGCATCGCTTCCAAAGCATCCGCCATTTCAGCATCCTGCGCGGGTATCCATCCCTGGCGCGAGAATAAGGTCAACAACAGCCCGAACGAGAAACCGACTGCGGCGCGCGGCTGACCGGAATGATTAAATTTCCAGACGGGAACGCCGGCATGATGGGCAATTTCTGCCAGCCTTCCCCCTGTCGAAATTACCAGAATCTGGCAGCCAGATTGGCGCGCCTGTTCGAAAACTGAAAGCGTTTCCTCGGTGTTGCCGGAATGCGAGGACGCGATCACTAAGGTCTGTTTACCAAAAGCCCAGGCGGGCAGGGTGTAATCTCGCTGCACGAAAATTGGCACCTGGCTGATAGGCTCCAGATAGGCTGCCAGCAAGTCCGCACCGATGGCTGAACCGCCCATGCCAGCTACCAGTACCCGGGTGACATCGGGAAAAGGAGTGAGTTCGAGCTGGCTGCCAAGATTCCAGGCAGTTTCCAATTGATCCGGCAGGCCGTCGATTTCTGCCAGCATATTCGATTTGTCCACGGTTGCGAACCAGGTCGCATCATCCAAATTCATGGTCATTCCTCCGATTAGGTGCGATGATAACTTACGGTACGGCCCAGGTTGTGAAATTGATTGCCAAGCGAGATTCTTCCACGAATAAATCCTCGATTTGCAGCATCCCCGGCAAACCATCACCGGTACGGTAGCAAAGGTAAATGCCTGCCTCCAACCCGCTGACTGATATTGGCTGCTCGGATAAGGTGGTAAGCGTGCATTCTAATTCGCCGGGTTTGGATAAGCCAAAAATTGCAAAACGCCCCTCATTAAGGGCTGACCACTGCAGTTGGCCTTCTACGCTTTCTTCCAACACCCCATCGGCCTGATCCGAAAGGTCCAATTCGCCATGGTCGAGGTCAATTGCCTGGTCAACGGAGAGATTAACCTGACCTGTGGAAAATACGACAGAAGTTGGTTTCGGAGTGGTTGTAATGGTTGGGCTAGGCGTTTCTACTGCAATTACCTGAACCCGCACCCAGAAGGGTGAATTTCCATTGGGACCAATGCCAAACAACTCACCCGAATCACTCATTACCATCCAATACCCTACATACAGGCCTGGCACATCCGGCGCTATCATATCTACTGCAAATTCCACGGATTCCCCAGGAGGGATAACCTTGACAACAGGTTGTACCAGCGTCGCCCCGAAATCATCCCCCGAAAACCAAACCAGCGTGTAATCCGAGGACCAGGTACAGGAACCAGCGTTTATCAGACGCCAGATCTTGGAAAACGGCTCGTTTGGCTCCAGGCGTGTGTTATCGGGGATCGTCACGTCTAAAGGTATCCCGGCGGAAGCTAAATTGCATGGAACATCCTGCACATCGGTGCTGGATAATTGGGTTAAATTCGTGGTAAGCGATTGTTTCGAGGTCGCCGTCTGGAGTTGTGCAGCGGGTTCGAAATCCGTGGCAGTGATTTCAGGCAGAATTGTTTCATTCACCGGCGATACCGGAAGACTTGTGGTTTGACTGACCTCGGTTATACGATTAGAATTGGTTGACACATCTCCCGGAATCGTACACCCGGACGCCAGGAAGAGTAAGAGTACCCCCGGAAGAACGAGATTCAGCCTTGGAAAATTGTAATATTTCATTCTTGGAACTCTATTGTACCGCTATTTATCTTTGAACAAGCCGGGCGGTATTCTATCACACCTTTTCCGAAATCGCGAGAACCTTGAAATTAAGGCAAGATTTAGCTAATTTTGATAAAATTAGTTATATTTATCCCCAGGGAGATGAAACAGAAGGATAACGGATGAAACAACTTCCTTACACATCCATCCAATACACAAAGTTTTCCAACCACCGCTGGGAAAAATCCTCTAGCGGTATCATCACGGAGGCAAGCGTAGGTTTATCGGTTAATGGCGAATCCTGGTTGAACTTCATGTGTACGCCTACCCAGCTCGAAGCATTGGCTGTTGGATTTCTTTACAACGAAGGTGTTATCCAGACCGTCGATGAAGTAGAAGTAATGCGTCCCTGCGACAACGGAGACAATTTAGATGTCTGGTTGAATCATACAGTCGAGAAACCAGCCAAATGGCGCCGTACCTCTGGATGCACTGGTGGTGTTACCTCGGATGAAGCCCAGCAACGTACCCTACCTCTGGTGACTGTAGAAAAAACACCCATCGATGTTGTCCTCAGTTCGATGGATCGTCTGTTTGAAAACCAGGAACTCTACCGCGAGGTGCGTGGAGTTCATTGCTCGATCCTTACCGACGGTGAAAAAATCCTCGCTCAAGCTGAAGACATCGGGCGTCACAACACCCTGGACAAAATTGCCGGTATTTCTCTGCTCGAGCGCATTCCGCCGGGCAAGCGGATGATTGTGACAACCGGCAGGATCAGTTCCGAGATGCTGCAGAAGGCGGCACGAATGGGTGCAGCTATCCTGGTGTCGCGTACCTCCCCCAGTTCGATGTCCATCGAGTTGGCCGAAAAATTTGGCATCACACTTATCGGTTACGCCCGGCGCAACCAGTGCAATGTGTACACCCATCCTGAGCGTTTAACCACGCCTGAAGAATGGGCTTTGCAGGCGGTTGAAGTTTCGGTTCAAACCTCTGAGGTCTGAGCGATCTTTACTGCCGTGAGAAATTCCTCAGGAGTGTTTACATTCATGAATGCCCGGCCTGCAGGATCGAAACGCTGAAGTTCACCCATGACGAGTTCGCGGACTTTAACTTGCGGATACCAAGAAATCATGCGTTTTAATCCGGTATCGAGCGCATTTGTCACAGCAGGTAGACAGGTTGCACGGCGGTAGACTGCATGAAAGGGTTCATGTCCTTGCTCGGTCAACGGTATAACGAGATCAACTTCTTCTTTAACCAGGCGATCCAACTGGTAGGCCAACAGTTCGGTGCTGACAAAAGGCATATCGCAAGCCACAACCGCCACGTAAGGTTGACTGGCTGCACTCAGAGCAGTGTGCAGCCCCACCAAAGCGCCCCGGCCAGAATAAATATCCGCGACCAGAGGCAGCTGCAAAAACTCGAACCGCTCGGGCTGATTGGTAGTGATCATCAATTCTGCTGCCAGGGGACGAACACGTTCCACTACCCTTTGAATCAACGGGAATCCCAAGAATGACAGCAGCGCTTTGTTTTCGCCCATCCGCTGTGATTCTCCGCCCGCCTGAATGACAACTGTAAGGTCCATGAGAATATAATTATACTGTGACAGCAAAATTTTTCAATTTTCTCGCCCCATCCCAACACCCATATACTTGCCAGGAGGCCGCATGACCGAAATCGACCTGACACCGCTGACAGTGGTAATTGAAGAGCTAGCCCCGCAGGGTAAAACCGCACTTTTGCCGGCTCTTCATGCTGCGCAGGAAATCTATGGGTATATCCCGGAGCCTGTTGCCGCTGAAGTGGCACGCGGTCTAAACGTCCCGCTCGCGGATGTATTCGGCGTGATCGATTTTTACGCCATGTTCTACCGCGAACCTGTGGGGAAAACTGTAATTCATGTATGCACTGATCCTGCCTGCGCGATGGCTGGATCAGAGCGCTTGATTAATGAATTAAACCAACAGCTTGAATTCCATTCAAGCGGCGGGGATTCTGCGCCATCCATTACCATCGAACGCGCGCCGTGCCTGGGATTATGCTCGCATGCCCCGGCTGTGTTAGTTCAAGGCAAGCCTGTCGGTCAGGCAGATAAGCACTCCTGGGAAGACATCGTCGAAGGCAAGATCGCTTTCCCCCGGCCTGAAATTGGCGGCACGCTGTCGCTTCTCACGGCAAATTGCATGTTGGAACATCCTATATCGCTGGCGGAATATCAATCCCGTGGCGGGTATGAAAGCCTACACAAAGCATTAAAACTGGCTCCCGATAAGATTATCGATGAAATCAAAAAAGCCGGACTTGTCGGGCGCGGGGGTGCCGCCTTTCCGACCGGGATCAAATGGGAAGGTACAGCCCGGGCTGAAGGTAGTCCAAAATACGTCGTTTGCAACGCAGATGAAGCCGAACCGGGTACCTTCAAAGACCGCATTCTGTTGGAGAACGACCCGCATTCTATTCTGGAGGGGTTGATGATCGCGGCTTATGCTGTCGGCTCGACCAAAGGATATATTTATATCCGCGGCGAATATCTGCTTGCGTATCAAAGCATGAAAACAGCGGTGGATGATGCTCGTCAAGCTCATCTGCTCGGCAGCAATATTTTAGACAGTACTTTTAACTTTGATGTGGAGATCCGCCGGGGAGCAGGCGCTTATATCTGCGGGGAGGAAACGGCCCTGTTTGAATCAATCGAAGGAAAACGCGGTTTCCCACGTGTAAAACCGCCCTTCCCTACCACTCACGGATTGTTTGGAAAACCAACCTCGATCAATAATGTTGAGACCCTGGCAAATGTACCTCTTATCATCCAGATGGGAGCTGATGGCTACCGAAAAATCGGCACCGAGAAATCTCCCGGCCCAAAGCTTTTTTGCCTATCCGGAGATGTCAAGCGACCAGGCTTGTACGAAATCCCCTTCGGGGTCACATTCCGGGAATTGTTGTATGATATGGCTGGCGGCATACGGGATGGACACTCCTTTAAATCGGCGTTATTTGGCGGTGCTGCCGGCGCATTCGCGGTCGAGGAACACCTGGATGTGCCTTTGTCGTTCGAGGATTTACGTGCTGCCGGACTCCCGCTTGGCTCAGGCGTGATCACGGTATTCGATGAGACACGTGATATACGTGACATTTGCTTGCTGTTGGCCCACTTTTTTGCGGATGAATCCTGCGGTAAATGCTACCCCTGCCAGATGGGAACTCAACGCCAGTTAGAGATCATGCAGCGGGTAATGGATGGCAGCCCCTTACCCGGAGATTGGGAACGCTTGCAGGATACCGGTTGGACCATGACCGATGCATCCCTGTGCGGCCTGGGCCAGACTGCTGCCAGCGCAGTTTTGAGCGCCATGAAGACCTGGCCCGAATTGTTCCAGCCTGTTAATGCCTGAGCGCTTAATCGAGAGGATCGATATGACTGAAACCGTAAACATCATTATCGATGGGAAACCCATTTCCGTACCATCTGGCGCTACCATCTTGCAGGCCGCCCGGGATGCGGGAATTGACATCCCAACGATTTGTTACCATGAAGCCACCACCTCGAATGCTTTATGTCGTATTTGTGTTGTAGAAGTGGAAAATTCGCGGGTGCTGG
Source organism: Chloroflexota bacterium (assembly GCA_021848775.1). Lineage (GTDB taxonomy): Bacteria > Chloroflexota > Anaerolineae > Anaerolineales > Anaerolineaceae > Bellilinea. Next base: position 12,235 of record JAJZTR010000038.1, on the reverse strand, counting down.
TGCCTTCCTGCGTTGCTACCGTCAATGAGGGAATGAAGGTCGAGACCAAATCGGAGCGTGTCATCCGTTCCCGCCGCACGATTTTAGAAATGATGGATTCCACAACCGACCTGTCAGAATCACCCGAAATCCTGCGGATGATGGAAGAGTATCAGGCAGTTCCCGATCGTTACCCTCAGGCAATGGAGCGGACAAGCTTACCGATCGATGATAATCCCATGTTTCTGCGGGATTACGCCAAATGCATTCTTTGTTGGCGCTGCGTGCAAGTTTGCGCTGACGATGCGCAATATGCTTACGCCATCAATTTCTCCGGCCGCGGTTACGACACCCAGATCAGCACATTTTATGAAATTACCCTGCCAGAGTCCACCTGTGTGTTCTGCGGCCAGTGCGTCGGCGTTTGCCCAACCGGGGCACTGAAGCCCAAGCGTCAGTGGCTGCTGGAGCAGGGCCGCACACCCGATGAAATTATGGATTTGACCCGCTCGGAACGCCGCGCCCGCCGCCGCCAAACTCAATCTGAATTATCAGAGAAAGCCTGATCGGAGGAGTTATGTTAAAAGCTGAAAATGTGGTCACAACAACCTGCGGGTATTGCGGTGTTGGCTGCACCTTGAACCTCCACATTCAGGATGGTTTTATCTTCCGGGTAACTTCGCCTTTTGATTCGCCGGTAAACCATGGCAATCTGTGCGTGAAAGGCCGTTTTGGGTATGACTATATTTACAACAAGCAGCGCGTCACCACCCCCCTCATCCGCAAGACCCGCCAGTTACCGGGCCAGCGAACCCAGGCATTTGACCGCTCCGAATGGCGTGAAGTCTCCTGGGACGAAGCGCTGGATTATACTGCTGACCGTCTGATCGAAATTTACCGGCGTGACGGCTCAAAGGCGATGGCAGTTTACAGTTGTGCAAAAGCCACCAACGAGGACAATTATTTACTGCAAAAGATGTACCGCGCCTTGTTCCGCACCAACAATATCGACCACTGCACCCGCCTGTGCCATGCCGCCAGCGTAGTCGCGCTGCAGATGGCGGTGGGGTCGGCTGCAATGAGCAACACTTCGGCTGAGGTCATCGAGAGCGATGTTTTTATCCTGACGGGATCGAATGTAACAGAGAACCATCCTATCATTGCTCTGCAGATGAAAAAGGCGATCGAAAAGCACGGCGTCAAGCTGATTGTTGTCGATCCACGCCGCATCGAAATGGTCGATTATGCTGCGCTATACCTGCCCATCAAGCCCGGCAGCGATGTGCCCGTGTTTTCAGCCATGGCGCATGTCATTCTCAAAGAAAACTTGCACAATCCTGGATTCATCGCCAATCGCACTGAAAATTTTAATGCCTTCCGTGAATCGATGGAGAAATTCACGCCCGAATACGCGGAGGCTATTTCCGGTGTGGACCGTAATCTAATCATCGAGGCAGCCCGCATGTACGCCACTGCCGGAAAAAGCTCGATCTTCTGGGCGCTCGGCATCCCAGAATCGACGCACGGGACTGCCAATGCATTGAGTTTGATAAACCTGGCCCTGCTCACCGGTCAGATCGGCCGCCGTGGCACCGGCTTAAACCCGCTGCGCGGGCAAAATAATGTTCAGGGGGCGTCCGATTCCGGCGCCATGCCCTGGCATTACCCTGGTTACCAGCTTGTGGATGTGGAAGAAAATGCCAGACGCTGGGAAGAAGCCTGGAATATCGAACCCGGCGGGCTTAACCGGGTTCGAGGACTGACCACCACCGAAATCCTTTCAGCTGTTCATCCGGGTGGGGTGCGGTCGCTTTTCATCATGGGTGAGAACCCGATGATGTCCGAGCCAAATTTGAACCACACACGCAAAAAGATGGAGGAATTGGAGTTCCTGGTCGCTCAGGATTTGTTCATCAATGAATCGGGGGCCTTTGCCGATGTCTTTCTGCCCGCGGCCGCTTTCGCTGAAAAGGATGGGACCTTCACCAACACCGACAGGCGCGTTCAGTTGGTTAAGCAGGCAATCCCACCGCGCGGTCAGGCTCGCGCTGATTGGCAAATTATTTGTGATTTAGCCAAACGACTGGAAAAGCGTTTGGGACCAGCGCAATCCGCTTTCTGGGATTACAGCCACCCCGCAGAGATATTAGAGGAAATGGGCCGTTATGTCCCGGATTACGCCGGTGTAAAATATCACCGCCTCGAGAAGGCAGGACTGCAAACCCCGGTACCAACGGATGATCATCCGGGCACACCCTATCTATATAGCCAATCCTTCCCGCGCGGTCGTGGTAAATTCCACCCGCTTGAATATGTGCCCAATTCAGAAATGCCGGACGATGAATATCCGTTTGTTCTCAGCACCGGCAGGGTGCTGGAACACTGGCATGGCGGGTCGATGACCCGCCACTCCTGGATGGACGATCTGTTTCCTGAGGCGTTGTTGGAAATCAACTCCGACGATGCAACCCAGTTGGGAATCGCAAATGGCGATCCTGTTCGGGTTACTTCCCGCCGCGGCTCCATTGCACTACGGGCTTCTGTTACCCCAAAGGCGAATCCGGGGGTTGTATTCATCCCCTTCCACTTCTGGGAGGCTGCTGCAAACATCCTGACGACGGATGCGTTGGACCCTCAGGCGAAAATCCCTGAGTATAAAGCCGGGGTTGTCCGAATCACTCGTGCAAACGAAGAGGAATTAACGAATGCGGTAGCACCTCAAATTCGCGGGCGCTATTAGGTTGAATGTCGGGAAAAACTACTTTCCATCCGCATCGCGTACAATTGTCCGGACGAGAGCCAGGAACTCTTCCCACTCTTCTGTGAAAAAGTGAATGGTGATGTTGTTGAGTTCCAGGTGGTATGTGGTTTCACCATCTGGCTCTTCAGCACGCCAGGCCATATAGTTATCAGTTTCGGAAATCGTATCAGTTTTCGGTTCCATTGAGCTGCTCATTAATTCCTCCAATTTATCAGGATGTAGGCGTCCCAGATTTATTCCTAAGTGTATTGATGACCCTGTGAAATTTCTCTTGAATCCAGTGGATAAAAGGAATCCCGTTCGGCCACTGGGCATTAACTTTAGATTTAATCCAACGGCCAAACCGCCTGATCAAGACTCCCAAATACCGGAACACCGGCGGTAATGGTTTGATGATTCTGGTTTCAAATCCTTCCCAGGGGTCTTGATCCAATAACTTTCGTAAAACGTACGTGGATACCAACTTGACGGTGGCCATTACCGGAGCAGCCAGTAAAACCCCGATAAGCCCAAATAATTGAGCAAAAATTATGGCGGCTACCATCACCGCTGCCGGGTGAATTTTAAGGCTGTCTCCCATCATTTTGGGCACCACAAAGTTATCCATCAATAAGTCAATCAGCATGGCAATGCCGATTACCAGAACCACATACGGGAATGGCTGCAAACCAAATATGGTCGTTCCCTGGAAGAAGGCAACCAGGCCATACGTAATCCAGGTCACCCATGGACCTACATACGGAACAAAACGGGCAAGACCGGCTAAAAGAGCCAATCCAACATAGAAATTGACCTGCAATGCCCCCAGAACAATAATATACAGAACAAAAGTTATGAAGAAAAGGATGATCTGATTACGCAGGAAAGCATTCCAGATATTGCTGAGCTCATGGCTCATGCGGGCCAGATCCTCGCTATACCCAGGGACATTAAAATTCAGTATTTGAGCACGCGCTCCTTCTGAATCGGAGAGCATAAAATAGGCAACCAGAATGATGAATAGAATCCAACCTATGGTGGCTGCTGCACCCGTTGCGATATTGCCTAAGATGGTGGCAGCATTGGACAAGATTGGTTCCACCAGTTTCAATATTTGATCTGCCAGATTGGTCGCATTAAGCGTAGTAAGGTCGATCAGGAACGGGCCGATGACAATCGGCTCGCTGGTAAGCGTAGAGACAAAATATGGCAGTAACTCAATCTGACGCTGGATGAAATTGATCAGGCTTTGGGTTTGGTTGAATATGGCCAATCCGCCCAGCGTCAACAACCCCAGGATGACAATGAGCAAAACCAGCAACAGGATGACGGAGGCTAACCGCCAGGAGATTTTTAGACGCCGGTGAAGGAAGGTAGCTACCGGATAGAGGAGATATGACAGGATGAATGCAATAAATAAAGGTCCAATGATCTGCCTGAACCTGTACATGAGTAAAAAGCCGATAGCAATAAAGGCCAGCCCCACTACGATCTTGGTGGTGCTGCCCCATCGAGGTGATTTGGTTGTTTCTTGCGGTTTTTCAGGAACGATTTCGTTTGACATTAATTTATCCACTTACCGCTTGAATGCTTATATTGTACCAAAGGAGTGCGCCTTACCATAGCATGAGGTTTCCAAATGTTGAAAGGCTTGCCGACGAGTCTTGCCTGCTTGGTGAAAATCAAAGCCTCTTCCGCAAAATTGGAAGAGGCTTGATAATCTCAGTAAATGATTTAATTTTTTAGGGCGGACATGCACCCGGAATTAACAAATTCATAACGCCGGGAATTTCACAATATAAATCCAACGCGTCGAAAATTGCAAACGCGATACACCCGCAGGCTAAAACCACCACAACCACAATCAAGATTACCACCAGGGACGAGGTTTTCTTTTTTCTGGCAGGTTTACCCGCTCGAGGTTTTTCAGGAACCCGGCCGACAAATTCTTCATCGAGGGTTGAGACCGGTTCTTTTGCGGTCGTTACCGGTTCATAGATTGATTCGGCTTGAGCAGGAACTACAGATGGCAAAGGCTCTGGCTGAGAAACTGGCTCAATGGGCCGGAGAGAGGCAAGGGTAGCATCGGGGTCAAGAATGACCTTTTCGAATAGGACCTGAGTGTGTTCCCCCAGGGTGATCTGTTCGCCAGGACTTAATATGTATGGCCCTGCCAGACGCTGCCCGTTGACTACTGTGCCATTTGTGGACCCCAGATCCTCGATGACATAGTTAGCCCCTTGCAGGTAGAGTCGCGCATGCCTGCGAGAGACTTCAGGATCATTTATAACAAAATTGGCGTTGATGTCCCGGCCAATAATGGTATCAGTGGTTCCCAATTCACAGGTTTGACCGCTATTCGGCCCGGATTTAAGCACCAGACGGAAGGTTGGGTTCATTGAAACCTCCTTGCTCATAAATTCACTATTAGTTTAGCGGTATTATTTGTACCTGTCAACGGAAAATTACGAATTCTTCTAGCCCCCGGGAAGATTAACTTAATTAAAACCCCCCGCCGTGCCGTGTGCCGCATAGTTTTGAACCTGCTTTCGCAGGCGGGATCCTCCAGCCCTGCTCGGCCTTGGCCGAAGCCTATCGCGTCACAGGAGTGATATGGATTCCTTTAAAGGGGTGTTGGCTCAAAACCGGTCGTGCTGCATCACGAACACAGCAGGGTTAATCAACTTATACCACATAATATTATGACTGGGTAGGATGATCTCATGCTTGTCAAGGTTGGCAAAACCCCGGCTTGACAGCCACATCCACGCTCATTATACTGATTCAAAACTCTGCTCACGGCAGGATCAATTCTGATGACAGACAATCGCGCCTTTCTTGCAATTGAACTCTCGCAGGATATCCAACTCCACCTGAGAGAGGTGCAACAACAATTATCGGAAATGGGAATCCGATGTGTCCGCTGGGTTTCAACAAACAACATCCACCTAACCTTACAATTTTTGGGTGAAACTCCGCGTGCAAAATTGGATCAACTGACCCTCCAATTGAAACCCGTGGTCGCTGCGCAAGCGGTTTTTTCCTTCCAGGTGCAAGGGCTTGGCGCTTTTCCAAACACACATCGCCCACGGGTAATCTGGATTGGATTGCAGGCTCCCGCTGGTCTGGCTACATTGCAAAATGTCCTTGAAAATAGCGTTCAATCGGTAGGTATATCAGTGGAAGATCGTCCATTCTCCCCGCACTTAACTCTGGGCAGAGTAAAAAGAGAGGCGGCTCCATCCGAGATACAAAATCTAAGTCTTGCGCTGGATGAGTTGAAGGTTGGTATTCTCGGTTCAATAACCGTAAAAATAGTCACCTTGTTCCGCAGTGATTTGCATCCGGACGGGCCAGTTTATACTGCAATGGCTTATTTTCCGTTACGGGGCTAGGGTTGAAGCTTGCGTTGATTTATACCCTCCACCTATGCTAAAATCATCCCATACAAAATTATCTTGATGAGAGGTGTTAACTGAATACATTAGAAGTTGCTCGAAGTGTGGTCAATGCGTTGGAAGACAAGAAGGGGGAAGATATCACCTTAATTGAGATCCTAGAAATCTCGTCCTTTGCTGACTATTTTGTAATTTGCTCGGGTACCAGCGAGCGGATGCTCGATGCGCTGGCAGACGAAGCTGAACAAAATGCAAAAAAGAACTTCGGACTGAATGGTCGTATTGAAGGCACTCCTCAATCAGGGTGGATGGTGGTTGATCTGGGTGATATTGTCGTGCATATATTTTCGCAAGAGCAGCGTGATTATTATCGTTTGGAAGAATTGTGGAGTCAGGGGAAGGTGTTGGTAAGGCTGCATTAATACCATGGTTTTGGCTGCGGTATTGATGCAGCCGGTACTATCACAAGCCTGCGGGAGGGGAAATGAACAAAAAACAAGCCTGGCTATTCGTCACGGTGATTGCAGGTTTAATCTTGTTGTTAACCGGGTGTAATACCGCCACCCCGGAGATATCGCCCACCCCTACAGAAGCCACGCCCACGGATGCGCTCCTTCGAACCCGGGGGAAATTGTTTTCGACATCCGGAGAATGCGCATACTGTCACACCGGAATGACAGATGCAGCCGGGCAGGATGTCTCAATCGACAGCGCCTGGCGCTCCACCATGATGGCCAATTCCACCCGGGATCCCTATTATCGGGCATCAGTGCGTTCCGAAGTATTGACCAATCCCGAGCATCAGGCTGCAATCGAGAAAAAATGCTCGATTTGCCATATTGGCATGGCTTACCACACCGCGGAAAATGACGGGACTGCAATCGCCATGCTGCCAAATGAAGGCTTTCTCGACAAATCACATGCGCTCTATCCTTTCGCGGCTGACGGTGTCTCATGCTCATTGTGCCATCAAATCACTGCCAGTGGTCTGGGAACGACGGATTCTTTTAGCGGCGAGTATGACATCGATCGCACAACAGCCCAGGGTGAACGGGTTGTATTTGGTCATTTTGCCATAGATGACGCCACCGCCATCATCATGAGCAACGCCAGCGGTTTCAACCCCCAACAGGCAGATCATGTCAAACAAGCAGAAATATGTGCAGTTTGCCACAACCTTTTCACCCCCTATATTACCAATGAAGGCGACTGGAGCACTGAGCTATTCCCCGAACAAACACCCCATCTTGAGTGGCAGCACTCGGTATACCAAAAAGGGACTTCCTGCCAGGGCTGCCACATGCCGGCAGCTGAAGGTGAGGTGATGCTGGCCAATACCGGCTCCCCACCACGAAGTCCGTTTCCGCAGCACACCTTTGCAGGTGGAAACGCCTATATGATTTCGTTGCTTTCCAACAATCGCGTGGCGTTGGGTGTCACAGCAACCAGAGAGCAATTGGAGGACACCCGGCTTTCCATCCTTGGCTTATTGCAAGAAAAGAGTGCCCGCCTTTCGGTGACCGCTGATCAAGAAGAAAGCACTTTGACGGTCAAAGTCAATACCGTTGTGCAAACAGGGCATAAATTTCCTTCCAGTTTTCCATCCCGGCGGGTTTGGCTGCATGTAATTGTAAAAGACAGCGCAGAAAAGATTATATTTGAATCGGGTGGCTGGAAACCGAATGGAATGATTTTAGAAAATGATAATGACCTTGATGGTACGTTGTATGAACCCCATTACAGCGTAATCACATCACCGGACCAGATCCAGATTTATGAAACGATCATTGGCGACCCAAATGGTGAGGTGACCACCACCCTGCTGCGAGCACAAACCTATCTCAAGGACAACCGGTTGCTGCCTGCAGGGTTTGACAAGACAACTGCTGATGAGGCGATTGCCGTGTGCGGCGAAGCATTAACCGACCAGGATTTCAAAGCTGGCGGAGACCAGGTCTTGTACCAAATTCCGGCTGCTCCTGGTGCGTACACAGTGGAGGTCGAGCTGCTGTACCAGTCGATTGGCTATCGCTGGGCGGAAAAATTCCGGGATGAAGAAAATCCAGAAGGGGCAGAGTTTTATGGGTATACCGATGCCATGGCGAATTCACCTATCCTCATCGCTAGCCAATCGGTAACGGTGAAATAGGATGGATTGCCGGATATGCTATTCTAATTGTCCGCCCGTTTTTTGATCAATCCAGGCCCTCCAAGACATTCTTAATCCCTATATCAATACATCCAGCACCAAGGCCAGGAAGATAAAGGCCAGATACATGCTCGAATAGCGATACATCATCCAGGCGACCTTATTTCCCGGAACCCGAAGTACTTTCCAGGCAGCATAAATCAGCCACAGACCGAGCGCGATCGCTGATACCAGGAACAGGCTGCCAGCCATATTGAACAAAGGCATCAGCAAAGTTAACCCAACCAGTTCAAGGGTGTAAATAAATATTTGCACCCGTGTCTTTCGCTCCCCCTCTACTACAGGCAGCATGGGAACACCCGCACGGGCATAGTCGTTTTTCCGTACGATGGCGAGCGCCCAGAAATGCGGCGGTGTCCACATAAACACAATCGCGAACAGGAATAAGGATGGGATGTTCAAGCTGCCTGTAGCTGCCGCCCAGCCGACCAGGGGCGGGATAGCGCCAGCTCCACCGCCGATTACAATATTCTGCACGGTGGCGTGTTTCAACCACACGCTGTACAGCAGCACATAATAAATCATCCCTGCCAGCGAGAGGACTGCGGCGAGCAGGTTGACGAAGCCGGCAAGGATAAAGAAAGCCGCCAGACAGGCCCCCAGGCCGTAGGCAAGACCCTCCGCCGGGGTCAACGCGCCGGAAGGCAGCGGTCTCTTGGCGGTTCGCTGCATCTGCCCGTCAATTTCGCGGTCGATGACCTGGTTAAGCGCTGATGCGCCCCCCGCTGCCAATGCTCCCCCGATCATCGTCCAAAAGACAGGCCAGATTCCCGGCATCTGCCTGGCACCGACCACCATACCCGCAAAGGTAGTGACCAGCAGTAAAAGCACAATAATCGGTTTGTTGAGCATGACAAAGGCTTTGAACCGGGCAAAACCGGCGGGGCGACTCGCTGCAGCAACCTCTACAGGCTGATTCGGCAAGACAATGGCAGCGACCGCCCCGACGACCACCACCGCCCATAATGCGGCAGTCGCTGCGGCATGCAAAGCAATTAAGTCGATGGGGTAACCACGGCTTACTTTTAACGCGCTGATCAGTACCTGCCCGGCGAAAAGCAGCCCCGAGCCGGTCGCCGCAGTCAAGATCAGGGACTGGTGATAATAGCGCCGCCAGGCGGTGAAAAACATAGCCCCCACCAGGATCCCCGAAACCAGGGTTAAAATGCGGTGCGAAAAGGCCAACCAGGCGGCGGAGGATGTCGGGAAACCGCCTGCACACAGCGGCCAGCCGGAACAGGCCTGTCCTGCTCCCGAGGGAGTGAGCCAGGCTCCCGATGTCATCAAAATGAAAATAGACGCAAGTGTGACCAGGGTTAACCGTGCATAACCAGATCGGTTTGCATGCGACCTGGTTTGGCCTATGGGTCGGAAAGCGATCACCGCCGCGGATGTAACAAATGCCATCACGACCATCGCCAGACCAAGGTGCAAATTGGACAATAAGGGATCAGAATTATCGAACACAATTTGCCGCCCGGCGATTGCGCCGAGGGCGACACCTGCCAAGGCCAGGAATAACAGGACTCGGATTGCCCGATTCGCCATCCGAACTTTAACAGACCAGCTCAGCATACCAAGAACCATCAACCCTGTCAGGAACGCCAGAATACGGTGTCCCATTTCCAGCCAACCCGCGAGACCGGACGGAATCCCCCAATTGCCGTAACAGGTTGGCCAGTCGGGGCAGGAGCCTTGACTCCCATCGAAACGCACCAGATAACCCGCCATCACCAGCAGGAAGGTCATAATCGCTGCGGCGATCATCGCTTTGCGAAACGATGAAATGTTGTTGTGTTCTACGCTGCTTTCACTCATGGATTGAACTCCCGACTGATAATTCTGAAAAATTGGTGCTGGTTTCATCACCGTTGATGATGTCATTTTGAGGCTGTCTCCCCAGTTGGCGGCGTAAGAAGAATGGATAACCAAGACCCAATATTGCGGCAAAAGTGAACCATTGCAAAGCATACCCCAGGTGAGGTCCCTCACTGATCTCGATTTCGGGCAGGCTGCGGTAGGGCATTTTTGTCCATGCTTGTTCCGGCCCCTGCAGGATATAGACCGGCAGCATATTCAACCCGGATTGCTGCTGGATGCGCACCACATTGACCACGTTCCAGGCCTCCAGGCGGGTTTCTCCTGGTGCCAGCGTTGGGTCTGCCACGCCGCCAAAATCTGGTTTTTCTTGCCCCCGCCGGATCATCCCCTGCACGGTTACCTTTCCAGGTTCCTGGTATTTAGATCGAGAAGCAGGATTACCATCTTCAAATGGAATCCATCCCCGGTCGACCAGCACAACCCAATTCGTGCCATCGATGATCAATGGGGTCAGAACATGATAACCGAGGAGGTTGTCCCAAACCTGATTGCGCAACAGCACCTCATGATTAAAGTCATAAGTGCCGGTCACGATTACGCTGCGGTATTCCATGTCGTACAACGATTTCAGTGGCTGGCTGGCATTCAAATCGAGCGTTTCGGCTTGCAACTGGCTGGTGACCCGGGCATTAAATGCCCGCCGCCACTCCAGGCGGTCCAGCTGCCAGATACCCAGCCGGATCAACACACCGATAGCAGCAATAACCAGCAGTGTGGTGAATATCCAGCGAAAAGTAAAAATACGTTTCCACATTTGCGTTTACTTAGCCTCATCGGCAGGCTGCTGCGAAACCGCAGGCATGGGAATACCAATCAAGGTGTACACCCAGATCAATATCCAGGTTGGTAGACCGATCGACAATATCCCCAGCACCCGGTCAGAGGTTTTGGCACGCGCCACCACCTCGATATCGATGGTTTGCGACGCCTGGAAGGTGCAGGAAAGGCTGTAGCTGCTGGGACGGTCGAGGGTGAGCACGCTGGATGAGTTGGCCGGTACCCAAAGCGGACCGAGCTGATGGCTAACTGAGTCCATATTGCGCACCAGGATTTGGTCATCCTCTGCAAAACGCATATCAGGCAGCCCGGGTCCAGACTCGCCTCTCGCTATGGCATCAGCCGTGCCGGGTGGAATCAAAATTTCGATCTGGCGCGGAGCCCGTTCACTGTTCCCCTTTGCCATCTGGTAGGAGCCTTCAGCCACCACAAATGCGAACACCATGCCGATTACAAAAGTAACCCCCAGCCGCTTTAATGCGCTTTTCACGACCGGGCTCATTTCAATTCTCCTTTAACAAATACCGGATGTCGTTGGCCATATCTTCGACAGGCGTTCCATAGGTATAAGTCACCCGCAGTTGATTGGTCTTGTCCACCAGGTACACACGGGCGGAATGATCCACCAGATAGCCGGCGGCACTTTGTGATTCCTGAATTTTGCGAAATACACCGTACCCCTGCCAGACTGGTTCCAGTTCCCCTTCGCTTCCGGAGAGACCTATGAAATCCTGGCTGAAACCGCTGGCATACGCCTGAACGCGTTCAGGGGTATCCCTCTGCGGGTCAACGGTTATGAACACAAAATCCACCTCTGCCGCCCGCTCCCCCAGGTCTGCTTTGATCCGTTTCATATCCGCCAGAGTCGTTGGACATACATCAGGGCAGGATGTGTAGCCGAAAAAAACCAGCACAATCCGTCCTTTACGCCCGGACAGTTCAAAGGAACTGCCGTCCGCACGGGTCAGGTTTACAGCGGGGGCCGGAACCTTCGATGTTATTTCTGATCCGTGCAGTTCATAAGGAGTTGCGAAAGCAAAACCCCAAATAAGCAGCACAGCTCCCAGGATCCCCGCCACCCCTAAAATCAATTTGCGCTGCATATTAACCCTTCCAACAGGGTTGGCCCGTGAAATCCACCCGCCAACCTGAAATTAGCCACTAAACGGTCCCAATCAGATATAACGCCGGATAGTAGAAGATCCAGACCAGATCAACAAAATGCCAGTAGTTGGCAGCGGCTTCCACCGC
>JAJZTR010000227.1 GCA_021848775.1 Chloroflexota bacterium | reverse complement strand
GTTGTAATCCTCGGCGATCACATGTGACTGGTGATCGTAATAAAAAGTCACCTCGATTGGCTGGTCCACCGCCAGGGGAATATCCGCCCCGCCCCGGCTGGCATTTTTGCCGTAGTTCTCATCCCAGCTGCCGTTCAAGGCGGCCTTGTATCTTGGTCCTTTTTTATCCTGGTCGTTACCGGGCGTGACCTCGAAGGTGCCTTTCCAGATGTTGGAATTGGCATCGAAGGTCAGATAGGTCTTTTCGCAGCCCGGCATCCAGTCGCCGCTGCAGCCCAATTCGGACTGCATCGTCCCGGCAATCGTGACCGTTTCCGGCTGTGTAGTGTCCTGAGCGAAGGCAACTTGCGCTGCGTTGGGAACTGTAAGCGCGAAAATTATAAAAAGCGAAATGACAACTTGAAAAAAGACCTTGTTTCTCATTTGCTGCTCCTTATCGCTTATGACATTGTTCTCCCCCAAAAAGCCTGTTTTTTCTAGTGCAGGAAATTTCCATGCAAAAATACCTGCAAACTCGAACACTAACGCATCAATGTATTTAAAGTTCAAGTTTCACAACTTGTAACCTGCCTTGGAAACGTTCAAATTCATTATCCCACATTCTTGATTCGAGATTAAGCCATGCGGGAGGACTGTGAGAAATTACCTGAGGATTCAAAAAAATTTTAGGCGATACTCCCTTGCCTGTCCAATAAAGAAATTGCCCATCGTGAAATCCTGTTGCTCCATGGAGTGACTTGCTGGGAAATAGGGATTTTTATACAATTAGTGATGGCCTCAGAATATTGGTAAAAAAAGATCTCAATAGGTACACTGTGATTAATCTCACCCAAGTCTCCCAAGATACTTAAAACGATCTTTAAGACCCCAATTTCGGTTTCTTTAACAAACTCAAATCCCAACATCCGGAGGACCTACATGGAATTCACCACATTCAACGACATGCTGAGAAGAGCCGCCTGGCGGTTACCTGAACATCCATTTATCTATTGGTCTGATAGAAAAAGAAGCATTACTTATGCGCAGGGAGAAATGTTAAGCGACAAGGCTGCCAGCGCCTTAGCCGTTTTGGGTGTTCGCAAAGGCGATCGGGTTGGTATTTTTGCTCACAATGGACTTGATTATGTGGTCGCGATGTTTGGAATTTGGAAGCTGGGAGCTATATCCTCTCATATTAGTGTTTTGCAGAAAGACAACCTGGAATATTTTGTTAATGACTCCTCGCCAAAGGTTTTGATTTACACCGGTGATATGCATGAGGTGATCGAAAGAATTCGCTCCAAGAATTTAGGCGTCGATCATTTTATCTGTTTCGATGGCAAAATAGATTTCGCCCATGGTTGGAGCGAGATATTAGAGGCGGCACCGGCTGCCCCGGCTATCAATGTCAGTGATCTTGACGGGGCTCATTTATCCTACACTTCCGGGTCATCTGGATCACCCAAAGGTGTGCTGCTGGCTCATGGATATACCGCCAGAGCGGCCCATACCATTGCTGAGCGGCTCAATCTATCCAGTGAAGATATTTCGCTAGGCGTAACCTCCTTGTCGAGTTCCTTTCATTTGGTGGCGAACCTGCTGCCCGGAATACATCGCGCTGTATCAATCGGTGTACGCAAAGAATGGAATCAAAAAGATGTCTGGCAGGAAATGGATGACCGCGGTGTCACATTCTTCGCCGGGAATCCAATTGTTCTTGGTGACCTGCTTACAGAATCGCGTCAACAAGGCAGGAAATCAAAGGGGTTAAATCTGTGCATAACCGGTGGAGCTCCATTACCCCCCGACTTAAAACTCGCTTATTATCAGGAATATGGCGTTCATATTGTGGAATCCTACGGGCAATCGGAACTGGGGGGATTTTTAACACTTGGATATCCGCGGGAGGAGGCTGGCAAACGTTTTTATGCCATTGGACCTGGGCTACCGGACCGCGAAACGATCGTCGCTGATGAAAATGGGCAGGAACAGCCGGTTGGAGAACCGGGTGAATTCCTGATCCGCAATAATGTTATGCTCGGATATTGGAATATGCCCGAAAAGACCGAAAGCGCACTCCGTGATGGGTGGCTGCACACCGGCGATATGGGAGTCATGGATTCGGAGGGATATTTCACCCTGCTGGGCCGCTGGTCAGAAAGAATGCACATTAATGGCAGGGTTGTCTTTCCACGGTATATGGAGGAAGCCCTCCTGAAACACCCTGCTGTGCATTACGCAGGTGTTATCGCGAAACAGGACGCCAACGCCGGACAGATTGCATTGGGTGTTGTCGAGCTCCACCCGGGACAAAATGCCTCTGAAGAGGTATTGATGCATCACTGCCATGAAATCCTGGGAATTCAAGAAAGCCCGCAGGAAGTGGTGATCATCGAAAAGATGCCCATGACACCTACCGGAAAAATTGGCAAGCAGGAATTGATCCGTTTGTTCGGTCAATAAGCAGCAGGCCTGATTACTCACAGAATGGGTTGATTTTGGCTGTTAGCAACCTTTAATAAAATCGTGCTCCGGTGCTAGTGTATTGTCCCGGACCAAACTGCCATACCCGATTGCTGATGTACTTGAGATTATCCTGGCAAGAAGGATAGTAGGATCAGGTATCTGAGCTGTGAAAATAAGTATCGCTTACCGGCTTTACCGTTAGACCGCAAGCAGCGATATGGAATTAGCAATTCGCTGGCAGGTAGAAGCGACCGACCATCTGCATTATTGGTTTTAGCTTGCTATAGGTTTTTTAGCAGGCGGTTTCAAAAACAACAGCAGCACCACCGTACACAACGCCAGAATGATGTAGTTAACCTAAAACGGTCTCGCTGCACCATAAGTCTGATAGGGCCAGGCCCCGCCTAGCGGGTTGGTGACGCTCCACACACACAGCTGGCATTCCATCCTGCACCCATTTTGCTGTCAAAGTGCGTTAATTTCCCTCTTTTTTCGGCGGGCAGACTGAAGCACGTTCAATCAGGCGGGTGGGCAGCACCAGATGGACCGGTTCGGGATTTGATTCGATCAACTTCACCAGTTGGCCTGCAGCCATTTCCCCCTTTTCACGTGAGGGCTGCGCCACCGTGGTCAGGGCCGGGTTGATCAGGCTGGCAAGAGCGATATCGTCGAAGCCGATTACAGAAAGATCCTGCGGAACTTGCACCCCGGCAGCAATCGCCGCCTTGATCAC
This sequence comes from Chloroflexota bacterium, assembly GCA_021848775.1. Classification (GTDB taxonomy): domain Bacteria; phylum Chloroflexota; class Anaerolineae; order Anaerolineales; family Anaerolineaceae; genus Bellilinea. The sequence goes on along the minus strand of JAJZTR010000227.1, from coordinate 306 downwards.
GCCAATAGCGATAATGTCACTCATAGCAACGATTGCCGTCGGATGATGACGCAATTTCCACAACGCCTGGAAGCTTTCCATACCACCGTTTTCGGTGCTGGCGCATTCCAGCAAGCGCACTGAGCGGCCGTTAATACTCAGTCCAAACTGTTGCAGCGCCTGCAAGTAGCCATGCATACGCGCACCGAGCGTGCCTACATATTCCTGGTAGTGGCCTTGTTTGCCAGAACGAATTGCCAGGATGGTGATCTGGCGGTGCCCGCTGGCCAACACGTGCTGCATGGCCTGGCAGGCTCCACCTGCGTC
>JAJZTR010000037.1 GCA_021848775.1 Chloroflexota bacterium | reverse complement strand
CCAACTGCGACAGCAACTCCGCGGGGATATTTTTTAGGCCTTCGAGGATCTGTCTCTCAAGAACCTGGCTTGTCTGTCCGGCCTCATTTTCTGCCAGAGTTTCTCCTATACAAACGATTGCGGTCAACCCGTTTGCCATAGCTGCCAGCGTGCGTTTATTGACGGTTTCATCATTCTCGCCGAAATACGTGCGCCGTTCGGAATGGCCGATGATCACATATTTACAAAATTCTTTGACCATATCAGGGGAAACTTCCCCCGTAAATGCCCCGGATTTCTCCCAAAACACATTTTGAGCTCCCAGACCGATATCCGTGCCAACAAGCATCGCTGAGATGGGCATTAAGCTCAAAAATGGCGGGCAGATTACCTTCTCTACAGTTTTTACCTCTTGCAAGCCCGGCACCATTTCTGCCACCAGCGAACGTGCCTGCTCGACGGTTTTATTCATTTTCCAGTTTCCAGCAACAAGTGGTGTTCTCATAAATATCCTTCCCCAATAATTTCAGAAAACTCTGGCAATTATACAACGAAGTGCTCTTTGCTGCCTGACAAGCCAAATTGACGAAAATGGGTTCTCAAGGTATGATCTAAAGCGCTCAGGTTGGTCAGACGGTCGCGGTCTTGGAAACAAGATCGAGGAAAGTCCGCACTCCACAGGGCGCGGCGCCGGGGAATCCCCGGGGTGAGGTAACTTGCGGGATCGGGCCACAGAAACAAACCACCTCTCTGAGCCCTTCGGGGAGACGGGAGGAAAGGGTGAAATGGTGGTGTAAGAGACCACCAGCGTCCGCAGTAATGCGGCGGCTGGGCAACCCCCGCCGGGAGCAAGGCCAAGCAGGGATGAGGAACTGCCCGTTCCATTTGAATCCCGGGTAGGCTGCATGAGCTGCCTGGTAACAGTCAGCCTAGAGAGATGACCGTCCTTCGCCAGACCGTCCGTTCGCGGATACCCTGTCGAAGACAGAATGCGGCTTATCGACCAACCTGAGCATCAACTTTTTCCATTCGAGCGACGACAGAACCCCATCGAGGGGTGCTATGCGGCTTATCGACCAACCTGAGCATCAACTTTTTCCATTCGAGCGACGACAGAACCCCATCGAGGGGTGCTATGCGGCTTATAGACCAACCTGAGCATAATCATCCCACCAGGGAAAGACCCTCTTCGAGAAAGGGCTCACGGAAAAACATTACGGCATAACAAAATGAGGGCGTCCAAAAGGACGCCCTCATTCTATGGCAGATCGTCAGAGGTACTTAAACCCCCAGGTACGCTGATTTGACCTGTGGATTATCTGCGATTTCTTTCGCACTCCCGGAGAGCACAATCCGGCCGGTCTCCAGCACATACGCTCGATGGGATATAGACAATGCCATTTGAGCGTTTTGCTCAACCAGCAGGATGCTCGTGCCCTGCGAATTGATTTCCTTGATGATCGAGAAAATTTCCTCCACCAGGATCGGGCTTAGTCCCATGGATGGCTCATCCATCATCAAGAGCACAGGCCGGCACATCATGCCGCGACCGGTAGCCAGCATTTGCTGCTCCCCGCCAGAAAGCGTCCCGCCCAACTGATTGATACGTTCCTTCAACCGCGGGAAGCTGACGAAAACCCGTTCCATCGAATTTTGGATTTCAGTTTTATCCTTACGGGTGAAAGCGCCCATCATTAAGTTTTCTTTCACTGTAAGTGGAGCGAAAATTTTCCGGCCTTCCGGCACATGGCTGGCACCCAGCTGCACAATCTGTTGAGCTGGCATCATCGAAATGTCTGTGTCCTTAAATTTGATGTGCCCGGTGCGCGACCGCAGCAAGCCTGAAATTGTGCGCAGGGTGGTTGATTTTCCAGCACCATTTGCACCGATCAGGGTAACAATTTCACCTTCTTCAACATTGAAGGACACTCCTTGCAATGCATGAATAGCACCGTAGTAAACATTTAGGTCTCCAACATCAAGCAGCATGGCCAGCTCCTTTCCCCAGGTAAGCTTCGATAACCCGCGGATTTTCCTGGATCTCTCTGGGGTTACCCCGAGCAATCACCTGCCCAAAATCCATCACCGTGATGTAGCGGCAGATCCCCATGACAACGCGCATTTGATGCTCGATCAGCAGGATTGTCAGATCAAACCGGTCATGGATGAAGTGGATCAGATCCATCAATTCGATGATTTCCTTCGGATTCATCCCGGCTGCCGGCTCATCCAAAAGAAGCAGTCTGGGGTTTGCAGCCAGTGCACGGGCGATCTCAACCCGCCGCTGCTGCCCATAAGGCAGGTTCTTAGCTACTTCGTTTTGAATGCCTTCCAAACCAAAAATGGCGAGAAAGTCCAGCGCTTGTTCGGTTAATTCAATTTCCTTTTTGTAGAAGGTTTCAGTGCGGAGTATGCTGTCAGTCAGACTGTAGCCAGCATGCGGGTGGTAGGCAATCCGGACATTATCCAGCACCGTCAAATTTTGAAAAAGACGGATATTTTGAAACGTACGGGCGATACCCAGGCGGGTGATTTCAAATGGTTCCAGGCCAGCGAGGGTTTCCCCGTTGAATTCGATCAAACCGCTTGTTGTCCCATAAATGCCGGTGATCAAATTGAATACGGTCGTCTTACCAGCGCCATTGGGACCGATCAAACCATTTAGATCACCCTTCTTCAATTCCAGGTCAAAATTCTGAACAGCACCCAGGCCGCCAAAATACTTGGTCAGCCCTTGAATATTCAAAATTTTTGGGGAGGTATTCACATTTGTATCCATGTTATCCTCCTCTATCCTGGCACCGCTGCTGAATCTGGCGGTGTAGGCTGCGGCTTTTTGCGGGAAAGGATCTCCTTAGCCTTTAGGAAACCCCATTCCGTCGTGCCTAGAAGGCCTTGTGGCCGGATAAGCATCAATAATAGTAATGTGAGCGGATAAAGGACGTAACGCCAGGTTGGCGCTTCTGTTCCCATCTGACCAAGAAGCACGCGCAGCAAACCTTCCAGGAAAAACAACCATCCAAAGGAAGCTGCAATCGTCCCGGTCATACTGCCAAGACCACCAAAAACGACAATGATCAACGGGTTGAAACTAACCAGGAAATCGAACGATCCCGGTGAGAGGAACCCCATGAAGTGGGCATAAATGGCACCGCCGAATCCGGCAAACAACGAGCCAACCACAAAAGCCATCAATTTGGAACCAGCAATGTCGATACCCATTGCCTTTGCGGCAGTCTCATCTTCCCGGACAGACATAATTGCCCGCCCAGTACTGGATCTGATAATATTCCGCATGATCACGATAACGATGATCATGAAAAGGAAGGCCCAGAACCAGGTGGTCAATTTTGGGATCCCGACCATTCCGCGGCCGCCTTTCATTTCCGGGAAGGGTAAGATGGTGTCTGAGTTGATCATCAACACATTAACCACAATGGTGAAGCCCAGGGTCGCGATACCAAAGTAGTCTGAACCCAGAGTAAGCACCGGCAAACCAAACAAAAAGCTCACCTCAGCCGCAAATATTCCCGCGAAAACGACCGCAAAGAAAAACATCACCTGGAGCGAGATGCCTTGTGCCAGAATGCCAGGTTCAAGATTGGTGCCTAGCAATGGCTGAAACGCCGGGTTCAGCAGCTTACCGACCAGCACAGCCACCCACCCAGCAGCGAGTGCCCCGATTAAGTAAAGTGTAAATTGAGACAAAATAGGAATGCCTCGCACCTTTTTGATCAGCTTACCTATTCCGATAAGGACAGCTCCACCCAATATGGTGCCGACACCGACCACGATTAACCCGCGGGCATCCCCATTGATCCATCGATAGGTGATATCGGCCGCGGTATATGCGCCAATTCCATAAAAGCCCCATTGACCAAGGCTGAATTGGCCGTTGAATCCATAGATCAAATTCAACCCCAATGCCACCATTGTCATGGCACATGCCTGGAAAAGCAGACCACTGTCGAAATTGGTGAGCAATTGGAAGTTGCCAAACTTGGTCAAGGCTAATTGGATTATTCCAAATGCCACGACCAGTCCCCCCACCTTGACCCATCGGCTTGGCTGGTCCATAACCCACAGGATGCCGTAAATGTAAGCTATGAGGCCGAATATTTTTACAACTGAACCTAAAAGAAATCCGATTTCCATGGCGGGCTCCTATGCTTTCTCTTTTTCGGGCTCGCCGAAAATGCCTGTTGGTCGGATCAACAGGACGATGATAAGGATTGAAAATGCAACAGCATCTCGCATAGGCGTTGAAATGTACCCCATTGTCATTGCTTCTGCCTGGCCCATGATCATCGCTCCGACGAACGCTCCAGGGATACTGCCGATTCCTCCCATTACTGCAGCAATAAATGCTTTCAAGCCGGGCAGGATACCCATTTGCGAGTAGATAGAACTGTATGCAATTGCATACAGAACACCTCCGAGACCAGCAAAAGCCGCGCCAATTGCAAAGGTAAAGGAAATAACGGAGTCAACATCAATTCCCATCAACCGGGCAGCAGCTTTATCATAGGAAGCCGCCCGCATTGCGATACCAATCTTGGTCCGTTTGACAAGAAATTGCAGGAAAATTTGGACCAGGATCGACGCCAACATAATTATTAGAAGAATACTGGAAATAAGAACACTGCCGTCAGGAGGGGCTTGTCCGGGTACGACGCGATGTATTCCATCTTTTATGTACCAGGTGACGACTTCAAAAGGCTGTTCATAGGGGATAAAGCGCGGGGAAAATACAAAATTCAACGCCCCGAAATATTCCAAAAAGAATGAGACGCCAATGGCGGTAATCAATGCTGCGATCCTTGGAGCATCTCGCAGCGGTTTGTAGGCCACACGCTCAATCGTTACTGCGAGGATGGTGCAAACAATCATCGAGAGCAGGATCACACTGAGAGAACCGATCACAATCGATAATCCAGGTGAAATACCTGTAAATACCGCGGAAGGCCATTGGTGCAGATTAATCTTTGTTATCGCATAATAGCTTACAAAAGCACCGACCATAAACACGTCACCATGGGCAAAGTTGATCAATTTGACAATACCATAGACCATGGTGTAGCCCAGGGCAATCAATGCATAGACAAACCCGATTTTAAGCCCACTGATGAAGATGTTGGCAAAAAGAATGGAATTATCAATCAGATTGCTGCCCAGAATATAGACGACCAGCAAACCAAGCGCGATGAAAAAAAACTGCCCTACCCAGGCGAGCGGTGCACGATTTTTCACTTTAGGGATAACCATTTGCGTGGGGGTACTTAATTGCTGCATCGGAGTTACCTCTCCTGGCAATTTGAAAATTGAATTTGGAGGGCAACCTATCGGCAGCCCTCCAAATTTTTATTCTGGTAATTCTGAACTAAGGAGCGACACTTGTTTCAAACACGACACCTTCGGCAGTAACTTTCAAAATAGCCGCTGCTTTAATTGGATTGTGCTTGGCATCCAATGTGATTTTGCCAGAGACCGCATTGAATTTAATATTCTCCAATGCTGTCTTGACCTTGTCGACATCATCAACACTGCCAGCTTCTGTTATGCCCTGGAAGAGCATATTCGTGGCGTCGTACGCAAGTGTTGCCAGAGCATCCGGAACTTTCGGGTTGCCGGCATCATCTTTATACTTGGCACCATAGGCAGCCAGGAAATTCACAACCTCCGGACGCGGATCGTCTGGTGAATAATGGTTTGTGAAATAACCACCCTCTGCTGCTGCGAGATCCAGGTCAGCAGAATCCCATCCATCACCACCCATGAACGGCGTGGTGATTCCTTTTTCCTTAGCCTGCTTGGTTACAAGGTTGACAATATTGTAGTAATCCGGCAGGTAAACTACGTCTGGTTTGGCTTCAGTAATTTTGGATAAGATTGTCGAGAAGTCGCTATCCTTAGCAGTATAGCTTTCTTTGCCGACAACCGTTCCACCCATAGCAACGAAATTCTTTTCGAACTCTTCAGCCAAACCCTTCACATAATCGTTAGCCTGATCGAGCAGGATGAAGGCCGTCTTTGCACCCATTGTTCCGGTCGCAAATTTCGCGCCTACCAGGCCCTGGAAGGCATCGATGAAGCATGCACGGAAGGTATATGGTTTTGTATTGCCATTCGTATCAACCGTAACTGCTTCAGCGGTCGAAGTACCACTCACAATAATAACTTTGCTGGCGGTACCAATATCAGTCATTGGGATCGTAGCCTTTGAGCATACTTCTCCAATGACAAATTTCACGCCATCCTGGTTTACAACCTTGTTCATGGCGTTAACCGCCGGTTCCGGAGTGCATTGGCTGTCCTCTACAATCGGGACTATTTTATAACCCAACACTCCACCCTTGGCATTCCACTCCTCGATGGCCAGTAAAGCTCCATCGCGGGTCGACACACCAAACGTAGGTACCGGACCAGAAAGCGGTGCAAGGATCGCAACCTTAAGTTCCTTCTGAGTACCGGTATCGCCACCGGTTGATCCGGTGCCACCGCAGGCAGCCAGGATCATAGCAACAATGATGAATAGACTGAACACCTTCAACGATCGCATTATGTTCTCCTCCTAGACACAAATTGAATGTTGTACGCTCTTATTTAGTTGGTCGCATCCCCCTGACATTAACTGCAGAAAGATCACTCAAATCATCTCTGCAGGTACTTCTGAAAATAACTTTAAGTAAGGTCACCTCCTTTTACTGATAAGGTTTCCATAAAGCGAATATGGGATTATACGGATTGTTGGGAAGGCGGTAATTTTGATTCTGATACCAATATTACCAATAGTTTATGATAGGAAAAGTCAGTCCAATTGTCAAGAGGCAATTGTCAGGCAATTCGATTTTGGTTTACTTTTCCTGCCTTGACAAACTTTCGAATAATCTATAAGATAAATAAGTCTATTTATCTCCAACTTACAAGTAATAATTTCTACCTCAGGAGCACCAACCCATGCTGCGAAAAAATATCTCACAGCCGACTGTCGTTACTATTTTATTGATCTTGCAATTTATTCCATTATTGCTTTTCCCGGTAGAAATTTATTCGCCAACCAGCCAACAATGGTGGTTGCCCGTGATTTTAACAATCCTTGCCATATTAGCGGTAATAAAAATTACCATTCAACGTAGCTCTGAATTGTGGCCCTGGTACCTGGTTTCTTTCTCGCAAGGTTTCAATATTATCAGCCGTTTAATGATGCTCATGCCTCATGCGACGTATAATGTGGAGGGGTCTCAAGTAGCTGATATAGCTTACATTATAACCAATGTTGTATCGATCTTAATTTCGGCTGGTTACATCATCTACGCAGAACTGCCGGATGTGCGTTTGAGCATGTTAGCCCAAAAAGAGGCTGTTTAACGAACTGTAAAACATTAGTTAGATTCCATCTCACCCACCAGGGAGAAGCGGTGCCTGGTGGGTTACATTTTAAATCACTTGCCCCTGAAAAATGATTGGAAAGGTCTGCCCCCAGGAGGGATGAAATTTCAGAGGAGGCCTTGACCTAAAAACCACTTAAATTTGGGGAAATTCTATTAACCTTGTAAAACTTTCTACCACAATAGGATCAAAATCTTTACCGGAGCAGCGCTTCAATTCCTCAACCGCATCCTCCAGCGACCTTGCCGGGCGATAAACTCGGTTGGTAATCATCGACCCGAATGCATCAACCACGGCTAAAATGCGAGCACCAATGGGAATTTCATCTTTCTTCAATCCTTGAGGATAACCACTGCCATCATACCGCTCATGGTGAGCCAACACCAGCCGTGCCACGTCAGATAAACCTGCGATCATCCTTAGAATCCGGGCACCGATTTCCGGATGCTGTTTCATAATGGCCCATTCATGGTCATTTAACAGGCCTGGTTTGTGCAAAATACTGTCCGGAATTCCAATCTTGCCGATATCATGCAGCAGCGCTGCCCGTCGAACGGCCTGGACCTCGTGGAAAGAACAGCCTAAATCTACAGCAATCTTTTCGGTTAACCGGGTAATTTGACGGCAATGTTCTCCAGTTGACAAATCTCTTGCTTCCAGTGCCTTCGATAATGCCATTACGATTTCTACGATGCTTTCTTCATCGGAGAAAGGTAAACTTTCCCGGTGCAAAACTTTGGCAGCCTGGTCGGCAAGATAATACGCCTGGTTAATCCTCTCCGCCAGGTAAGTGTGTGAATCAAATGCCAGGGTGAGAACGCCAACTGGTTCAGTATCAATTCGCATTGGAAAGAGCAATAAGTTCTCTTTTGTCGAAACACGCAGCACCGTAATTTGTTCATGGCTAAGTGGAGCAACTCGTTGATCTATAAAGGTAGGATCATCGCGTAGAAGGGCTTTCTGCAGCATTTCTTGAGTGCGAAAATGGTCTCGTGGGAACGCGGGTCGGAATACTCCGGTTTTTGCTAAACCATGAGATGCCTGACACCGGAATGTACCCCCTTGGGCCAATACCAAAATTTGGCACTGGTTAACTTTTAATACTTCAACCGCTCTCACAGCTATTTGATTCAGTAAGCTCGACGACCCTTCATAACTGAACACAGGCTCTGGCGCATCACCCAAATCCAAATGATGTTCAGGCGTAACGCCATAAAGTGTTTGGAGGCTTTTTTGAGACTCGCCTAAAAGACCAGAACTACCAGCTAACATTGTTATAGATTCCCAGAAAGTCAATCTACTTCATGAATGATCAAAAGAAAGGATTGCAACGAAGGGGCAACAATAAATGGGCAATGTCAACCAGCTGATACCGCCGAGTATCCCGCCATCGCTGGTTTCATAGCCACATTTAATTGCGTGGCAAAATCAGCCAGCGAGGTCGCCCGAATTGCAGTCAGGCGGTTACGGTCTTCATTATTCAGTTGGAACATTTCACCAGCAAAACCAGCGGAAATTGCCAGGTTGGGGTTAGAAAGGAGCAGTTTCCGGAAATGTTCACTGACCACTGCGGCGGATAAAATACGGCCATATTCACGGATAACATCCTGTTGACGATTAATTGTTCGGGGGTAAATCGGTTGTGACATGATACTTCTCCTGTAATGAGGTTGATTTTGCTCGACCGCCGATGGACCAGAATAACCAAAAAGCACCCAGAGCGATGAAAATGTCTCCAAGGCTGAAGGCAACCCTGACCGGCAACCACGACGGGGTTCGGATTTGATCGGAAAGGAACCAGAGTATGGTGTCTCCCCTCGGGAGCACCACATCTTTTCCGTACCCCAGACGTTCGCCAATTTGCCATGAGTCCACTTGAGAACTGGGCATAAGCCAATTGACCGTTTCAGGGCTGACAGGCATCAATCCACCGTTGAGTACAATGACGGTCAAATTGAGTACCAGGCCAAGCCCCAATAACCAAAAGCCGGGGGTTTTCCGGTTTCCGACGACGAAAACGAGCAGCATGAGTTGTGAAAGAACCAGTGTTAATCGGATTGCAGTTTCTGACAAACTTGCACGGGTCAGCGGAAAGCTAAACGCGAACCACTGTGCTGCCACGGCAAATAGAACCAGCCAAACGAGACGCAGGCTATACGGTTGGTACGGTTTTTTATTCAGTGTCGCCCGCAAAAGCCCACTAAGCAGGCCTGCGGCAACACCAATAAGCAAAATCATTCAATAATCGTAGTTAGAACCCGAATAATTTTAGAACCGCATTTTCAATTACACCACCGCCCGCAAGCGGAGCACCCGATCCAAGGACGAACAATGTGACTACGAGCACAAAATAAATGATACGGGCTTTGGAAGCGGTTAATTTGGTCATTGTTGTAGTTCCCTTCCTGGATAGTATTTGTTGTTGTACAGAATTAGTTTAGTTAAGGGTAGGCTTCAAAGGTGGCTTCAATAAGCTATAATTAATGAAAATGTTAGAAATTGGTATTATATGGGTTTGCGGGAAGGTTATAGTACCACTACAGTATTATAATCAAAATTGGATTGACTCATAATTGCATGGTTTTTCGGCGATCCTTACCGAACAACCCGGTGCTCTTTGGTTAAATTTTCGTATAAACGGATGGTCTGCAGTGAAGGGGCCGCATCCAACTCTTCATGCAGGGCGGCTCTCAATTGATCATACTGCTGAATCACAGCCGCAATATTGCCGGAGGCTGCCAATGCTCGCATTGCCAGGCACGCCATGGGCTCGTGGGTTGGCTCAAAATCAAGTAAGAATTGGGATGTCATCAGGACCCCATCCAATTCCCCCTGCTGCAGCTGTAATTCTGCCAGTTGTATCATGGCATCCATTGCCATCTGATGGAGCCGTTCCCGTTCAGTAATCACCCACTGATCGGAAAGCTCAGGCAAGAAGGTTCCACGATAGATATTTATCACCGCTCTTAGCGATTTTGTTCTGAGACTAATATTTTCAACTCGCCGCGCAGCAGCCAGACCTTGGATAAAATTTTCGTAATCGGCTTCGTAATCCATTCCGCGATTGAAGGTGTAGATTTCGCCTTCGAATTTGACAACATCTTTACCAGCTGCGTGCCGCAGCCGGTAGATGGTATTTTTAAAACGCAGTTTCAATTCAGCTGGAGTCGAACCTGGCCAAAATATTTCGCCAATCTCCTCTTTGGTTAATCCCTCCGGATGCGTCAATAGGAGCAGCAGCAAATCCCTCGCATTCTGAGACATCCACTCCGCGCTGGTAATACCGTGATCACCAAGTTTGATCTGGATTCTTCCAAAAGTAAAAATCGTCAACTCCGGGGGAGATATATGGACTATCTGTGACTGCCGCCGAAGCATCTTGCGGATGCCCGGCAGGGTTCGCTCATACTCATTGACCTGATCATAGACCTCTAAAAACCGGGTGCGGATTGCCTCAGGCAGATCAAATTGCTCAATTACGCTAGCCAGGATCCCCCCATCAGACATTAACAAGTGGTGGATTTCAGGATTGTCTACAACTGTATCCAGATAATCTAGAATAGTTTGTGTCAAATCCAGCCGGTCTGCACCAGCAGAGGCTGCCATCATCATCAAACGGCAGCGGTTGGCTTCGATATGATGCCCCTGGTCGACAAAATAGGTAAATGCCTGGCTGAATTGATCCAATGCATCAGGATACTTCTTTTCCTCGAAAGAAATTCTCCCTTGCATCAGTTCGCATAAATGAATTTCATAGGGCGAACCTGCTTTTTTCGCTATTTCAGACGCTAATGTTATTGCATTATTCGCTTTTTTAATCGACTTTCGAATGAGCGCCAGTTCAGCCTCGATGTATTGCAGGTAAAAATGCAGAAATTGGTCGTCAATCTGCCGGTCGATATCTCGCGCTTTTTGATAAACTTCTTCCGCCTCATGGATTAGTTTTAAGCTTCGGAAGAGATCTCCCATGCTGGTAAGCGCGTAAGCTTCCAGCCGCTGGTATCCACCCAGATGTGCATATTGTATCGACCGTTCAAGTTCGTTCAAAGCTTTCTCATAATCCCCAACCAGGAAATGCAAAACGCCTAAATTATTTAGTAAATTTGCCTGCCAGACCACGTTCCCGGTGGTTTGATAGTAACTTAACACCTCCTGGTATATCTGTTCGGCATTGGCCAGCTTACCGAGATATTGCAGTAATGTACCAATATCGAGAGCAACTTTGGTTGCCCCCTCATGGTGCCCTGCTTGTAAGTAAATTGAACGAGCCTTTTCCAACCATTCTAGCGAATTAATTAGTTGGCCAGACTGATAAAGCGCCGATCCTTTTGCATGATAAGCGCCTGCAAGCATCGTATCGAATGAAGAATCCTGGGTCAAAATAATTGCTTCGTCAGCGTCTGACAACGCAGAATCAAAATTTCCAGCCAATCTAAATGCAGTGGAACGCCTGACTAGAGTGATTGATCCAACTTCAATATTCGGTTCGTACTCTAGGATCCTCAATGCTCGACTTGTGAACTGTATTCCGGCTTTGGGATCACCCAGCATCATCGCAACCGCACCCCGGGTCGAGAGCAAAACAGGGGATTTCTCGACGATTAGGTCGGGTAATTGGCCTAACCAGTCTTGCAAGGTTAGCAAACGACCCTGAGTAATCATCGACTGACCGGCTCGTTCCACCAACCGCGACATGAATTCTTTATTACCAATTCGCTCACAAACCTGATATGCTCGTTCCCATTCATTGTCTCGCTGGTAGTGTTCGCACAGCTGAAGCAGGATTTTTTGAGTTTCTTCTGGGTAATTTCGAGTCATCTGGGCTTGCAGGAAATCGCGAAACAAGTGATGGTAGCGCAGCCAGATATGATCTTCGATCACCGGCAAAGTGAAAAGATTATTCCGCTGAACTTCATCCATCAAAGCCTGCCAATCAGCAGAAATACCTAAGGCAACCCCAATCACTTTTTCGCAGCGGTCTACATCGAATTCCTCCAACAATGAAGATCGATATAGAAATTGTTTGATTTCAGCACTTTGATTCTCTAAAACCTGCTGCGCCAGATAATCATACAAACTCACCCCGGCGACATGTTTCGCCTGGACCCGGGTCATCACACGGCCCTTCCTTATTTCAGTTGATAGGACTAAACCGGTGATCCAGCCTTCTGTCTGTTTACCCAGGCGGGCAGCGTCCTCCTCGTTCAAGATAATACGGTGATTTTGCAGGTACAAACTCTGGATTTCTTCGGTACGAAAGGCCAGGTCTTCGAATCCCAATCCGCCAACCATCGAGCGGGCAACCAACAATGGCATGTCTGCCAGCGGAAGTAGGCGCCTCGACGAGATGATAAGGTGGCAATTCTCATCGATGGCCATCAAAAAGCGATTCACAAAATAATTAATGTCCTGGTTTTCTTCCACCAGATGATAATCATCCAGCACAAAAATAAAGTGCTCGGTGATGGTCTCGACGATATCATTGACGATCAAAGAAGCCAGGGCATCCAAATTTAATCGCGCCTGAGACATCCCCTGCAGAGCAGGCATGGAATTCTTACCAAAGTCGGGAAAAGTCACATTCATCGCCGCGATAAAATGGGCAATGAAGCGCTGAGGATCCCTGTCAAGTTCATCGAGAGATAGCCAGCATACAGGCTGGAGGGTCTGGTGAACAAAATCAACCAACAATGATGTCTTGCCATAACCGGCGGGAGCCGCAACGATCAGCAGCCGGTTATCAATGGATTCCTCCAATACCTCCAACAGCCGCGGTCGGCTGAGAATTTCTCCTCGGCGCCGCGGAATGATCAATTTGGTTCGGGTGATAGGAATGGAGATGTCCATAAGGTTCGTGCTGACCAGGAAATGTTTCCTTCAGTTTATCTGTCATTGACAAATTAAACAACCAACTGCTTCCGTCATCGGGTCCCAATCGGCTTTCGATTAGCCATTAATCATACATGCAATTTGTAATCAATTCAGGGAAAATGGTTGGGGATTTATTAATAAAACAACGGTTTCCTGATTTTGATTCCTTCACCCCACGAAGTTCGCTGCGCTTAAGACGGTTTCGGATTACAATTCAAGCTAAACCAGGCTAAAGGAGAATCCTGTGGAATATAAATTTCTGGGCCGCACCGGGGTTAAGATATCACAATTATGCTTTGGCACCATGTCATTCGGCGACGAAGCAGATGAGGAAATGTCCTTCAAGCTCTATCACCGCTGCCGCGATGCGGGTATCAACTTTTTCGACTGCGCCAATATGTATTCAACAGGCCGGGCAGAAACGATTCTCGGGAATCTTATATCCGGACATCGCAATGAGATTGTTCTGACCACAAAAGCCTACTTCCCGATGAGCAGTGATCCCAACGCGCAAGGCGCATCACGCTACCACCTGTTCAATTCGGTTGAAGATAGTCTGCGGCGCTTAAATACGGACCGCATCGATATCTTCTTTATTCACCGTTTTGATGATTACACCGCCCTAGAGGAGACGTTACGAGCACTGGATGATCTCGTCAGCATGGGTAAAATCCTTTATCCAGCCGCCAGCAATTTCGCCGCCTGGCAGGTCATGAAAGCGCTTGGCATCTCGGATGTTCACGGGTGGGCACGGTTTACCGTTTTACAACCCATGTACAACCTGGTAAAACGGATCGCTGAAGTGGAAATTTTACCCATGGCAGAATCCGAAGAATTGGCTGTAATTCCTTACTCGCCTTTAGGCGGTGGGTTACTATCAGGGAAGTATGCCAGCGGGGCTAAGCCTGAATCGGGCCGGCTGATCCGAAGTGTGCGCTACAGCACCCGCTATGGCGAAGAATGGATGCATTCGACCGCCGATAACTTGAAGACTATGGCAGAAGAAATCGGAGTCCATCCCGCTTCACTTGCAATTGCCTGGGTTGCAGCCAATCCGGGGGTCACGGCTCCGATCATCGGCGCGCGCAACCTCGGTCATCTGGATGCCGCTCTCAAATCTCTCGATATCGATATGACCGATGATCTTTACGAGCGCGTTTCTGCGCTCTCGCCGACCCCTCCACCCGCAACCGACCGGAATGAAGAACGGCTGGTCAACACCTACGGTCCGCGATAATACAATTCACACAAAACAAGACCGGTCTGGAGTCCTTGGTTTATGGTAACGGTAAAACAAATAACTGAAATCCGCCCGCGTATCAGTTCAGAATTTGATCTGGAGGGATTTCAACCGCGCACTGAAGCAATCGCCAAAGCCTATCAGATAGGTAAAGAGATGCACGCCGGTCAGCAACGCATGAGCGGGGAACCGTACTTCGAGACCCATTGCGTTTGGGTTGCCGGCTTCCTGGACAGGCTGGTCGGAAACGAAGCCTGGACCATCGCGGCGCTGCTGCATGACAGTGTCGAGGACCGCGGCGAATCACTCGAACGGATAAAGGCTGCTTTTCCTGGTGGGTTAGGCGAGCAGGTGGCGTACATCGTCGATGGCGTCACCAAAATCAGCAATCCGCGGGACGGCCGGTCGCGGGAAATCGAAACGCTGCGAAAAATCGCTCAATTTCGTGATCCCGGCGTTTTCCTGGTTAAATTAGCCGATAAAAGCCATAACCTGCTCACGCTGCGGCACATGCCGGAACAAAAAGCCCGGCAAAAAGCAACCGAAGCCATCCGGGCGTATGGAAAACTGGCTGGTATTCTCAATTGTTACCGCTGGCGCTGCTGGATCGAAGATCTGGCTTTCCCGTATGCCGAACCGGATACATACCAATTTGTCCGTTCACAAATCGATGCCGATCCCCGTATGGATGTCAAATTTATCAACAAGGTCATGGAGCAATTAGGGGAATTGATGGAAAAAGCCGGCATTGACGGCCGGATCGACCTGGTAGTGAACGGCTACTGGCAGACCTGGCAAAAATTACGCCGGCTGGCCCGGGCGCGCAAGACTTCCATGAACAGTTTTCGCAGCATTAATGACTTAATCAGTTTCAGGATGGTCGTCGATAGCGATGATGCCAACCAGTGTTATGCGCTGCTGCCTTCCTTGAACCGATTCCTCGGCGCGTATCTTGATCAGAACAGCTTCGATGATTACATCGCCTGCCCGCAAAACCGATACCAGGCGTTGCAAATTACAGCCTGGGTCCCCGACAAGGGAGCGATCGAGGTGGCCATCACTACCGAGAAAATGGAAGGTGAAAATCAGTGGGGCGTGGTGTACGCCATCAATCATGGTTTGGATCTCTCATCCTACTCACCCGTCGAGATTCTGACCCCAACCGGAGGAGCCCGCTTCCTGCCGGAGGGTTCGTCCGTGCTGGATGCCGTCGCGTCCATTCAGCAGGAACTCCTGCTGGACAAAATCAGTTCGGTAAAGGTGAACGGCAGTCTGGCGCGGCTGTCAGACCGGGTGCATCCCGGGGATGTGGTCGAGGTGGTCACAGGCAGCGGCCGATTGGTGCCCCAGGAAGACTGGCTGACTTTTGCCAATCCGTCCACCACCCGATTGCTGCGCGGAGTCCTGGTTACGGAAGCATTAAAAAAATCGGCAGAAATTGGCCGTCAAATGGTGGGGTCCACCCTTTCCACCCGCGGCATCCTGGCGCTCGAGGATGTCCAGGCGCTCGAACCTGACCGCTTCGACAATATGCTGGAGAAAGTAGCCGCAGCCTCGCTGGAAGATCTCTATTCATCCCTCGGTTCCGGCGCGGTGCGGCTGATCGACCTGGAACAAGCTCTGGATGCCGCCGGAATTGTCGACGAGGTGCTCAACTGGACCACCGTCAATTTGACCGGCACGCACGCGGCAAATCGCCCGGGGGTGCTGGCAACGTTAGCGCTGCTCATCTCGCAAGCCGAGGGAAACATCCTGCGCTCGGTCAACAACACGCTGCCGAATGGTGGATTTTACCTGCGTCTCGTGATCGGAAATTTATCCAGCCGGACGCGTTCGACCCTGCGCAAAGCTTTCGAAGAAACCGGTATCGAGCTGGAAACTCTGGAAATCGCGGGAGCATAATTGTGCAGATCGGGATTCTTGCGGACACCCATAATCGAAACGGTTCCCTCCAGGCTGCTTTAGCTTATTTGAGCAACAATGGTATCGAAACCATATTCCACTGCGGCGATGTCACCTCGATCGAAACCGCCCGCTTGATGGTTGGCTTCACCGTGCATTATGTTTACGGCAACGGTGATGCCGACGCCAACGCGATACGCGATTTATTGATCTCAGCGAACCCTGCCAGCACCGGCGGGCTGGTGTTTTCAGCTGAACTCGACGGCGTTTCCATTGCGGCCACCCACGGTCATGTGACCGGAAAAGTCATCGCGCTGGCAGCCGGCGGAACCTATACCTATGTGTTCCACGGGCACACGCATGTCCAGAAAGACCAGATGATCGGTAAAACGCGCGTCATCAACCCGGGTTCGCTGGGCAGTTATCGTTATGGCGGTCGAACCCTGTGCGTTTTGGACTTGAAAACCGGCGTGAGCGAATATCCCTCGTTCGAATAAAGCGGAAATACCGGGTAACTTAATACGACTCGAGATCATCTACGTTATAATTTTGGTATGGTTGATCGCCCAACTCCCCTTGTGATTGCTATCGCCGGCGGCTCTGGCTCCGGAAAAACAACGGTCGCCGATCAGATCCTCAAAAAGGTTGGCCGCCACCGAATTGCTTATCTACCTCACGACGCTTACTATCGCGACCTGAAAGACCTGCCGCTCAACCAGCGGGCCGAGACCAACTTCGATCATCCCAACTCGCTTGAATCCAGCCTGCTCACCGAGCATGTACGCAAGCTGAAACGCTGGGAGCCGGTCGATCTTCCGGTGTATGACTTCACGCATCACACCCGTACCAGCGAAACCCGGCGGGTCGAACCGTCCATGGTGATTATTGTGGAAGGCATCCTCATCTTTGCCGAGCCCGAGCTGCGCAAAGAGTTCGATGTCAAAATCTTCGTGGATACCGATTCTGATTTGCGCTTTATCCGCCGCCTCCAGCGTGATCTATCCGAGCGCGGCCGAACCACCGAGACTGTGATTCACCAATACCTGACGACCGTCAGACCGATGCATATGGATTTCGTCGAACCGTCCAAGCGATATGCGGACGTGATCATACCGGAGGGTGGGTTTAACACCGTCGCCCTCGACATGGTCATTTCACGCATCGAATCCATGCTCCACCCTGACTTGCCAGGCAGTAAATGACCAGCGACAAGCGCTTAAAGATCCAACGGATTTTAGCGCTTGTTTTTGTCATTGGATTAACCCTGTTCCTCTACCTGAACCGGGATCGCGTCAGTGAACTGGAAGTTTTCGGATATCCGGGAATATTCCTTATTTCCCTGATCGCCAACGCCACCCTTATTTTACCGCTGCCGGGGGTGCTCTTCACATCGGCGATGGGGGCGGTTTTTAACCCGTTCTTTGTGGCGCTGGCGGCCGGCAGCGGTGCGGCGATTGGAGAAACATCCGGTTACCTTGCCGGTTACAGCGGGCAGGGGATCATCGAACGGACAAAGTGGAGCGACCGAATCGAGGGTTGGATGCGAAAGTACGGCAGCATCACCGTCCTGCTGCTGGCTTTCATCCCCAGCCCGTTGTTCGATATCGCAGGGGTGACCGCCGGGATCCTGAAAATGCCCTACCTCAAGTTTCTTTTCTGGTGCATGCTGGGCAAGATTCTTAAAATGCTGGTCTTTGCCTACAGCGGCGCGTTCATCCTGGATAAGATTCCCTGGTTCTAACCAGCGGGCAGTTCGGCCACCCGCACCTCGACGGTGGTTCCCGGCCCGGCTGCCAGGTGTTTGGCTGCGCTGCTGTTGACCAGGCACAGGCTGAGCGAATCTGAGCTGTCCAGCATGGCGATTAAACTGCCCGGCTGACTGCCGCCGAAAGTCTCAGACAACCCAGGAATATTTTCACCCTGGCAGGTAACTTGAACCACCATCTGACCAGCCAGATCAGCGCCGCTGAGGTTGGTGATGAGATTGCCGAACGAGTCGACCAGGATGACCTGCGCCTGCCAGATATTGGCTATGCGCAAAGGTCGCGGAATCTCGATTTTGACCAGGCTGGTCACCGGGGCGCCGAATTCACTCAGAGGCACCCCTCTGGCCAGGTGGGCGGCTGCCGGTGCGAAAAGGTCGCGCCCGTGGAACGAGCGGCTGAGGGTGGGGAGCTGGTACGCAGGGTTGTCCAGGCTGACGGCTTGAACCGGTTCGCCGCTGTTCAAGGGGATGGTGAACAGGCCATTGTCCGGCCCCACGAAGGTGTGCTCCCCCACCTGCAGGGCAATGCCGCGGCGGTGGGTGCCAACGCCGGGGTCGAC
>JAJZTR010000226.1 GCA_021848775.1 Chloroflexota bacterium | reverse complement strand
GCGGCATGGCGTCAAGAAGAACCTCTTTACCATATAAAACCCCGATACCGGTGGGACCAAGCATTTTGTGCGCCGAGAAAGCCAGAAAGTCTGCATCCAGATCTTGAGCATCCACCGGCAGATGCGGTACTGACTGGGCACCATCCACCAGTGTCATGGCACCAGCCTGATGTGCCAGGCGGATGATTTCCCTGGCGGGGTTAATGGTTCCCAAAACATTCGACATCTGGGTGAACGCCACCAGCTTTGGTGAAAGGGTCAGAAGATGCCGGTATGTATCAAGATCTAATAGACCTTCCCGATTGACTGGAATGAATTCCAACTGCAAATCCAATTCCTGGGCAAGCATCTGCCAGGGCACCAGGTTGGAATGGTGTTCCATTTCTGTTAATATCACCAGGTCGCCAGCCTTGAGATTTTTACGTCCCCAGCTGTACGCGACCAGGTTGATCGATTCAGTGGTGTTGCGGGTAAAAATGACCTCGCGGGATTTTCGCGCTCCGATAAACCGGGCAATGCGGTCACGAGCACCTTCATATAGGGCGGTCGCTTCTTCAGCCAGGGTATGTACGCCTCGATGAATATTCGCATTGCTGCGGCGGTAATAATCGTCCATGGCATGGATCACACTGAGCGGCTTTTGAGACGTTGCCGTTGAATCCAGATAGACCAGGCGTTTTCCGGGCGCAATCTCTCGCTCAAGGATGGGAAAATCGCCCCGAACCCGCTGTACATCGAATCCTGCAGGTTGAGGAATATCCATTAGATGTCTGCCTTCACAACCATAATTTCAGCCAGCCGTTAATCCTGGCTGGCTAGTTCAGCTTTGGAAGATTTTTTCTGGGGAAAACGGATATGACCCGAGTTCTGTGGAAACCAAAGAATGTGGTCGGGCACCATCCAGCCGTCGGTTAAGAAAACGTTGGAACGAAATTGAACAGCGACCATCTTGGCATCGACCTGCACAACGATGCCCTTGAGCCATCCCCGAACACGCTCGCCGCCTTTATCGTGGTCGCAAAACACTTCCACGGTATCGCCAACTTCATAAGCCGATTCGGGTTCAGGCGGATGCATAAAAGGGATATTTGCCATTCATCACACTCCAACGTACTTGTAGATATAAATTCAGTTTGTTCATTTTATCACAGCGGGCTCAGGACCCTTCCACCGGGCCCCTGGCAATTCACCCAAACAAGCGACCTTTTCGAGGAAAGAAGCGCCTGATGATGTAAGGGTATTTAGCCGTGATAAGCAGCCATTTTCTTGGCTATGGAGATCTGGAAACGCTCACGGACGCCTTCGAATGGAATACGCTGCATAATTGGATCAAAGAAACCGGAGACAATCAGTCGTTCAGCATCGATCTTGGGAATCCCGCGTGTACGCAGGTAAAACACCTGGTCTGCATCGATTTTTCCAACGGTCGCCCCGTGCGTGCAGCGCACATCATCCGCTAGAATTTCCAACCCGGGAATGGAATCTGCGCGAGCTTCCCGGCTTAGAACCAGGTTGCGGTTCGCCTGGTAACCGTCCGTTTTCATCGCGCCTGGTGCCACATAAATCATTCCCTGCCAGACTACCCGGCTGCTATCGATGAGCGCACCTTTGAACAGCAGATCACTGGTGGTGTTCGGCGCACGATGGTTTTGCTGTGAGTCGTAATCGAGATGCTGCTTACCATCGGTGAAGTAAAATCCCGACATACGGCCCAGGCTGCCGCGTCCATTCAGGTCAATTTCAGCAAAGTTTTTGGTGACATTACCGCCAATCGCCCCGAAGATCCAATCCAGCTGGCCATCCTGCCCTACCTGAGACCGTTCATGGGTGAAATTCCAGATGTGTTCACCCCAGGATTGGAGTTCGACAAAGCGTAAATTCGCATTGTCACCCACATGAATTTCAACCAACCCGGCGTGAAAAGCCGGATTGTTCTCGGTTGGTGAAGCGTATTCATGTACATAAGTAACAGCGGCGCCAGGTTCCAACCACAACATTACATGGGAGATGTGCGCTAAATGCTCACCCGGACCCCAGATGAGGGAGTGCAGAGGTTGATCGATGGTAACTCCCGCTGGTACATACAAAACAATTCCGTTATCAGCCAAGGCTGTCGCCATTGCTGCGAATTTTCCTTCATTCGCGCTCACAACCTTGCCCATGATCTTTTCAAGCAGTGCCGGGTGCCTCACCTCGGCCGTCCGCAAATCGGTGAAGATCACTCCCTGATCAGCCAATTCCTTTGACAGACTGATCTGTGACCCGCCAGGTAGCAGGACAACCTGCCCGGCGTGGTCCTGATCGGCTACCGGTCTCATCAAATCTTCCGGCAGCGGAGCCAAATCCATGTAGGCTTCACGCTTCGGCAGCACAAAAGTATCTGAGGGCATTCCGGCCAGATCAGTGCGGCGCCAGGCTTCATCCTTCAGGGTGGGCATGGGAAGGGATTGGTAGAGATCCCACGCATCCTGCCGTAATTTCTGCAAATATTTGCTCAGGTTGTCCTTCCGAACCATTTCAGCAGTGAAGCTGAAATTTTTGAGGACTTGAGCATCACGGCGTTGTACGCGGGTGACGACCCTGGGTATTTCCTTAGTCATATAGCGGTGTTCCTTTCAATACAGCCCAACGAACTGGGCGACCATCGGATTAGCCGATCGAGCCTACCATTTGCAATTGAATCAGCCGGTTCATTTCGACAGCATATTCCATCGGTAATTCTTTCACCAGAGGTTCGATGAAACCTGAAACGACCATGGTGGTGGCTTCTTCTTCACTAAGACCACGACTCATCAAGTAGAAAAGCTGCTCCTCACCGACCTTTGATACGGAAGCCTCATGTCCAACCGAGACATCCTCTTCATCGATCTCGATGGATGGGTAGGTATCGGAACGGGATTGCGGATCGAGCAGCAGTGCATCGCAAACGACATTCGAGCGTACACCGTAGGCGCCTTTATATACTTTAAGCAGCCCGCGATAGGAAGCGCGCCCGCCCCCTTTGCTGATCGATTTGGAAGTAATTTTGCTGCTGGTGTTAGGCGCAAAATGGATGATCTTACCACCGGCATCCTGCCATTGTCCGGGTCCGGCAAAAGCCATCGAGAGAATTTCACCGCGCGCCCCGGGTCCCATCAAATAGCAGGAGGGATACTTCATGGTCACCTTCGAACCCAGATTGCAGTCAACCCACTCCATGGTTCCGCCTTCCTCCACCAAAGCACGCTGGGTTACCAGGTTGTACACATTGGTAGACCAGTTTTGGATGGTGGTGTAGCGCACGCGGGCATTCTTTTTGACTACAATCTCGATGACACCGCTATGGAATGAATCGGTGGTGTATGAGGGAGCCGTGCATCCTTCAACATAATGAACCTGGGAGCCTTCATCAGCAACGATGATCGTCCGTTCAAATTGCCCGATGTTGGCCATATTCAATCGGAAATAAGCCTGTAATGGCAGGTCGACCTTCACGCCTGGCGGAATATACACGAACGAACCACCT